>JACQFS010000115.1 GCA_016199935.1 Verrucomicrobiota bacterium
CATGTCGAAGCAACTCAGGCGCACGCCGAACTCGAGCTTGTTTCCACTCGCGCGGATGCCCGCGACGATGTCGCGCAGGATACGCGTGCGATTCTCGAAACTCCCGCCGAACTTGCCGGGCCGCGTGTGCGCGCCGAGGAACTCGTGCAGCAGGTAGCCGTGGCAATGCTTGAGGTCCACGAAGTCCGCGCCCACGTCCCACGCCAGCCTCGCCGCGCGGATGTAATCCTCGATGAGCCGCTCGATCTCGTCGTCGGTGAACACCTGAGCGTTGCTGGTAACTTTGAACTTCGGATCGAGAATCGGATGCCGGAACGCCACGCGCGGCTCGTAGCGCATCCGCTCGTTGGGCCGGCAGAAGCGCCCCGAGTGAGTGAGCTGAAAGCCGATGACCAGATCGTCCGTCGTGCCGTAGCGCTCCGCGTGCGCTTTCTTTAGAAGGCCCATCAACTCCGCCAGCCCCGCCTTGTTCTGCTCGATGATGATGAGTTGGTTCGGATTCGCCCGCCCGTCGGGCCGCACGGCCATCGCCTCCGCGCCGCAAATCAACTTCGCGCCGCTCTCGCCGAAGCGCTGCCAGCGCCGGCGCATCTCCTCAGTCACGCCGCCGCTCGTCGTGCCGTCCCAGCCCTCCATCGGATGAATGGCGACGCGGTTGCCGATGCGCTTGCCGTTGATGGCAATGTTCGGCACTGCCTGCGCGAGCGGCGAGCCCGCGCCCGCTTCGATGGCGTCTTCGCAGGGCAACTCAATTCCGAGCGTCGCGCAGTGTTTACGAAAGTCCTCAACCGTCTTCAGCGACGGGATGCGGGTGAGTTTGAAGGGGGTTGAATTCATGGCGGGAGCGGGCGGGTTCATTTACCCGCATACACGAGCGTCGTCACGCTCTCGGGAGCGAGTGTGTTTTGCCAATCAACGCGTTCGCACTCGCGCGCCCGATCGGTCACCCAGGTTTCCTTGAGGTGGTAGCGGTAATCACCGTCGATGACCGGCCGCAGCGGTCGCGGTGTGCGCTCAGGATTGATGAGCACCAGGACAACCCGCCGGCGGTCCTGACTGCGAAAGGCCGCCATGAGCGTCGCTTCCAGCGCATCGGCTTCAAGCCGCACATCGCCCGGCTGGACGAAACGGAAATATTGCTTGAGCGCGAAGTATTTCCTCGTCCGCTCCTGAAACGGATGGACGCCATTGCGCTTCTCCGGCCCGACGAGAATCAATCCTTCGTCGCGGAATTTCTGGCGCTCGTCCTCACCATGGACGCTCCCGGGCGGCGCGCTGTAGGCGAGGCCCCACCAGAGAAACGCGTTTGCCCCCGCGTCCACGAGCGCGGCGTGCAGATAACGCGCCGCCGCGATGGCTTTGTCATGTTCGTCCAGGCCCGGCGACCACCCGTAGGTGTGCCATTCCCGGCTGTTCCACTGCGCGCCGGTGGTTTCCGTCATCCAGACGCGCTTGCCCGGCAGTTGCGTTCGGAGATACGCGCCCAGCGCCTGCTGCCGCGCGCGCACCACATCCCATCCGCCATTCGTGTCTCCCGCCCGGAACGAATCATACATGTGATAGGCGAAGATGGCCGTTGCGGGCGCGGCGTTGACCGCGTGGAACCGCTTCGCTTCAGAGGCATCGTGACCGGTGTAGGCAAGGTCCGGTGCGGCCAACTCGACCGTCAGTCCGGCCCGGTGCGCGCGCGGCGCAACCGCCTCCGTGACGAAGCCGGCCAAATCCTCCGGCGGCCACGAGCACGTCAGCGAACCGGGCACGGAAAAGTTCGGCTCATTTTGCACGGTGGCGGCCACGACATTGGCGCCCCAATCCCGGCGAATCAACTTGAGCCGGCCCACAATTTCGTCCGCCCACGCGTCCTGCTGCGCGCGCTTCAGGACGTATCCACCGGATGAATTCGTCTCCAGCCAGCTTCCTTGCCGGGGCAGGGCCGCTGAACGCGGTTGCCAGAACGAGACGAGCACTTTGGCCTGCGGCGCCAGACGCGAAACGCGCGCCAGGGCGGTGCGATACTTTTCGGTGTCGCCAGACGAATCAACATCCCCCGGCACGCGCACGATGGTCGCGCCCAAGTCCTCGAACGCGTAACGCAGGGTCGTATCATCCGCATCGTAGCCCCAGAACGCGAGCGCGCCGCCGAAACCCTCGATGACCTGCCGGTCGTTCGCCGGAGCGGTCGAAACCTTCACCACCGAAGCCGCGCCTTCACCGTCCGCGCCCGACGCCAGGAATGAAAATGAGAGCAAGAAAGCTGCGCAGTGTTTGCGAAAATCCTCCACCGTCTTCAGCGACGGGATGCGAATGAGCTTGAAAGGTTCGGCCATAAATTCGCGACGTGTGAAGGGAGGATGCGGGAGGAACGAACTGGTTCAAAGCCGGAAAAGTTTCTGCGCATTGCCACGGAATATTTTCGCCTCGTCCGCAGCCGGCAGTTTCAAACTCCGCAGACCGTCGCTGATGAGCTGCGGTTCCACCCACGGATGGTCGCTGGCGTAGAGCAGCCGGTCCACACCCATGAACTCGACGCCGAATTTCATCGCGAGCGGCAGCGGGGACACGATGTCGAGCCAGATTTGCCTGAGGTAGTCGCTTGGCGCTCGCTTGAGGTTGCGCGGGCCGCGCTTGAGCACTGTCACCTGATGGTCGAGCCGGCCCACGATGTAGGGCAGCGTGCCGCCAAGGTGCGGGCAGACGAGCTTGAGCTTCGGCAACTCGTCGAGGATGCCCGACATGAGCAGCCGCGTGAGCGCGATGGTGTTGTCGAACATGTTGCCGAGCGTGCTGGTCATCTCATAGCCCTTCACGAACTCGGTGGTGAGCGGCTTGGCCGGGTGCAACAGAACGGGAATGTCCAGCTCGACCGCGCGCGCGAGCACGGGACGAAACTCCGGCTCGTCGGGGAAGCGGCCCCCGAGATTGGTGTAGAGCAGCAGGCCCTTCATGCCCAGCTTCTGCACGCAACGGTCAAGCTCCGCGAGCGACGCGCGCACGTCCTGCCACGGCAGCACGCACAGGCCGAAGAAGCGGGTCGGATGTTTGCCCACGACGCCCGCGACGAAATCGTTCGCCATCTGCGCGACCGCCGGGCCGTCCGCGCCGAACCACTCGGGGCCAGGGTCGTTGATGCTCAGTGCGGTCAGCGCGATGCCCGCGGCGTCCATGGTGGCGAGCTTCGCGTCCACGTCGAGGTAGAGCGGCGGAACCTTGCGCAGCCAGTCGCCCATCTTCAGGTAGCGCGTGCCGTCCTTGGTGAAGACCGTCGGGTCGGTCGTGCGCTTCTCCATCAATGCGATGAGTTCCGGCGCGAAGAGGTGGCTCTGGCAATCAATCTTGAACGGAGCGGGCAATGTGGCAGCGCGGACTTCGTTTCGTTGCAGTGCCGCTGGCACGGCGGCCAGTGCGACGCCGGAAGCGGCTAGAAAATTTCGGCGATTGAGTGGAGTTGTTTTCATGTTGGCCTCACAAAGTTTGGTTCAGTCCTCCAAAGGTTTCCCGCCCGTGTCCGGCGCCCACCACACCACGACCATGCCGAGCGCGTAGATGAGTCCGGTGACCACGCCGACACGCGCGTAGTCGCCACCCGACCACGCCATGAACGCGCCCGCCGCAAAGATGCCTACCGAGGAAATGAAACGCCCGGAGTTGTAGGCGATGCCCGCACCGGTCGCGCGCACACGCGTGGGAAAAAGTTCCGGCAGATACAACGGCAGCCAGCCGAAGAAAAGTGTGGAGACAAAACCCTGCGCGAAGACGAGCGGAAGAAACGCGACGTCCAGCGGCTTGAGCAAACCGAAGATGCCGCACGTCAGGGTGACCGAACCCAGGCTGATGAGGAAATAGGTCACGCGGCGGCCGAGGAGATTCGCGAGATGCGCGCCGAAGAAGCTGCCGAGGATCGCACCCAGCGCCCACCATTGCTGCGTGTTCGCCTTGAGTCCGGAATGCGCCGTGCCGCCCACGGCATCGGCCCAGGGAATCATCCACTTGCTCGCCGCCCACGCGCCGATGAGCGGGATGGCACCGAGCGCGATGCCGATGAGCGTGCGGCGAAGCAGCGGCGGGCGGAAAAGTTCCGAGAGCGGGGATCTCGTAGCAGTCGAGGTAACGAGACTCACTTTGACCCAACCGCCATCGGTATCCTTTCGCTCACGATTAGATGGAGTCTCGTTACCTCGACTGCTACGACGGGCCGCGAGCCACTTCGGAGATTCAGGCACGAGGAACAACGCGACTAGGCCGAGCAGCACCGATGTTCCGGAAAGTTCGAGCAGCCAGCGCCACGATTCCGGCGTGACTTGCTTCGCGCGGCCCAGTTGCGAGACGCAGAAGATGCCGACGTTCAGTCCGGTGCCCGCGATGCCGGCGACCATCGGGCGCGAGGCGTTGGCCCACGACTCGGCCACGAGCGCGACGCCATTGGGCCACATGCCGCCCACGCCGAAGCCCGCGAGGAAACGCAGCGCGAGCAATTGCTCCTGGCTCGTGACGAACGCCCCCGCGCCGCCCGCCAGCGAATAGAGCAGCACGCAAACGCCCGTCGCCCGCGCGCGGCCGATGCGGTCGCCAAGCGCGCCGAGCGCGATGCCGCCGAACGCGCCGCCGAGCATCATCGCCGCCGTGTAGCGCGCGAACCAATCGCCCGCGAGACCCGGCGTGAAGGCGTCGCCGAGCAGCGACTTCGCGACCGAAAGCGCGGCGAGCGGCATCAGGCCGAGCTGCACGCCCGCGCAGACGAGTCCCGCGAAGGCGACAAACAGCACCCACAGGCTGGCGGATTTGGAGAGCGGCGCGGTCATTGCCTCGTGCTCGTAGCCGCCGACGTCAGTCGGCGCTGACTCCTCCGGACGTTCAAAGTGCGCCGACTCACGTCGGCGGCTACGGGGCGGCGAGGAGCGAACGCCTCGATGATGGCACTGTTATCCGCGTCGGCGAAACCAGCGCGGGCAAGCGCGGCGAGCATGCGCTGATGCAGCGTGCTCAACGGCAACTTCGCGCCGCGCTTGCGGCCAAGTTGCAGGATGAGCCGCACATCCTTGAGATGCTGTGCGAGTTTTGCCTGCGGTTTGAAATCGCGCGCGAGCATCTTCGCGCCCTTGGTGTCCATCACGCGCGAATACGCCGCGCCGGCTTTGAGGATTTCCAACGCGAGCTTTTGCGAAAAGCCGACGCGCCCGGCAAACGCGATCCCTTCTGCGAGCACGGCGCGATTGAGGCCAAGCACGAGATTCACCACCAGCTTCATCCGCGCACCGCTGCCGCACGGGCCGACGTGGAATGCCTGCTTCGCGAACGTGCCGAACACATCCCGCGCCGCGACGAAGTCCGCCCGCTTCCCGCCCACGAGCACCAGCACCTCGCCCGCGAGCACTTGGGCGCTGGAGCCGACGATGGTGGCATCGAGGTAACGCACGCCGCGCCGCGCCAGCTTTGCTCCGAGTCGCGCGGTGGCGTCTGGTTCGCCGGTGGTGGTGTCAATGATGCGCAGCCCGCGACGAAGCTGCGGCGCGGCCTCACGCAGGACGGACTCGACCACGTTGGAGTTCGGCAACGAGAGCAGCACGCGGTCGCACGCGGCGAAAATTTCGGCGGCTGACTCGGCCGCGTGGCCGCCAAGTTTCTTGAGCGTCCGTCGTCGCGTCACGTCCACATCGAAGCCCACGACGCGGAAGCCCGCACGCCGCAACCGTTCCGCCAGCGCGCCGCCCACGAGGCCGAGGCCGATGAGGCCAATGGGGCGTGGTTTTATTTTCATTGGGTAGCAGCCGAGGTGACGAGGCTCACTTTGAATTTGGTTTAGTTGGAGCCTCCTTACGTCGGCTGCTACCAGTCACGAGGGGAGCCTCTTCACAATGTCTGCGAGAATTTCCCGATCCGAGTCGGGGCGCTTCGCGGATTTCGGATGCGTGTCGTCGCAGCCGAGCCAGCCGCGGAGTTTGAGGAACATCGCGGCGCTGTGTTTGTAGGCGGGCACGGGCGCGCGGAAGGTGAGGAAGCCGAGGTATTGCAGGAGGTCGTTGAGTTCGTAGAACGCCGGGTCGCCCGCGGCCCACGCGGCGTCGCGCTTGGCGAAGACGTCGGGCGCGAAGGTCGAGAGGCCGAGCAGGTAGTCGCTGCCATACATCACCATGTCAATGGCGAGGTCGTTGCCGGTGTAAACGCGGAAGTCGGGGCGCGTGGCGTCGCGGAGCGCGAGCCGCTGCCATTCGAGGTCGCGGCGCAGCGAGGAATGTTTGGCGCCGATGCACTGCTTCACGCCCATCAGGCCGCGATAGACTTCGAGCGAATAAATTTTCCCGAACGGCGCGAACATGGTGCCCAGCTCGAAGCCGACGAAACGCTCCGCCACCGTGCCGAGTTTCGCGTAGGCGGCCACGATGGCGTCGTCGCTCTGCTGCGTGAGGCCGTAGCTTTGGAAAATGACGGGCGTGCCGCCGAACTGCTGGATCATCGCCATCTGCCGCGCGTAGGCGTCGAAGTTAAAGGCCGCGCCCGGCTGATCGCCGACGAACGCGCCGGCGACGTAGCTGCGCCCGCCGCATTCGGCCTGCGTGATTTCGAGCGCCCGGCGTTTGGTGGCGTCGTCAATGAGGTTGCCGAAGCCGGTGTCCATGTTCACCGCGGGGCCGAGGCCGGCCTGCACCGTGCGGCGCGTGTGCGAAGTGAAGCCGGCCCAGTCCACATCGCCATTCGCGAGGAACGGCAGCAGGATGGCGGAGAAACCTTCAATGCGCCGGCGCGGGCGGAGCATCGCGATGGGATCGGGCGACGGCGGATTCATTGCGGGCCGAGATTAAACAAGCCCGCCGCCAGCACAAACGGATTCCTACGTTTGCCCCGCACCATTTTTTGTGGAGCCGCGCGAAAACGCCACTTGCCCCCCTACGCCTTCGCTGTTACAAAATTCCTGCTAAAATTTTCAGCCCAAATTATTTTATGAAATTTAACGTCGACGCTCCAACTCTACGGCCGTGGCTTCGCGCCGTCGAACCATCGCTTCCAATGCTCGCGACGCGCGCTGCGGTTGAACTCGACGCGCTCCGGCGCGGTAGTCCTGGCAGTATGGATGCGGTTCAAGAATTGAGCGAGTTGCTAAAAAACTCGTTCGACCAGGAATACGAGAACGAAGGGACACACCGATCCGGTTCGCTGCTCGACCCCAGCACAATGGTTTTAGTCGGTCGCGCGTTGGAAACGATCCCCGACAAGCGAGTGACCAAGGTCTCGGACGTTCAGGAAATGATGCGAGAGGTTGCCGTATGGCTTGACGCGTCGGCAGCCAATGCTGGTGCCCAACATGCGGAAGTTTTGCGCGATTTCTGTTTAGCCCTGGCCCGCGGTGCTTCATCGCACCATCGCGACTTCCGCGACGAGGGGTCCACTCACCCGTATTGCCGATGACAGGCACAGAGCAGTTACTGGTATTCGCGAAACAGAGGCTGGCTGCTTTTCGAGACGAGTTGGCGCGACTCGAACATTCCGAGTTCCCTTATCCGGCAGCAGAAGCTGCTCTGCAGAGGATCAAACAGGTTTTCACTCAGCACGCCCAGATGCTCGACCTGCTCGACAAGGACAGTGACCCGAACACGGTCAACCAAGTTTGCAGGCAACAGCTAAGTGACCTTTGGTATTACCTATCGTTCCTCGGCTTCATTCTTCGTTCCACGAATGTCCGCAACGCATTTGAAATCTACGTGCCGCTACAGCGCCTCGCCTGGCGCATCTTGGGGCCGAACATTCAACTGCTGCTTTCTTCAGAATGGAATTATTCCCCTTTCATTTATACCCAGATCCCGCTCCTGCCACGCTTCGTGATGATCGGCATTCCCGCGCACGAGTCTGGCAATCCTTTGGTGGCACCGCTCGCAGGTCACGAATTTGGCCATGCTCTGTGGTGCGAGGTGGTGGAGAAATCCTTATGGCATCCGGCATTTCTCGGGCGCCTAAAGGCATCAATCCTCTCCAATATCCGCGCCCCTGCGCAGTGGCCAAAGTTTCAAAAACTGTTTGATGTCGCTAAACCCGAAGATCTCGAGACCGAACTATTCGCTACGGCCGCTTGGGCTCCGGCTTTCAACTGGGCGCAACGCCAGACCGAAGAATACTTTTGCGATTTCGTTGGGCTGCGCTTGTTTGGCGAATCGTTCCTGTATGCCTTTGCTCATCTCCTCTCTCCGGTTCTCGAAGGCCGACGTGCTTTGCATTATCCAAACATGATTCGTCGTGTTCGCTTTCAACTTCAAGCCGCGCAGCAATACAGGATTACTCCGCCAAGTGATTACGAATCGTGGTTCAAGGACAGAAACGAACCCTCCGACGACGATCAACGCGAGAAGTTTCTCGTGGAATTAGCCGACAAGGCGGCAGATGAACTCGTCCCGGAACTGATCGCCCATGCGGATTCCTTGTTGCGTCAACCGGGGTTGCCGAATTGGAGCACAGAGGAAGGGCGCAAAGAGCACACGGATGCCGTCGGGCGCATTTATGATGACTTCTGCCTCGTGGCTCCAGCCGAAAAAGCCGGGCACCTTGCGAACATCCTCAACGCAGGTTGGAGAGCTACTATGGATAATATCCCTAAAATCCCGGAACACTCGTCGCAGGCGGTGCTGCGCGAACTTGTCCTGAAGTCGCTCGAAGTTTTAGAGTTTGAGACCAAGAACCCACTGTCAAAATGATTCTCAAGGCCGACGCACTTGCCAGATTGATCGAGAATCCACCCGAAGATCCTCAAGAGAGACTCTTCGTTCGCCCGACTCCGAATTTGAAGCACCTGCACGACAGTGGGGCGGCCTCCATCGATTTACGCCTTGGAACTTGGTTCGTGACCCTGCCTCGAACGCGTTTCACGCATTTGGACGTGCTTGATGAGCTCGATCCAACGGATGCTGACGCAGGTAAACTCGCAAAGACACACTATGTGCCCTTTCACCAACGGTTCATCCTTCATCCAAAGGACTTTGTTCTCGCCGTCACTCTCGAATGGCTTCGCTTGCCAAGCACGTTGGCTGGTTATGTCGTGGGGCGTTCTTCTTGGGGCCGACGAGGCCTCATCATCGCCACTGCGGCTGGTGTTCACCCAGGTTTTACCGGCTGCTTAACGCTGGAGTTGAGCAATGTTGGAGAAGTGCCCATTGCTTTGGTGCCTGGCATCACCATCTGCCAAGTCTTCTTTCATCGCGTCGAGAGCACGTCTCCAACAACTACCGACCGCAGTGCGTTTCTCGGCTCGCGTAAGCCTGGCGTTGGAACAATCAAGCGAGATGACGTAGCCCTTCGTTTGGCGAAGCTACCCGCTCCGCCTTCCTACTAAAGTCATTCGCTCTGATTAAGGTTGGAAGTTCCAAAGTGGCAAAGGGGGCAATCTTTATTTTTTATGCTCCAGCGACCGCTCCGCTTGATCTGAATTCATTCCGACGCCGGTTTTCCGCCGCCGCGCAGTTTTGCGAGGCCACCCACCAGCACCAGTGCCGCACCGAGCGCGCACACAATGGCCGCGCCGGTCGGCAGGTCAAAGCGGGAGGAGGCGTAGAGGCCGAGCACGCTCGACAGCGTGGCGACCAGCCAGCCGATGAGGAAGAGCGCGCCGAGTTTGCGCGCGAGGAAGTTGGCGCAGACGGCCGGCACGATGAGATACGAGAAAACCAGCAGCACGCCGCCGATCTGCACGAAGGTCGTCACCACCGCACCGAACAGCGCGTAGAAAAGAAAGTCCCACCAGCGCACCGACAGTTTGCCGGACACCGCGCCCTCCGGCTCGAAGGAGAGCGCGAGGAACTGCCGCCGGAAAATCCAGTGCACCACGCCGATGACCGCGTAGAGCGCGAAGGGCCGGAAGACGTGCTCGGGTTTTTGCAGATGCAGCAGTTCGCCGACGAGCGTGTGGCGCAATTCCTCGTTGCCGTTCGGGCTGTTGCTCAGGAGCACGATGCCCGCGGCGGCGGCGACCACATAAACGATGCCGATCAGCGCCTCCTGCGGCACCTGATGATGCGCCCGCGCGCGGGTGAACGTGAAGATCACCGCGCCGATGAGCGTGAAGCCGACGGACCACGCGTAGGTCTGCCAGTCGTGCGCGTCGTGGCCCTGCAAAATGGAGACGCACGCGCCGAGCGCCGCCACCTGCGCGAGCGCGAGGTCCACGAAGATGATGCCGCGCCGCACGATGTGCAGGCCGAGATACACGAGCAGGCCGGGCAGCAGCAGGCTCGCGATCAGCGGCCACTTCATGATGTTGAAGAATTCCATGGCGTCGGTGGGTGAATTATTTGGCGGTGGCAAAACCCTTCGCGAGCGAATGGACAAGCGTGTCCATCCATTCGATGTAACCACCTTCCGTGCCTTTCGCGCCGCCAGGATACGGCGCGAAGTCCAGCAGCACCGCGCCGGTGTGACCGGCGACGGCCTCGGCGGTTTTGCGGTTGAGGTGCGGCTCCACGACGATGGCGCGGATGTTCTCCGCCTTCACCCTCGTGATCACCTCGGCGAGGTGCGAGGGCGTGGGCGGAATGCCGGGCTTGGGTTCGAGGAACAAATCCATCTTCAACCCAAAGCGCGCGGCGAAGTAGGGCCACGAGTTGTGATACGTGACGATGCGCTTGCCCTTGGCGGGTTCAAGCAGCTTCTGCCACTCGGCGAGTTTCGCGTCGAGCCGCGCGGTGAACTTCACGAGGTTCGCCTGAAAGTAATCCGCCGACTTCGGATCGAGCTTCGCGAGCGCGCCCGCAATCGTCGCGGCACAGATTTTCGCGTTCGCCGGGTCGGTGGTGTAATGCGGATTGCCGGCGGCGTGGATGTCGCCCTTGGAGCGGTCGAGCGACGTGGGCACTTCGAGCAGCGCGAGGCCCTGATTGCACAGGATGCGACCGGGCTTGCCGGCTTCGAGCTTCGAGTTGCGCGCACCCTCGACGAGCGGCGGGAGCCAGCCCACTTCAAGCTCGGCACCGCCTTCGATGAGCGCGTCGGCGCGGCTGAGCTTCACGATGAAGCTGGGTTTGGCGTCCACGAAGTGCGGGTCCTCGGTCGGCTTGGCAAGCGTCGTGAGGTCAATCTTGTCGCCGCCGATTTCCTTGGCGATGGCGCCGAAGTCCGGCGTGGTGGCGACGACGTTGAGTTTGGCCCCGGCCGTGGCGGCGAGGCCGAGCAGTGCAAGCAGAGTGGAGAGCAATGTTTTCATGGTCATGGAAGATTCTTGGTTTGGTTGCGGTTCAGTATTTGTGCGCGCCGTGGGCGCCGAGCATGAACTCCAACTGGAGCCACACGGAGTGGTCATCACCGAAGTTCTGGCCGTGGTCGTAATTGTATTGGAGGCGGACCTTCGAAAACTCGCTCGGGAAGAACGTGAGCGCCGGCGAGACGCGCGTGCGGTCGCCGCGGAACACGTCCATCCTGTCGAAGGTCGCGTTGTTGCCGGACACAAACTCACCGCGCAGACCGGCGACCCAGCGTTCCGTGAAGCCCCACGCGAGCTGCGAATAGAAGCCCCAGTCGGTGATGTTTTCCGCGGGCAGCACCGGCACTGCCGTCGCGTCCGCACCCGCGCCGAAGCGGCGGTAGAGGAATTCCGTCTGCCACGACACGAACGGAAACCCCGCGTGCGCGGTCGTCGGCTTCCATTTCCAGAAGAGGTCTGCGCCGTAAATTTCCGTGCGGCTGTTCGCGCCGGTGTCGTTCGGGCCAAACGCGGCCGACACGCCGGCGAGCAACGTCTGCGTGTCGCTCAGGTCGAACGACGAGGCGATGCGCGGCGCGAACAGCAAGTCCGCCCCGCTGCTGAGGTGCTGGCCGAGCGTGGCGCGGCCCGCGTAGCGCAACGTGCCGGCGGCATCCGGCTCGCCGGCGTTGCGGAAGCTGTGGGCGGTGCCGCCCTCGCCGTTGAACACGCCGAGGAACGCCTCAGTGTAAAACGGCAGCGGCGTGAGCCACGAGAGCTGCGCACCGACGTTGCGCAAGCCGTCCGGCCCGAACGCGCGCGTGAGGATAATCGGCGCGTCCACGAACGCCCACTGGTGCGGGTGCTGCGGATTCTGCCGTCCGAAAGCGGCGAAGAATTGGCCCGCCTTGAGTTGCAAGCCGCCGGGGAGCGAGGTGCTTTGCAAATACGTTTCTTCCAGCTCGATGGCCGTGTCGTTGTTCTTGTCGAGCTTGA
The DNA here is from genome assembly GCA_016199935.1 of Verrucomicrobiota bacterium. Classification (GTDB taxonomy): domain Bacteria; phylum Verrucomicrobiota; class Verrucomicrobiia; order Limisphaerales; family JACQFS01; genus JACQFS01. The sequence continues at coordinate 12,149 of JACQFS010000115.1, forward strand.
GCACGATGTTCGCGAAGCCCTTGAAGTAGGGATCCACCGCGCCGTCGAGCGCGATCTCGGCGTTGCGCAACGAGAAGCCGCGCCGGAGCGGATCGTGATCGCCAAGTTGCAACTGCGCCGCCGGATCGCCCGCGGTGGACGAGCCCGCGGCCATGAGCGCGTCGAAGCTGATGTTCATGTAGGCGGAACCCGCTTTCACGAGCGGGATCGCTTGCGCCGGCGACCACGGTTGCTTTACTTCCACCGCGGGCGCGGCGGGCTTCGGCTGCGCGGCGAGCGCCGACTCGATCTCCGCCTTGAGCTTCTCCTTCGCGGCGGCCTCGGCCTGCTTCTGTTGCGTCCCCTCCACCTGCCGCGTCAGCGCGTCAATTTTGTTGCTCTGCGCGCCGATGACTTTTTCAAAATACTCGCGCTGCTCCTTCAACGCCCGGTTGAAGTTCTCCTGCATCTGCTCCATCTGCTTTTTCACCGCTTCATTGGCGTCCTGCGCCGGCAACGCGAACGTGCCGAGGCAAAGGGCGGACGCCAGTCCTGCTGTAAATAATTTTTTCATACGCAAACTCTCTCGGAAGTTTCGCCCCGCGACCACGCGGGCCGGGTTGGACCAAAACTCGCCGGCCGGCACAACCAAGTCCGGCCGGCACCAGTTAAGGAGTCGGTGGGGGAGAGAGTCAGGCCGGCGGAGCGCGGCCCGGATCGAGCCGCAGGTCAATGTCCTGCGGCGCGGGGAGAGGGGAGGGGAGCGGAAGTTCGAGGCGCAGCGCCGGCGGTGCGGCGGCGGTCAGCACGGGCGCGGGCGCGTCCGCCTTGCCGTGGGAAATTTCCGTGACCGCGCATTGATGGGCGGGGGCCTGGGAGTCCGCGTGAACGGCGGAGTGGAGTTGCGCGCTCGCGCCGAGGGCGATGGTCCAAAGCCACGCCGCTGTCAAAAGCAGGGACATCCCTGCCTTGAACAGGCGCCGGATGGACTTGGAGGCGTTCATGTGACGTGGCTCTTGTGCGCGCAATACCGACGGCTGGCAAGCCCGTTCGCTTCAGTTCACCCGCTGGCGGCGGAAGCGCGCCCAGCCCAAAAGCAAAAACACCGCCATGTAGCCCGCGCCGTAGAGCGTCGCCAGCAGCACCTTGGACCATTCGAGCAGTTCCCAGCCGTGCACCACCTTGTCGCGCACGTCGAAGAATTCCAGATGCGGGATCACGTAGTAGATCGCCGTCAGCACCGCGGCGACCACCGGCTGCTGGTCGGGGCGCAGCGCGATTTTGTGCAGATGCGCGCCGAGGCCGAGGATGCCGACCGCGACAATCGCGACGATGGTGATCGTCTCCGCCGGCGAGGTGTAGATGAGCGAGCCGAGCAGCGTGAGCGCGACGACCACGCCGAGCATCACCCATTGCATCCACATCGCCTGAAAATATTGCGCCACCGGCCACTCGCCTTCCTTCAGTCCGCTCACGATCGTGAAGAAAAGGTAGAACACCACGAGGCTCGCACCCGTCGCCAGCCAGCAGCCGAGGAATTTTCCCGTGAGCACCTGCGCGCGCGTGACGGGCTTGGCGAGCAGCGGAAAGATCGTGCGGCTCTCGCGCTCGGCCGGAATCTGCCGCGCCGCCGTGGTGATGGCGATGACGAGGCCCGACCCCCAGATGAGCGCGAGGCACGCCTCCTTGAGGAAGCGGACGATCTTCGGGTCGTTGAAAAAATTAACCGACGCGAGCAGGCCCGTGATCAGCGCGGTGAGGATGAACAGCACGTAGAAATCCTTGCGCCGGATCATCTCCTTCAAGACAACCTGCGCGATGGCCACGATGACGTTCATGGCGCGCAAGGTAGCCACAACCGGGCGCGGGGGACACGCAGAAAATTCGCGGGGAGTGAATGTAAGCCGCCGCTCGTTGCAGTTTCCAAAAATAAAAAAAAACCGCCGCGGACACGAAGCCCGCGGCGGTTTGGAAATGGCGTTGCCTGCTTACTTCAGCACGGACTGGTGGAACTCATACCAGTCGTCGAGGTTGTTCAGGTTGATCGCGTCGGGAAGGACGGAGCCGTCGTCCGTAAGGCCGTTGGCGCTGAGGATGCCCTTGCGCGTGCCGTCGTCGTGGATGTAGCCGGCGATGGAGACGTTGAGCTTGTGGATGCTGGCCTTGTCGAGGTGCTTGGCGTTTTTCTTCACCCAGCCTTCGAACGCGGGATAGGTCGGCTTGCTTTCCTTGATGAACTTCTTCACGGCTTCGGGGTCGAGGCCGAGCGCGGCGCAGACCATCGAGTCGTAGCCTTTGCCGATGCCGGGATAGCCCGCGGCGATTTTGCCGGCGGCTTCGAGGGAAACCTTCTGCCACATGCGCGGCAGGTGGAGGACGCCGAGGGGACCGGCCGTGCCGGAGGAGATAAGGGGAACGTAGGTGGTGCTCATGGTGTGTTGTTAGTTGTGAATCAGGCGCGCAGCTTAGGAAAGGCGCGTTTGCGAGGTCAACTGGTTTCTGCCGGTGAAATCCTACCGCGCAAAATGTAAAATCTTCCCGCGCCCCGGCGCTAGCAGCCCGGAGAACGAACCTGCATTTCGCCGCGGGTGGTGTATACCTCGTGCGTGGCAGCGCACTGCGAATCTCACCCGCCCGCGGCCGGCAACTCCAGCGGCCCGACGGAACTGCTCGTCTCCGGCATGACGTGCCAGGGCTGTGTGCGCCACGTGACCGAGGCGATCCAGTCCGTGCCCGGTGTCGCGAGCGCGCTCGTGCAACTCGAAGGCGGCCGCGCGCAGGTGCGCTGGAAACCGGACGCCGCGCGCGACGAGGACGCCGTCGTGCAGGCCGTGAAGGCCGCCGGCTACTCGGCCTCGGTCCCAACTCAAAACTCAAAACTCAAAACTCAAAACTCCTCATGGTCCCCCCTCGCCGGCTGGCGCTTCAACGTCGCCATCGGCCTCGCCGTCACGCTGCCGCTGATGCTGGGCGAGTGGGTTTTCCGGCTGCATCACGAGACGTGGTATCGCTGGACGGCGTTCGCGCTCGCGCTGCCCGTGCAGATTTTTTGCGGTGCGCGCTTCTACCGCGGTGCGTGGAACCAGCTCAAGGTCGGCAGCTCGAACATGGACACGCTCGTCGCGCTCGGCTCCACCACGGCGTTCGGCTACAGCGTGTGGGCGCTCCTCGCCGAGGCGCACGCGCACCTCTACTTCATGGAGGCGGCGGCCATCATCACGCTCATCAGCGTCGGGCACTGGGTCGAGGCGATTGTCGGCGCGAAGGCCGCGAGTTCGTTGCGCGCGCTGATGAACCTCGCGCCGCCGACCGCGCGTCGACTCGACGCGGACGGCCGCGAAGTCACCACGCCCGTCGCCGAGCTCCGGAAAAATGATCACGTCCTGCTCAAGCCCGGCGACCGCGTGCCCACCGACGGCCTCGTGCTTGAAGGCAATTCCGCCGTGGATGAAACGATGCTCACCGGTGAATCGCTGCCCGTCGAAAAATCCGCCGGTGCGAAACTTTACACCGGCACCGTGAACCAGAACGGCCAGCTCATCATGCGCGTCGAGGCCACCGGCGAAAGCACCGCGCTCGCGCAAATCATCGCCGTCGTCCAGCGCGCGCAGTCCAGCCGCGCCGACATCCAGCGCATCGGTGACCGCGTCAGCAATGTTTTCGTCCCCATCGTCGTGCTCATTGCGCTCGCGACCGGGCTTTGGTGGGGCCTCGCGCCGGGCGCCGCACAAGCCGCGACGCACTGGCTCGAAGGCTGGCTCTGGTCCGCGACGATTCCCGACAGCGCGCTGGCCTCGGCCTTCGTGCATGCCGCCGCCGTGCTCATCATTGCGTGCCCGTGCGCGATGGGCCTGGCGACGCCCGCCGCGATCATGGCCGGCACCAACGCCGCCGCCCGCCGCGGCATCCTCATCCGCGACGGCGCCGCGCTGGAAAAATGCGGCGACCTCACCGCCGTCGTCTTCGACAAAACGGGGACGCTCACGCAGGGCAGGGTGGCCGTCGCCGCGGTGGAAGATTTGCGCGCCGAGTCGGAAAGAAAAACTCCGCTCGCCGAACTCGCCGCCGCGCTCGCGCGGCCCTCGAACCACCCGCTGAGCCAGGCCGTCGCGAAACTTTCGGAAAAATTTCAAGGAGCGCATTTAGCTGACGGTGCGGTTTCGTCAGGCCGCGCCCTCACCCCGGCCCTCTCCCGGGGGGAGAGGGAGAATCATCCGCAGTCCAACGACCAGCCGGAAGCGTCCTCCACATCGGACGCGCCCATGCATTCGCGTGCCGGGGCGCACTCGGATGCACGAGCGCTGAGTGCGTTTCCCCCTCTCCCACCGGGAGAGGGCCGGGGTGAGGGCGGTTCGCGCGAAGACGTTCCGACCAGTCAGCCCATCGCCTTCGGCTCGCCATCGCGAAGCGGCGGACCGCTCGTCGGCTGGCAGGAAATCCGCGGCTCGGGCGTGCAGGCGCGTGCGCTCGGCGGCAGGACGCTCCGGCTCGGCTCGCTCGCGTGGTTGGGCGAGAGCGGCGTGGAGCTTTCCGCGGCGGAAAAATTTTCCGCCGACTGGTCCGCCCAAGGGGCGACGCTGCTCGGCCTCGCGCAGGACGCGCGCCTTCTCGGCCTGCTCGCGTTGCGCGACGAACTCAAGCCGCACGCCGCCGAAGTCGTGAGCCAGCTCGCGCGCGGCGGGCAGCAGTGCTTCCTCATCACCGGCGACAACCGCCGCACGGCTGCCGCCATCGCGCTCGCCGTCGGCATCGCGGAGAAAAATGTCTTTGCCGAAATCCGTCCCGAGCAGAAGGCCGACATCGTGAAGCAACTTCAGCAGCGCGGCGAACGCGTCGCGTTCATCGGCGACGGCATCAACGACGCGCCCGCGCTCGAACAGGCCGACCTCGGCATCGCCGTAAGCCGCGCGAGCGACGTGGCGCGCGAGGCGGCCGACGTGATCCTGCTCAACTCCGACATCCAGTCCGTGCCCGAGACGCTCGCGCTCGCGCGCGCGACACTGCGCACCATCAAACAGAATTTGTTCTGGGCGTTCTTCTACAACGCCGCCGGCATTCCGCTCGCCGCGCTCGGCTTCATGTCGCCCGTGCTCTGCGCGGCGGCGATGGGCTTCTCCGATCTCATCGTCATCGGGAACGCGCTGCGTCTGGCGCGAAGCTCAAGGCTCAAAGCCTGAAACTTCCTCCTCCTTGCCAGCCCGCGTCGGGCGTCGCATCCTGTGGTCATGCAATTCACCAATGCCCGGCTGATTCTGCCGGATGAAATGTTCCGCGGCTCGCTCACCGTCCGCAACGGCCGCATCGCCAAAATTTCCCGCGAGGCCAAACCAAAACAACGCGGCGCCGACACGCTCGATCTGAAGGGCGGCTTCCTCGCGCCCGGCTTCATTGATCTCCACATTCACGGCGGGATGGGCGCGGACACGATGGAGGCGAACGAAAAATCCTTCCGCACCATCACGGAGTTTCATCTGCGCGGCGGCACGACCTCGATCACGCTCACGACCGTCACCGCGGCGGAGGGGGACATTTTGAAAGTGCTCGCCGCCGCCAAGCCGTTTCACAACCGCTCGCTCGGCAACGGCGCGCGCATCGTGGGCGTCCACATCGAGGGTCCGTTCCTCGCGCTGGGCAAGGCGGGCGCGCAGAACCCCGCGTTCATCCGCAACCCGGTGGCGCGGGAGTGGAAAAAATTCCTGCGTTTCGGAAAGCTCGTGACCGAGATGACCCTCGCGCCGGAGAATCCCGGCTCGCTCGAACTCATCCGCGCGCTCCGCAAGAACGGCACCATCGCCAGCGGCGGCCACACCGACGCGACCGAGGCGCACCTCGTGCCCGCGCTCAAGGCGGGGCTGAACCAGGCCACGCACACGTTCAACGCGATGAGCACGATCACCAAGACCGGCCCGTATCGGCACGCGGGCATGATCGAGTTCACGATGGCGCAGGACGAGATCATGGCGGAGCTGATCGCCGACTCGGTGCACGTGCCGCCGATCCTGATGCGGATGCTGATCAACGCGAAGGGCCGTGACGGAGTGGTCATCATCACCGACGCGACGTGCGGCGCGGGCCTGCCTCCGGGGACGAAGTTCAGCCTGCTCGGCATCCAGGCGCGCACGACGGAGAACGTGGCGGTGATGGACGACGGCACGGGCCTGGCCGGCAGCACGCTGACGATGATTCAAGGCGTGCAGCGCGTGCATCAACTCGCCGGCGCGCCGCTCGTGGACGCGGTGCGGATGGCGACGCTCAACCCGGCGAAGCAGCTCGGGCGCGAGAAGGAGTTCGGCTCGCTCGCGACCGGCAAGCGCGCGGACCTGGTGTGGTTCGACGAAAAATTCCGCGTGCGCGGCGTGTGGGTGGATGGGGAGGGGAAGTTCAAAGGTTGAAGTTCAAGGGAAGCTCCAAGCTCCATTTTCCCGCGGGCATTGCCGCGTTGATGGGAGCTTGGCCGCGTCCTCGCGTCACTCGACGACCAAGTTGTTCAACGGTTTGGTTTCAGCCGACCC
>JACQFS010000116.1 GCA_016199935.1 Verrucomicrobiota bacterium
CCAGACGGCGGACTCCCCCATGCCGGACCTGGATCGTCCGGTCGGCGTACCGGCTTCCTACGCCGACCATGCGCGCTTGATGTTCGATCTGCAGGTGCTGGCTCTCCAGGGTGACGTCACCAGGGTCATCACGTTCCAGCTCGCGCGCGAAACGAGCAACCGCACTTATCCCGAAATTGGCGTGCCCGATCCGCATCACCCGCTTTCCCACCACGGCAACGATCCGTCGAAGCTGACGAAGCTGGCGAAGATCAACCTCTTTCACACGACGCAGTTCGCCTATTTCATCGCCAAGCTCAAGGCGACGAAGGAGGGCGCCGGTTCGCTGCTCGACAACTGCATGGTCGTCTATGGCTCCGGCCTGGCGGACCCGAACCGCCACGCGCACCACGACCTGCCGATCCTGCTCGCGGGCGGCGGCGGCGGGACGATCAAGCCGGGACGGCACGTCAAATACGAGAGCATGACGCCGATGACGAACCTCTACCTCTCGCTGCTGGAGCGGATCGGCGTGAACGCCCCGCGCCTCGGCGACAGCACGGGCAAGCTCGGGCAACTGGCGTAGGGCGCGGCGAAATTTCCGAACGACGCGGGCGGGTTGCAAAACCCGCCCGCTTTCTTTTCGGCGCGGCTCAGTCCAGATGCTTGAAGTTGTGGTGCAGGATCAGAACCCACGCCGCGGGGATGCCGGCGGCGATGACGAAGATCAGATACATGGTGATCATGGTGGCTTTCTTGTTTTGGTGTTGGTTGCGGGCGGCCGACGCGGCCACTCGACGCATCATGGATACGATCGCCACGCCGATGCGGCTCGGCGGATTTTGTCCACGTCTCAACTTTCCTTGTTTCGGGAAAAAAGCAAAAGCCGGCGGCCTTCTTGCGAAGGCCGCCGGGGCGCAAACGGATCGCGGACGCTACGAGCTGAAGCTTACTTGAGATCCCGCAGGTATTGGTGCATCACCCAGAGAAGTCCGCAAGGGACGATGGTCGCGATCGTGGCGATGAGATAAACAGTCATGGTGTTGGTGTCGGTGTTGGTGGTTCACGCCGTGCCAACCGTGGCAACGAGCGGCCGGTAGATACCAGATGCGAGCGCTCGCGCAATCCTTTCTTTCGGCCAGTTTGCGCTTCCCTCGGCGCGGGGGGTGTTGATGCTTTTGAAAAGCGTCATGCCTGCGCGGCCCGCCAACGATCCGTGGTTCCCGCCCGCCGAGTCGGCGGACGCGAATGGCCTCGTCGCCGTCGGCGGCGACCTGTCGGTCGAGCGATTGCTCCTGGCGTATCGCAGCGGGCTTTTTCCGTGGACGGTGAAACCGGTGTCGTGGTGGTCGCCGGACCCGCGCGGCATTCTCGCACTGGATGAATTTCACGTCTCGCGCAGCCTCGCGCGCACGCTGCGCCGGGCGCCGTTTGAAATTTCCTTCGACCGCGATTTTACCGGCGTGATGCGCGGCTGCGCGACGCAACCGCGCGGCGAGCGCACGTGGGTGACGGCGGAGTTCATCGCGGCCTACACGCGGCTGCACGCGGCAGGTCACGCGCACAGCGTCGAGTGCCGGCACGGCGGGGAACTCGTTGGGGGCGTCTATGGCGTGAGCGTCGGTGGGTTCTTCGCCGGGGAGTCCATGTTTCACTCGGTGAGTGATGCGTCGAAGGTCGCGCTGTTCCACCTGGTGCAACGCCTGCGCGAGCGGGGCTTCATGTTGCTCGATGTGCAAATGGTCACGCCGGCGACGCGGGCGCTGGGAGCGAGGGAAATTCCGCGGGCGGAGTATCTGCGCCGGCTGGAGAAGGCGGTTGCGTTGAGGTGCGAGTTTTGAAGGCGCGACCGAAGCCGAACAAAAAAGATTTTTTGATTTGTGACGCCGGGTGCCGCAAGCTCCCTTCGTCAGTGAACGAATTGGAAAACCCAGGAACCAACCACCACTCAATCCCATGCATGTCACCAAACAACTCGCCCTCTTCCTCGACAACCGCCCCGGCACGCTCGGCCGCGTCTGCGATTCGCTCGCCAAGGAGAAGATCGCCATCCACGCCATCTCGATGAGCGACACGGTGGACTACAGCGTCGTGCGGCTCATCGTGAGCGACACGGCGCGCGCGATCCGGCTCTTCGAGGAGCACAACGTCCTCGTGGTGGACGACGACGTGATCCTCGTCGAGGGCGACAACCGCACCGGCTCGCTCGCGCGCATCTGCCACCGGCTCGCCGCGGCGAAGGTGAACATCGAATACGCCTACTGCGCCACGCCGCCGAGCCAGAAGAAGGGGTTGATGGTGATGCGCGTGTCGAACGTGGCGAAGGCGCTCAAGGCGCTGAACACCTGAGCGGTTCCGCGCGGAATAAATTCGTTGCCCGGCCGGTCCGACCCGGCGCCGGAATCGCCCCATGAGCCTTGCTTGCGGTGGCGTCCCGGTGCCGTCGTTTTACTCATCGCATTTTTCCATTCTACCCTCTTGCGCGACATGGGCTATTTTGAGAAACATTGCCGGCTTTTGAAAAACCCATCCTCAGAAGCCCGCCGAAAGACATGAACGAGAGTCAGCCGACACCAAATCTGGACCTGCCGCCCAAGCAGGGTCTCTACGACCCGCAGCACGAACACGACGCCTGCGGCGTCGGCTTCATTGCGCACCTCAAGGGGAAGAAATCCCACTCGCTCGTCGAGCAGGGATTGCAAATCCTCGTGAACCTCGACCACCGCGGCGCGTGTGGTTGCGAGGTCAACACCGGCGACGGTGCGGGCATCCTCCTCCAGGTGCCGCACAAATTTTTCATGCAGGCGTGCGAGAAGGTGCGCATCAAGCTGCCCGCCGAGGGCCAGTATGGCGTGGGCATGATTTTTCTTCCGCCCGACGCCAAGCAGCGCCGGAAGCTGGAGCAGGCCTTTGAGAAGATCGTGCAGTCGGAGGGGCAGCACTTCCTCGGCTGGCGCACGGTGCCGACCAACAACAAGTCGCTCGGCGACACCGCCAAATCCTCCGAGCCGCACGTGCGGCAGATTTTCATCGGCCGCGGCGAGGACGTCGCGAACGACCTCGCTTTCGAACGCAAGCTCTACGTCATCAGCAAGCGGTCTTTCACCGAGATCCGTTTCTCCACGCTCGACGGCGCGGCCTACTGGTATGTGTGCAGCCTCTCGTGCCGCACCATCGTGTATAAGGGCATGCTCCTGACCGACCAGGTGGGAAAATATTTTCCCGACCTCAAGGACCCGGCGATGGAGACCGGCCTCTCGCTCGTCCACTCGCGCTTCAGCACAAACACCTTTCCGAGTTGGGGCCGCTCGCATCCCTACCGCTACATCGCGCACAACGGCGAGATCAACACGCTCCGCGGCAACATCAACTGGATGCACGCGTCGGCGATGTTCGACAACGTGCTCGAACTGCTCGTGCTCGCCGGCCGGCCACTGCCGCACGCGATGATGATGATGATCCCGGAGCCGTGGCTCAATCACGAGTCGATGAGCGACGACCTCAAGGCGTTTTACGAATTCCACTCCTGCCTCATGGAACCGTGGGACGGCCCCGCCTCGATCGCGTTCACCGACGGCAAGGTCATCGGCGCCACGCTCGACCGCAACGGCCTGCGCCCCTCGCGCTACTACGTCACCAAGGACGACCTCGTCATCATGTCGAGCGAAGCCGGCGTGCTCGACACGCCGCCGGAAAACGTCGCGCAAAAGGGCCGCCTCCAGCCGGGCCGCATGTTCCTCGTGGACACGGAGCAGGGCCGCATCGTCGCCGACGACGAGATCAAGCGGAAGTATGCGAGCGAGCAGCCGTATCGCCACTGGCTCAACCAGCACATGATCGAACTCGCCGCGCTGCCCGACTCCGGCAAGCTCCCTGAGCCGCGCCACGAGACGGTGCTCCAGCGCCAGCAGGCCTTCGGCTACACGTTCGAGGATTTGCGCCTGCTCATGGTCCCGATGGCGCGCGATGGAGTCGAGGCCGTCGGCTCAATGGGCACCGACACGCCGCTCGCCGTGCTGAGCGACAAATCGCAATCGCTCTACAATTATTTCAAGCAGCTCTTCGCGCAGGTCACGAACCCGCCGATTGATTGCATCCGCGAGGAAATCGTCACGAGCGCCGAGACGACCATCGGCTCGGAAAAAAATCTGCTCCACCCGGTCCCCGAGAGCTGCCACCTGATCGAGCTCAAGTCGCCGATTTTGACGAACGAGGAGTTCGCGAAGCTCAAGCACCTCAACCAGCCCGGCTACCGCTCCATCACGCTCCCGATCCTCTACAAGGTGGACAAGGGCGCGAAGGGATTGGAGAAGGCGCTCAACGATTTGTTCAAGGCCGCGAGCAAGGCGATCAAGGAGGGCGTCAACATCCTCATCCTCTCCGACCGCGGCATCGAGCCGAAGAGCGCGGCGATCCCCGCGCTGCTCGCCGTGAGCGGACTGCATCACCACCTCATCCGCGAAGGCACGCGCACGCGCGTCGGTCTCGTGCTCGAGTCCGGCGAGCCGCGCGAAGTGCATCACTTCTCGCTGCTCATCGGCTACGGCTGCGGCGCAATCAATCCCTACCTCGCCTTCGAGACCCTCGACGACATGATCCGTCAGGGTCTCCTGCGCGACATGGACCACAAGACCGCGTGCAAAAATTTCGTGAAGGCCGCCGTCAAGGGCGTGGTGAAGGTCGCGTCGAAGATGGGCATCTCGACGATCCAGTCTTATCGCGGCGCTCAAATCTTCGAGGCCGTCGGCCTGAGCAGTTCGCTCGTGGAAAAATATTTCACGTGGACCGCCACGCGCGTCGAGGGCATCGGGATGACGGAGATTGCGAAGGAAGTGGAGATCCGCCACCGCCACGCGTTTCCCGAACGGCAGGTCAACGGCCACACGCTCGACGTGGGCGGCCAGTATCAATGGCGCGCCGATGGCGAGTTGCATTTGTTCAGCCCGCAGACCGTTCACAAGCTCCAGGCCGCGGTGCGCTCCGGTAATTACAACATCTTCAAGGAATACTCGCGGCTCGTGGACGACCAGCAGAAGCAGCTCTACACGCTGCGCGGCCTGCTCGACTTCAAGTCCGTCACGCCCGTGCCGATCGAAGAGGTCGAGTCGGTGGACGCGATCCTCAAGCGCTTCAAGACCGGCGCGATGAGCTACGGCTCGATCTCGAAGGAGGCGCACGAGTCGCTCGCCATCGCGATGAACCGCATCGGCGGCAAGTCCAACACCGGCGAAGGCGGCGAAGACCCGGCGCGCTACACGCTCGAGGCGAACGGTGATTCGAAAAATTCCGCGATCAAGCAGGTCGCCTCCGGCCGCTTCGGCGTCACGAGCAATTACCTCGTCAACGCGAAGGAGCTGCAGATCAAGATGGCCCAGGGCGCGAAGCCCGGCGAAGGCGGCCAGTTGCCCGGCACCAAAGTCTATCCGCCCATCGCCAAGGTCCGCCACTCGACGCCCGGCGTCGGCCTCATCTCGCCGCCGCCGCATCACGACATTTATTCCATCGAGGATTTGGCGGAGCTCATTCACGACCTCAAGAACTCGAACGTCAATGCGCGCATCAGCGTGAAGCTCGTCGCCGAGGTCGGCGTCGGCACCATCGCCGCCGGCGTGGCGAAGGCGCACGCGGACGTGGTGCTCATCAGCGGTTACGACGGCGGCACCGGCGCGTCGCCGCAGACTTCGATCAAGCACGCGGGCATCCCGTGGGAACTCGGCCTCGCCGAGACGCACCAGACGCTCGTGCTGAACAATCTCCGCTCGCGCATCGCGGTCGAGACGGACGGGCAGTTGAAGACCGGCCGCGACGTGGTGATCGCCGCGCTGCTGGGCGCGGAGGAATTTGGTTTTGCCACCGCGCCGCTCGTCGCGCTCGGCTGCATTATGATGCGCGTGTGCCACCTGAACACCTGCCCCGTGGGCGTGGCGACGCAGAACGAGGAATTGCGCAAGCGCTTCACCGGCGACCCGGCGCACGCGGTGAACTTCATGAAGTTCATCGCGGCGGAAGTCCGCGAGGTGATGGCGCAGCTCGGCTTCCGCACGATCAACGAAATGATCGGCCGCACCGACCGGCTCGAGCCGAAGAAGGCCGTGGACCATTGGAAGGCGAAGGGCCTCGACTTCAGCAGCATCCTCTACCAGCCCGAGGTCGGGCCCGAGGTCGGGCGCTACTGCCAGATGCCGCAGGATCACGGCCTTGATAAATCGCTCGACGTGACCAAGCTGCTCGACCTGTGCAAGCCCGCGCTCGAGCGGAAGGAAAAAGTTCGCGCGACCGTCCGGGTGCGCAACGTAAACCGTGTCGTCGGCACCATCACCGGCAGCGAACTCACGCGCCGTCACGGCCCCGCGGGCCTGCCGGAGGACACGATTCAGATTCACTTCAAGGGCAGCGCGGGCCAGAGCTTCGGCGCGTTCATGCCGCCGGGGATGACGTTCATCCTCGAAGGCGACGCAAATGATTACGTCGGCAAGGGACTGAGCGGTGGAAAAATAATTCTCTACCCGCCGGCCGAGAGCACGTTCGTGCCCGAGGAAAATATCATCGTCGGCAACGTGGCGCTTTACGGCGCGACCGCCGGCGAGGTGTTCATCCGCGGCATGGCGGGCGAACGCTTCGGCGTCCGCAACTCCGGCGTGAACGCCGTTGTCGAGGCCGTGGGCGACCACGGTTGCGAATACATGACCGGCGGCACGGTCGTGGTGCTCGGCGCGACGGGCCGCAACTTCGCCGCCGGCATGAGCGGTGGCGTGGCCTACGTGCTCGACGAAAAGGGCGACTTCGCGAAGCGGTGCAACCCGCAGATGGTCGCGCTCGAAAAGCCCGACGCCGAGGACGCCGCGACGCTCAAGACGATGATCGAGAACCACGCGATCAACACGAAGAGCACGCGCGCCGCGAATATTCTCAAGGACTGGGACAAGAACCTGGCGAAGTTCGTGAAGGTGATGCCCAAGGACTACAAGCGCGTGCTGCAATCGCTCAAGAAAGCCAAGGCCGACGGCCTCACCGGCGACGAGGCGATGACCCGCGCCTTCGAGGAGAACTCGAGGGACGCCGCGCGCGTGGGCGGCGGGTGATGTCACCGATGTCCAGAATGAAACTTCGACTGTGAAAACCCTGTCTCCCAACAAACTTTGGAGTGACGACAAACTCATGGCCCTCGACCGGGATGGCCGGAAGCATGAGCTTTGGTTTGGAAAGGTGGTAACTATGCCTCCCGGTGGAGCCGAACACGGATACATCATCATGCGCCTCGGCGCGGCTTTGGTCGCGCACGTTGAAAAGCACAAACTCGGGCGGGTTTATGACGGTCAGACGGGATTTCGCCTGGGACTCGATCATTGCTTTGAGCCAGACCTCGCGTATGTCAGCAACGCGCGGCTCAAACAAATCCTGCCGAACAAGGAAAAGCTTTTTCATGCGGCGCCCGACCTTGCGGTCGAAGTTCTTTCGCCATCCGATTCCATCACCAAGACTGAAGCGAAGCTGGGGCTTTATCTGACCCACGGTGCCCGCCTGGCCTGGATGATCGACCCGAAGACAAAGACGGCCCGCATTTACCGGCCGAATGGCGAGAGTGAATTGCTGCGCCGTGACCGGGTTCTGACCGGCAACTCCGTCCTGCCAGGATTTCGGATTTCACTCAGCCGGCTTTTTGAAGATTGAACTGAAGTAGCAAGCACATGGGCAAACCCACTGGATTCCTCGATTACGTCCGCGAACTTCCGCTCGACCGCGGCGCCCTCAAGCGCATCCGCGACTGGAACGAATTCCACGAGCACATGGACGACGCGAAGCTGCGCGAGCAGGGCGCGCGGTGCATGGACTGCGGCATTCCGTTCTGCCACACCGGCCAGCTCATCAGCGGCATGGCGAGCGGCTGCCCCATCAACAACCTCATCCCCGAGTGGAACGACCTCGTCTATCGCGGCCTCTGGCAGGAGGCGCTCGAACGCCTGCACAAGACGAACAATTTTCCCGAGTTCACCGGCCGCGTCTGTCCCGCGCCGTGCGAAGGCTCGTGCGTGCTCGGCATCAACAGCCCGCCCGTCACCATCAAGAACATCGAGAACACGATCATTGATACCGGCTGGGAAAAAGGCTGGGTCACGCCCGAGCCGCCGAAGCGCCGCACCGGCAAAAAAGTCGCCGTCGTCGGCTCCGGCCCCGCGGGACTTTGCGCCGCCGCGCAGCTCAACAAGGCCGGCCATTGGGTCACCGTCTTCGAGCGCGCCGACCGCCCCGGCGGCCTGCTCATGTATGGCATCCCCAACATGAAGCTCGACAAGGAAAAGGTCGTCATGCGCCGTCTCCATCTGCTCGAGCGCGAGGGCGTGAAGTTCACGTGCAACACCGAGGTCGGGAAGGACATCACTGCGAAGCAGTTGATGGACGAGTTCGACGCCGTCGTGCTCTGCACCGGCGCGACCAAGCCGCGCGACCTGCCCGTCGAGGGCCGCGGACTCAAGGGCGTCCACTTCGCGATGGAGTTTCTCCACGCCAACACCAAGGCGCTGCTCGACAAATCCGAGCCGCCCATCAGCGCACACGGCAAGGACGTCATCATCATCGGCGGCGGCGACACCGGCACCGACTGCGTCGGCACCTCGATGCGTCACGGGTGCAAGAGCCTCATCCAGGTGGAAATTCTCCCGCGCCCGCCCGATGAGCGCGCGAAGGACAACCCGTGGCCCGAGTGGCCCAAGACCTACAAGCTCGACTACGGCCAGGAGGAGGCTGCCGCGAAGTTCGGCGCCGACCCGCGCGTGTATCTGACGACCGCGAAGAAACTCGAAGGCGATGCCAACGGCCACGTGAAGGCGATCCACCTCGTGGAGATCAAGTGGGAGAAAAACGAGAAGGGCCAGTTCATCCCGAAGGACGTGCCCGGCACGGAGCGCGTCGTCCCGACGCAGCTCGTCCTGCTTGCGATGGGATTCCTCGGACCCGAGCAACCGCTGCTCGAAGCCCTCGGCGTCGAGCGCGACCCGCGGACCAACGCGAAGGCCGACCACGGAAAATACACCACGAGCATCCCGAAGGTCTTCGCCGCCGGCGACTGCCGCCGCGGCCAGAGCCTCGTCGTGTGGGCCTTCAACGAGGGCCGCGGCGCCGCGCGTGAGTGCGACCGCTTCCTGATGGGCGCAACGGATTTGCCGTAACGTGCGGCCAGTTTCAACAGGCGCGGGCGTGATGGCCCGCGCTTTTTTCGTTTGAGTGCGGCTTGATTCACGTCAAAGCGAAACCGTCGGCATTGAGGTCGGATGGTTTGCCCGACGAGCCGAAGATGAAACCCGATCTGATTCTGATTTTCTGGGCGGGCGTGCTGCTCGTCACCGGCGCGTCCGCTTCCGGCGCCGCTGAACTCTCGCCACGCCTGGCCGCCGCGGTCGCGGCGGCGCGCGACTCCGCCCGGCCGGAGGGCGAACGCCTCGCCGCGATCCGCCGGCTGGGCAACGGCGATTACGACCTCGTGGCGGAGCCGCTGTTCGCGCTGCTGGAGTCGGCGCAACCGGAGGCGGTGCGGCTCGAAGTGGTGCGGGTGTTTGCCGAACTGGCGCAGCCGCGCGCGGTCGCGCCTCTGCTGAAACCGTGGACGAATTATTTTCCGGCCCTCAAGCAACAGGTCTTCCACACCCTCACGAGCCGCCGCGAACTCGCGCGGGAATTCGTCACCCGGCTCGAAGCCGGCGCGCTGCCGCTGGCCGAGGTGGACACCGCCACGCGCCAGCGGCTCATCAATTCATCGGATGAGGCGATCGCGGCGCGGGCGCAGAAGCTGTTCGACCGCCAGCCGTGGATGGATGCGAAGGCGACGCTCCAACGCTTCAAGGGCGCGCTGCAATTCAAGGGCGACGCGAAGCGCGGCAAGGAAGTCTTCAAGGAGCGCTCCTGTGTGAACTGCCATCGCATCGGTGACGAGGGCCACTTCGTCGGCGCGGATTTGTTCACGATCAAGGACATGCCGCGCGAGGAACTGCTCCAGCAGATCGTGGCGCCGAATCTTTTCTTCATGCCGACGTTCCAGGCCTTCGTGGCGGAGACAAAGGACGATGAAATTGTCGAAGGCGTCCTCGCCGGCAGCACGGAAGCCACCGTGACGATCCGTCAGGCACTGGGCATTGACCGCGTGTTCAACAAGTCGAGCCTCAGGCGGCTCAAGGGGCTGAATGTCTCGCTCATGCCGGAGGGTCTGCTCGAAGGCTTGAGTCCGCAGCAGGTCGCCGACCTTCTCGCGTTCATCCAGGGCCTGCGCGGCTTCTGATTTGCCAATCACAAAAGCACCGGAACCCGAGACAAAGCGCGTAGCGGTTGTGCGCGTCCGCGGCAATGCTCTGCTCAACAACCAAAAGTTATGGGCAAAGAATTCAGCATCGAACCGCGCGACGTGCCGCGCGTGGAAACCAAATACCGCCGCATCGTCACGCCGATCCCGCATCCGGATTCGCTCGCGACGCTGGAGAAGCTGCGCAAGTTCGAACCGCAGTCCATGCGCGGCCAGCCGCCCATCGTGTGGGATCGCGCCGAGGATATTTTTGTTTACGACAAATACGGCAACCGCTGGCTCGATTGGTCGAGCGGCGTGCTCGTCACCAATGCCGGCCACTGCGCGCCCGAGGTGAAGCAGGCGATCCTCGATCAAGTGAACAGCAACCTGCTCCACAATTACGTCTTCCCCAGCGAGGAGCGCGCGGCTTTGGCTGAAGCCCTCGCGGGCGTCGCGCCCAAGGGATTGGAGAAAGTTTTCCTCCTCACCACCGGCTCGGAGGCGACGGAGTGCGCCATCAAGTTGAGCCGCGCGCATGGCCTCAAGGTTGGCGGTAAAAAGAAGATCGGCATCGTCGGCTTCGAGCGCGGGTTTCACGGGCGCACGCTCGCGTCGCAACAGGCGGGCGGCATGGCGGCGCAGAAGTCGTGGATCGTGAATCTCGACCCCGCGATCATCAACGCGCCGTTCCCCGACGGCTACTGGCAGACCAACACGAGCTTCGACACCTTCCTCGACGCGATTGACCGCGCGGGACTCAAACCGGACGAAATCGCCGGCGTGATGATGGAGACGTATCAGGGCGTCGGTCCCGACTTCGCGCCGGTGGAATACGTGCGGCAGCTCGCCGAGTGGTGTCGCACGCATCAGGTCGTGCTCGTGTTTGACGAGGTGCAGGCGGGCTTCGGGCGCACGGGAAAATTCTGGGCGTTCGAGCATTACGGCGTGACGCCTGATGTCATCTGCTGCGGCAAGGGCATCAGCAGTTCGCTCCCGCTCTCCGCCGTGATTGGCCGTGCGGAGATCATGGATCAATTTCCGCCCGGCTCGATGACGAGCACGCACACCGGCAATCCCGTCTGCGCCGCCGCCGCGCTCGCGAGCGTGAAGAAGATCATCGGGCAAAAACTCACGGAGAACGCCGCCGCGCTGGAGCCGGTGCTGCTCGCGGGCCTGAAGAAAATCCAGGCCAAGCATCCGCAAGTCATCGGCCACGTGACCGCGCGCGGCCTCGTCGGCGGAATGCAGGCGGTCAAGCCCGGCACCAAGGAACCCGACCACGACCTCGCGCACGCGATCATCGAGCGGTGCGTGTGGAAGGGGTTGCTGCTCTTTTCACCCGTCGGCGCGTGGGGGCAGACGGTGAAAATAGCCCCGCCGCTCACCATCCCGCGCGACGCGATGGAAGAGGCGCTCGGCGTGCTGGCCGAGGCGACGGACGAGGCGATTGTCGCGCTGGACAAACCCCAAACGCCGGCGCATGAACTCACCGCCACCCGCTGAATCATGAAAACCTTGTTGCTCCTTTGCTCCGTTTTGGCCTTCAGCGCGACTGGCCGAGCGGCGCAAGGCGTGAAGTTGACGGACGCCGATGGCTTCGTGCGCGTCGAGATCAGCGGGAAATTTTTTACCGACTATCACTACGCGAACGTGCCGCGGCCGTTCCTCTACCCGGTCATCGGTCCGACGGGCGCAGGCATGACGCGCAATTTTCCGATGAAGGATGTCGAAGGCGAAAGCCACGACCATCCGCATCATCGCGGCCTGTCGTGGTCGCACATGCGCGTCAACGAGGTGGATACCTGGGGCGAGGTGACGAACAAGTCCGGCAAGATCGTCCACCAGAAATTTCTCGAACTTACGAGCGGCGCGAAGGTCGGAGTGCTGCGCGAGGAGAACCAGTTCGTGTCCGTCGCGGGCAAGGTGGTCGGCTCGGAGACGCGCACGCTGCGCTTTTACGACCGCGCGCCCGAGCGCGTGATGGATTTCGACATCGTGCTCCGCGCCACGCACGGCGAGCTGGTGCTCGGCGATCAGAAGGATGGCGGCATGGGCATCCGCCTCGCCGAATCCATGCGCGTCGCCGGCGAGAAGAAGAAGGGCGAAAAGAAGGCCGCGCCCGGCGTCGGCCACATCGTGAACAGCGAAGGCGTGCGCGACGCGGAGGCGTGGGGCAAGCGCGCGAAGTGGTGCGATTACTTCGGGCCGGTCGAGGGCAAGACGGTGGGCGTCGCCATCTTCGATCATCCGTCCAACCCGCGGCACCCGACGTGGTGGCACGTGCGGACCTACGGCCTGTTCACGGCGAACCCGTTTGGCATTTCGAGCTTCGAGAAAAATCCGGACAAGAACGCGGGCAACTTCACCATCCCCGCCGGCCAGAGCGCGACGTTCCGCTACCGCTTCTACTTCCACGAGGGCGACGAGCAGTCGGCGAAGGTGGAGGAGCGCTATGGAGCTTACGTGAAGGAGTCCGAACCGGCGGCAAAAGCAAAACGGTGACAGTTCCTCGGCGCGCTTCGGTCGCGCCTCGGGATGATTTGCTTGCTGGGGCGTCGCGCGGGTTGCTACAACCAGCACGACCAACCCACTCTCGGGCGATGAATCCCAAATCCCTCCTCCGCCACCTGTATGTGCAGGTGCTGCTGGGAATTTTGCTCGGCGTGATCGTGGGCCGGGAGTGGCCGGAGTTTGCGGTGAAGCTCAAGCCGCTGGGCGATGCGTTCATCAAGCTCATCCGCATGGTCGTGGCACCGATCATCTTCACCACGGTCGTCGTCGGCATGACGGCGATGGGCGATTTGAAACGCGTCGGGCGCATCGGGCTGAAGGCGATGATTTACTTCGAGGTCGTCACCACGCTCGCGCTGGTCATCGGCTGGGTCGTCATCAAAATCATCCAGCCGGGCGCGGGCATCAACGCCGACGCCGCCACGCTCGACACCAAGGACGTGCAGTCCTACCTCACCGCCGCGAAGTCAACGGGCGCGGTGGATTTCCTGCTCAACATCATCCCGAACACCATCGTCGGCGCGTTCGCGCAAGGGGACATTCTCCAGGTGCTTTTCTTTTCCGTGCTGTTCGGCGTGGCGATGGCGGGCCTCGGCGAGGCGAACAAGCCGGTGATCTACGCGCTCGACCAGATTTCCAACGCGCTGATGAAAATGGTGAGCATGATCATCCGGCTCGCGCCGCTGGCGGCGTTCGGCGCGATTGCGTTCACGGTTGGAAAGTTCGGCCTCGGCTCGCTGTGGTCGCTCGGCAAGTTGATGGCGTGCGTGTATCTGACCTGCGCGTGCTTCATCGTCCTCGTGCTCGGGCTGCTGCTCCGGCTCAACGGCATGAGCCTTTGGAAATTTCTCCGGTTCATCCGCGAGGAAATTTTCATCGTGCTCGGCACCGCGTCGTCCGAGCCGGTGCTGCCGCGCATGATGGCGAAGCTGGAGGCGCTGGGCTGCGCCAAGCCGCTGGTCGGGCTGGTGCTGCCGGCGGGCTACTCGTTCAACCTCGACGGCACCTCGATCTACCTGACGATGGGCGTGCTGTTCATTGCGCAGGCGACCAACACGCATCTGACCTTCGTGCAGGAGTTGACGCTGCTGGCCGTGTGCCTGATCACGTCGAAGGGCTCGGCGGCCGTGGTGGGCGGCGCATTCATCACGCTGGCGGCGACGTTGACCTCGCTCGACACGGTGCCGGTCGCGGGCCTCGTGCTGGTGCTCGGCGTGGACCGGCTGCTCTCCGAGGCGCGCGCGGTCACGAACCTCATCGGCAACGGCGTGGCGACGGTGGTGATTTCAAAATGGGAAGGGGGCTTCGATGAAAAGAAGGCGGAGCGGGCGCTCGGGGGACAATGACGAATGACGAATGGCGCGGCGAAAGCGGACATGCACGCCATTCGTCATTCGTCATTTGAAGTGAGCCTCCTCACGTCGGCTGCTGCCTACCTTTGAAGCCACAGGCGCACGAGATGCCGGCGGCGCTCCAGTTCCGGCCAGTCCTCGAACGCGGTGCGGTTGTGCAGAATCCAGCGGTTGTTGATGAAATACATGTCGCCGGGTTCGAGGGAAAACTCCGCCATCAGATCGCGGCGCTTGAGCACTTCATCGAGCGTGTCGAGCGCCTTCACCTGCGCGGGCGTGAGCGGCTGGCCGACTTTTTCGTGCCCGGCCTGAATCCAGTAGCGCAGGTAGCGGAACAGCAGTTCGTCGCCATTCCATTGCAGCACGGGAAAAAATGCCGTCGGCGTTTCGCCGGGACGCAGGCCGCCACGACGGTCCACGTGAAAAGGCCGCGTGAGGATTTCCAGTTCGGCGGGATGCTGCTTGGCGAGTTCCTCGCCGACCGCGTAGCCGCTCATCACCTGGCTCACGCCGCCGGTCTTCGCGTTTTGCAGGCAGAGCAATCCGACGTAGTCGAGCACGTCGCCGCCGAAGGAGTTGTCCGTGTGAAAACTGCTCTCGTAGTTCGTGACGCTGAAGCGCGCGCCCTTCGTCAGGTCCTGGCCCTTGTCCGTCACGTCGTAGAGGATCGTGCCCTCCACGTTTTGCTCGAAGGGCCGGCCCAGCGCCTGGCCGATGAGCCAGTAGAGCGTCGTGAGTTCCGCCTTCGAGTAGCCTTCCGCCGGCACGCGCACGACGGCGAAGCCGCGGCCGTGCTCGATCGCGTGCGCGACCAGCGCAAGGTCCGGCGCGCACACAGCGCGCTGGGCATCGGTGAGGCGGACTTCCGCCGTCGGGCGCGGCTGACGGCGCAATTCCTGAATCGTGGCGTCGAGCGCCGCGAGCGAGCGGGCGGGCAGGGGATGATACCAGTTGCGAAGCGGATCAACGCTGGCGGCACGCCAGGCTTTGACCGCGATGGATTTGACCGGGGCCGCGACAGGCATGGCGCAGAATTTATTTCGCCGCCGCCGGGGGTTGCCGCTTGAGCACCATGTGGAACTGCACCTGCGGCGTGGTGTGGAAATCCGTCGGGCGCGCGATGCCGGGATTGCCCATGCACCATTCGAGGGTGTCGCCGTTCAATTTGTAGATGCCGAGGTAACTCTTTCCCGCAAACTTCCCGCCGATGCCGGTGGCATCCAGCGTCTTGAGGCCGAGGTTGAGCGTGTAGGTGCCCGCGCCGAAGTCGCTGTTGCGGTCCCCCTTGGCCGTGATCTTGCCGTCCTTGATGACGAACTCGGTGATGTTGACCATGTAACCGGAGGCGTTGCCGCCGCCACCGCCGCCCGGTCCCTTGCCCTTGGCCTTGCCTTTGCCGGCACCGCCGCCGCCCGGACCGCCACTGCCGCCCTTGACGCCGCCCACCCAGGTGCCGTCGAGTTTCTTCTTCTCCGACGCGATGTCGGGCGCATCGGCGGCGAAGAGGGAGAGGGTGAAGAGGAAGGTGAGTGCGAACAGGGCGGGAGAGATGATTCGTTTCATGGAACTTGGTGATTTGGATTTATGGCTGGTGACGCGGGAATAGATACGCCCGGTGTCCGCGGGTTTCAAGGATTTGCTGAACCACCGGCCCGCCTTCTCCGCCTCGAACCGGGAGAAGGCGTCCGTATGACGGATGAGGTGTCGAAATGAACCACGGCCGCCATCCTGCGCTCCGTTCGGGCCGGAATCCTAAAAGAATTCCGCCGCGGAGCGAAGCGAAGCGTGGGCGGGCGGGGCCGGGCGGCCGGCAAGCGCAGCGCCGCCGTTCTTGCCGGCCGGCCCCGCCCGCCCACGCTTTGTCTTCTCCCCCCGGAGAGGCGGACTAGAATTGGTGGCCGAGAGCGCCGATGTGTCGCGCGGTTTTGTCTTCTCCCCCCGGAGAGGCGGACTAGAATCGGCGGCGACTACTCGCACGCATCGAGCTAGTTTTGTCTTCTCCCCCCGGAGAGGCGGACTAGAATCGACCAGCGGCACGCAGTTCAATCCGCAGTGTTTTGTCTTCTCCCCCCGGAGAGGCGGACTAGAATGGCCGCAAGACGGTTGAGAACCGTTCGTGGGTTTTGTCTTCTCCCCCCGGAGAGGCGGACTAGAATGACCGCCTCCGCCGCGCGCTGGCCCTGACGCCGTTTTGTCTTCTCCCCCCGGAGAGGCGGACTAGAATGA
>JACQFS010000144.1 GCA_016199935.1 Verrucomicrobiota bacterium
ATCTGAACGCGCTCAAGGCGCAGGCGGATGGCTTGACGGCCGCCGCCACCGCGTTGCAGGCGCAGGTGGATGCCTTGCAAGTGCAGGTGAACAACCTTCCCGCCGGACCGGCCGGCCCACAAGGTCCGCCGGGGAATGATGGTGGGCCGGGGCCGGCGGGGCCAGCGGGACCGGCGGTCGCCAGTGCGGTGGTGGACGCGGTGAACACCTTGAACCCGGATGATCCGGCGACGGTCGCGACGAGCTTCGACGGGACGAATGCGCATTTCACCTACGGCATTCCGCGCGGCCACGACGGCGCGCCGGGTGCGCCCGGCGAGGTGAGCAATGCGGATTTGGCCGCCGCCATCGCCGGAACGAGCAGCAACACCAATGCGGTGGCGACGCTCGGACTCGTCGCGAGCGATCCGGCCACGCAGTCGGAAGTGCAAGCCATCGCGGACAAGGTGGATGAGTTCCTCACCGCGGCGCGAAGGTGAGGTAGGGACGACCCGCTGGGTCGTCCCCGCCCGCGTTCAGCGGGCGGAACGGAGTGCGGGTCAGGGTTGGGCGCGAGTGGATTGGAGCACGGCGTGATCGGATTCCGTCGCCTGACGCTGCGCTCGGCGACGGGGACGAGCCGGCGGCTCATCCCTACCTTTGGCGGAAAGACGCAATGAACGGGTCATCACGTTACGGCGAGGCGGTAAGCGGGGCGGAAAAGTGGAAAGCGGAAAGCGGGAAAGCGGAAAGGGCAGGCGAGCGGCAGGCCGGCGGAGGCGAAGGAATGAACTGGCGTTGCCGCAATTCGTGCCCTCACCCCGGCCCTCTCCCGGAGGGAGAGGGGGAAACGCACTCAGCTTCCGCGAAGACCGGACGCGTTCGGAACCTCCACGGCTGCGGAACGATTCTCCCTCTCCCCCCGGGAGAGGGCCGGGGTGAGGGCGCGTTGTTCAGCGGCGCGAATCGCCGGCACGGCTTGCCTGTCGTGCGGCATTATTGAATCGTCGGCGCGGGGCAGCGGTCATATTCTCACGGCAATGACGAGTGTGTGGCGCATCGTTCAACGCATCAGCCCCATCGTGCTGGGTTGCGCGGCGGGCTTTTCCACTTTCGCCGCCGACCCGACGGCGGAGCAGTTCGACTTCTTTGAGAAAAAGGTCCGGCCCATCCTCGCGGAGCATTGTTATTCCTGTCACAGCGCAAAGTCCGAGAAGCTCAAGGGCGGTCTCGGCCTCGACACGAAGGCGGCCGTGCTGCGCGGCGGCGACACGGGACCGGCCATCGTCGCGGGTGATCTGGAAAAGAGCCTGCTCATCAAGGCCGTCCGCTACGTGGATGAAAATCTCCGCATGCCACCGCGGAAGGACGGCGCGGATAAAAAACTCCCGGCGGAAGTCATCGCCGATCTCGAAACGTGGGTGAAGATGGGCGCGCCCGATCCACGGGTGGATGCGTTGGCGGGTGCGCGGTCGCCGGCGGCAGCCTCGAATCACTGGGCCTTCAAGCCGATCAGCAGGCCGGCGATTCCGGCGGTGAAGAATCCACGCTGGGTGCAGACGCCGGTGGATGCTTTCGTGCTCGCGAGGCTGGAGGCGAACCGGCTCTGGCCCGCGATGCAGGCGGACAAGCGCACTTTGGTTCGTCGCGTGACGTTCGATCTCACGGGCTTGCCCCCGACGCCGGAGGAAGTATCGGCGTTCGTCGCGGATCATTCGCCCGGGGCGTTCGCGAAGGTGGTGGACCGGCTGCTGGCTTCACCGCGCTACGGCGAACGGTGGGGGCGGCACTGGCTCGATGTGGCGCGCTACGCGGACACGAAGGGATATGTGGGCGGCGAGGAGATCCGCTACGCCTATGGTTATACCTATCGCGACTATGTGGTGCGGGCGTTCAACGAGGATCTGCCTTTCGACCGTTTCATCACGCAGCAACTCGCGGCGGATCGTCTGCCGCTCGGCGAAGACAACCGTCCGCTCGCGGCGCTCGGCTTTCTCACGCTCGGCCGGCGTTTCATCAACAACGAAACCGACATCATTGACGACCGGCTCGATGTGATCTGCCGCGGGTTGATGGGAGTGACGATCCAGTGTGCGCGTTGTCACGATCACAAGTATGATCCCGTGCCCACCCGTGACTATTACTCGCTCTATGGTGTGCTGAAGAGCTCGGTGGAGCCGACGGAGAAGCCGTTGCTCGCGAAGCAGCCGAAGCATCCTCAATACGACGACTTCCTCGCGGAGAAGGCGAAGCGCCAGGCCGCCGTGGACGACTGCACCCACACGAACACCGTGATCACCCAGGCGAAGTTCCGCTACCAGGTGGATGAGTATCTGATGCTCGCGCATGACACGGCGAAGCTGACGAATGAAGTCGAGCGCGAGAAGATCCTGCGCGACCGGAAATTGAACAAGTTCCTGCGCGACCGGTGGACGACGCAGTTGACGGCCGCGATGAAGACGAACGACGCGATCCTCACGCCGCTCTTCGCTTTCAATGCGCTCACGAATGTCACGGAGTTTCCGGCGAAGGCAAAGGAGTTGGCCGCGAAGTTTGCAGCGAACGACGATCCGACGAACAAGCTGAATCCCCTCGTCGCACAACTTTTCGCCGGCGAACCACCCGCGGCGATGACCAATGTGGTGGAGCGCTACGGACGGTTGCTGCGGCGCGCACACGATCAATGGCAGGCGCTGCTCGCACTCAACGGCCTCGTCCCGCCACCGCCCGGCTCGACCAACGCACTGCCCTTCACCGCGCTGCCCGACCCGGACATGGAGGCGGTGCGTCAGGTGCAATACGCGGCGGATGCGGCGGCGAATCCTCCGACGACGCAGTATTACGACACGTTCCTGTTCGAGGACGCGGCGCGGAATCGCATTGATGAATTGAAGCGGAATCTTGCGTCCGTGGATGTGACGCACGCCGGCGCACCACCGCGCGCGATGGCGATGGAGGACCGGCCGAAGCCGGAGGAAGTGCGCGTTTTCATCCGTGGCAATCCGGGCACGCCGGGCACGAACGCGCCGCGGAGATTCATCGAGGTCGCGTCGCGCGGTGAACGGGCGCTGTTTCCGACCAACTCCAGCGGCCGGCTCGAACTCGCGCAGGCGATCGTCAGTCGTGACAATCCGCTCACGGCACGGGTGTTCGTCAATCGCGTGTGGCTCCAGCATTTCGGCGCCGGGCTGGTGCGCACGCCGAGTGACTTCGGCGTGCGCGCGGAGCCACCGAGCCATCCGGAGTTGCTCGACTGGCTCGCGGGGTGGTTCATGGACAACGGCTGGTCGGTCAAGAAACTGCACCGGCTCATTCTGCTTTCGAGCGTGTATCAACAGAGCACCCTGAACGAAAGCCCCGGCGCGATGCTCGATGCGGACAACCGTCTCCTCTCACGCCAGAACCGTCGCCGGCTCGACTTCGAGGCGATGCGCGACTCGCTGCTCGCCGTGAGCCGGCAACTCGACGAGAGCGCGGGCGGTCAGCCGGTGGACATCGTCGGCAATCCGCTCAACCGGCGGCGCACCGTTTACGGTCTGGTGGACCGGCAGGATTTGCCGAACCTCTTCCGCGTTTTCGACTTCGCCAATCCGGACACGAGCAGCCCGCAGCGGTTTCAGACCACCGTCGCGGCGCAGGCGCTCTTCCTCATGA
>JACQFS010000006.1 GCA_016199935.1 Verrucomicrobiota bacterium
CCTCCGGCGCGCGGTTGAGTATCCCGCCTCGGATGCACTCGAGGGCCGCGCCACCGGGACCGATGGCGCGAGAAAGGCGGCAGCTTATATCACGACCCAACTCAAGGCCGCCGGCTTGAAGCCGCTGGGCAAAGGCGCGGAAGGTTATCAGAAACCCTTCGAGTTCACCGCTGGCGTGAAGTCGCTGCCGGACCAGAACCACCTGACCCTCTCGACCAACGGCAGCGCCGGCGCCTTCGAGGTGGAAAAAGATTTCCGCCCGCTCTCCTTCACGGCGAACAGTTCCTTCGAAGGCGAGGTCGTCTTTGCTGGCTACGGCCTCAGCGTGCCGAGCGGCAAGGGGCGCAGCTACAATTCCTACGACGGCCTCGACGTGAGCAACAAGATCGTGCTCGTGCTCCGCTACGTGCCCGAGGATGTGGAGCCGAAGCGCCGGCAGGAGTTGAACCTCTACGCCGGCCTCCGCTACAAGGCGCTCATGGCGCGTCAGCGCGGCGCGAAGGCGCTGCTCGTCGTCACCGGCCCCAACTCCCCCAACGCCGGCGCCCTCGCTCCGCTCACGTTCGACACCAGCCTCAGCGGCTCCGGTATCATCGCCGCGAGCGTGAGCGACAAAGTGGCCGCCGCCATTCTCTCCGCCGCGGGCAAGGACTTGAAGACGCTCCAGACCGGCCTCGACTCCGAGAATCCCCACGCCGAGGGCGGCTTCCCTGTGCCGAAGGTGAAGGTGAAAATCTCCACGGGCGTGGAGCAGATCAAGCAGTCGGACAACAACATCGTGGCCGTGTTGCCGCCATCTTCGGAGCGCGGAGCTCCAGCTCGGCGCGATAATAATTCAACCGCTGGCAACCAACGCGCGGAGCTGGAGCTCCGCGCTCCGGCCGAATACCTCCTCGTCGGCGCGCACTACGACCACCTCGGCCACGGCGAGGGCCGCTCGCTCGAACGTTCCGGCGAGGAAGGCCAGATCCACCACGGCGCGGACGACAACGCCAGCGGCGTCGCCACCATTCTCGAACTCGCTGCCAATCTCGCCGCCGAGCGCGCCAAGAATCCCGCCGCTTTCAAACGCGGCATCATCTTCGCCCTTTGGTCCGGCGAGGAGATTGGCCTCATCGGCTCCTCGCATTTTGCCGACGCGCCCATGCTCCCGCTCACCAACATCATCGCCTACGTGAACTTCGACATGGTGGGCCGGCTGCGCGACGACAAGCTCGACCTCCAGGGCGTCGGCTCCTCCTCCGTGTGGCGCCGGCTCATCGAGAAACGCAACGTGGCCGCCGGCTTCAACGTCTCGCTGCAGGACGACCCGTATCTGCCCACCGACGTGACCGCGTTTTATCCCAAGGGCCTGCCCGTGCTCCATTTCTTCACCGGCAGCCACGAGGATTACCACCGGCCCACCGACACCGCCGACAAGCTCAACTACGACGGCATGGAGCGCATCGCCAAGTTCGCCCGCGGCATTCTCCTCGACCTCCTTGCCGGCGAGCGGCCCGACTACCTCAAGGTCGCCAAGGCCGAGACCGGCGGCGCGGGGCGCGACTCGTTGCGCGCCTATCTCGGCACCATTCCCGACTACACGCAGGAGGTGCAGGGCGTGAAGCTCAGCGGCGTGCGCGGCGGCGGCCCGGCGGAAAAGGCGGGGTTGAAAGGCGGCGACATCATCGTCGAATTCGCCGGCCAGAAGATCACCAACATCTACGACTACACCTACGCGATGGACTCGGTGAAAATCGGCAAGCCCGTCGAGGTGGTCGTGCTGCGCGATGGCCAGCGGGTCAAAATCACCGTCGTGCCGGAGGCGAGGAAGTAAGGGAGCGCGAACACGGACTTCTCCGTCCTCCGAGCCTTGTCAACGAGCGGGATTGACCGCTTTGCGCGCCGACATCATCATCGCCTCCGTGCAAAGCGTCGCCGACTTCCCACGGCCGCGACTCCAAAACCGCGAATCAAACGGTCATGCGATACCAGATTGAATTCCTGCCGGTGGCGCTGACCCAACTGCGCGCGCTGCCCAAGGACGCGCGGCGTCTGATTGGCGGGAAAATTGACCGGCTGCAGGACGGCCTGTCGGCAGATGTCAAAAAACTCAAGGGCTTCAAAAACAAATACCGCCTGCGGGCGGGAAACTACCGCGTCCTGTTTGAACTGGAAGGCGGGACGGTGGTCGTTTATGATGTGGGCGACCGGAAGGACATTTATGAGTAACACGCTGACAGTGCCGAACAAATCGCAGGTGGCCTGGGCTCAGTTGGACAAACAATTGAATCAGGCCAAATCCCTTTTGCGCCAGATGCGCCAGACGGTCGAGGACGTGGAAGATGCCCGTACCATTGAACGGGCGAAAAGCGCGCATGGCAACAAGCCGCGCATCCCTTGGGCGCAGGTGAAAAAGGAAGCCGGTTTGGACTGACCGCCCGCGCCCGCGACACCGCGGCCGGAGGCCAATTCCAAGGACTACACCTACGCGATGGACTCGGTGAAAATCGGCAAGCCCGTCGAGGTGGTCGTGCTGCGCGACGGCCAGCGCGTCAAAATCACCGTCGTGCCGGAGGCGAGGAAGTGAGGGGGCGTAAACCGGGAGAAATCGCTCCACGGAGGGATGTCAAAAAGCGTGATGAACTCCCAGAGGTAAATTCACGGGCTTGCCCCCTTCACCGTATGTTTCGGTGTTGGCCCTTGCGACTGGTTGGGCTTTGATCCTAACTCCTCCCATCCAGCTGGTGCCGATACCGCGGTCGTTTTCCACTGTGACAGGCGTGGACTGAATTGACGCCGGCCCTGAACAGATACTTCGACCAAATACGCAATGTCAGGTGACACGGGCGCTACGGCTGAAAACTGAGTTGATTCGCCTGGAGGCAAAGCGATGTTGCGGTTACTAACGTCCGTCTGCCATTGCGATTGCTCCCCAGGAATGACGCGATCAAGCCCCTCGAAATCTACGTAGACTGGTTTTCCGTTTCCGTCAAGTGGCGTCACCTTGGCACGAATCCGATGTAACATGAGCGCGCCGGTATCTTCCTTCTCGAGACGGATTGTAAGCACGATCTTGTCAACACCACTCTTTGTATCGTGATAGCGCGCAGTCTCTAGCCGCGTGCTCATATTTGTAAGCATAAATCCATCTGCACTTTCAGGAAGAAGTAAAAACAAACAGCAGCAAGAGCAATTACTTCCGCAGTATTCTTCATCGCCTCGTGGTGTTTTTGAATAAACTTAAGCATTGGTATTTCCCAACAAGTCTAATAGACGCTCCGCCAAACGCCGGTTTGGCTTAGCACGGCTTGGTTTGGCCTAGCATGGTTCATCCGGGGATGATTCAGGCGCGTTGCCGCATTTTTGGCAAGCCACAGTTTGGCTTGTGGCAACGCGCCCCCTCGCTTTTCACAGACTCCGATGCTGCACCGTGTTGCTCCAGCCGCTGTGGCCGGTCGAGCCGCCCACGGCGCGGCACGGAAGTGAAGCGTTGCCTTGCGCAAACGGAATCAGAAGGGCATCCTTGCCCCATGAAGACCGACCGGATTGACCCCGCGGAACTCGACGCCTACGACGCCTGGGTTGCGGAGCATTTGGACGAAATGGTCCGGCTGCATCCGGGGAAGGTCATCGCGGTTTATCAAGGCAAGCTGGTGGCGGTCGCGGATTCGTATCGCGAAGTGTTCGACGCGGTGAAAGCGCGGGGCATCTTGGCGGAGCCGTTCACGATGCGCGTGCCCACTGCGGACGAAGCGAACGCGGTTTTCCCCTCGGTCTTTCCCTCCGGCGGCGCATGAATGGCGAGCGCGTCGTCTTCCGTTACAAGCCGATCCAGGGCCGGTTGTCGCCGACGGCCACCATCGGCCTGTGTCTCGGCGAGACTTGGCGGCGGGTTGATTTCTACGTGGACTCCGGGGCGTCGTATTCCATCGTGCATGGCGATTTCGCACGGGCCGCGGGCTTTGATTTTACGACCGGCGAACGGCTGATGGTCCAAGTGGGCGACGGCAGCCTGATTCCCGTTTTCATGCACCGTGTTTTGTTGCAAATTGGGCCGCATCGGCTGGACGCGCGGGTGGGCTTCTCCGACCGGCTCGGGATCGGCTTCCATCTGCTGGGCCGACTCGATGTGTTCGAGCAATTCCGGGTGTGCTTCCACGAACGCGAGCGTTCGGTGATTTTCGATCCGTATCCGGCGCGGCGAGACTGAATGTCGGCGACACCTGCGACTACACCCGCGCGACGGCCAGCGGATCAAAATCAACTCCGTTCCGGAAGCAGGGAAGCCGCCCGCGATTTGATTCCAAAATATTCCCGCGCCCCGTCGCGCCCGAGGGACCAGAACGCGTAGGCGGAGATGCCGGCGAACACCAGCGTCACGCCCGCCACGTAAATCCTCCCCCACCACGGAACCGAGCCGCCGTTGCCCGTCAAATGGACGAACGGAACCATCGCGAGGAACGCGACGAACCACAGCGTGGCGAGGGCGGTCACGCCGCGCGCCACCCACCACGCCCAGCGTTGCGCCCGCAGCAGGCCGACGAGCAACACGAGCGCCGGCAGATACAGGAGGGTGGTCCAATAGGTCATCCGCCCGCCCTGTCGCACGAAGCGGTCGCTGGTTTCCAGTGCGCAAAAGGCGAGGAAGAAAAGGTTGCCCGCAATCACCGCCCGCACCGGCGCGGGAATCGGGGCCACTGGCGGCCGACGAAGTCCCCGCCAAATCGCGAACGCGCCGCCCAGCAGGAGGAGCAGCGCGAGTGAAAACACCACGCCGACCTGCCATTCGAACGTCCCGCGCTCCTGCCACGCGGTAATCGCCGGGAGCATCCCCGCGGCGCCTGACGACGCGGCCAAAATTCCCAGGACGAGAAGGAGACGGCGCATGAAATTTCCCCGGCTAAACGGCTTTTCGAAAGGCGGCAAAGCCCTCCGCGGTCAACTGCTCCAGTTCCTTGAACAGAGCTTCATCGCTGGCCGTGAAGTTGAAGCACGACTTGCCTTGCATCCGTGCCTTCAACTTGGGGGAAAGGCCGTCGCGCAGCTTCGGGCAGGCATAGACTCCCATGTGGTGAAAGCTCACATACGCCTTGCCGATCTGCACCCACGCGATGGGCATCGGGGTCTGGTGCGTGGGATGACTGCCGCCGGCCAGGCAGAAACGCGTGGGGGTGTCGTCCGTGATGGAGAGGCGGCCGGAATGTTTGCGGAGAATTTCGCGCAACCGGGCGAAGACGGCTGCAAACTCGGGCCTGCGGCTGGTGGCGGGAGAAGCCATGCCGGGCGAAAGTGTGCGCGCGCGGGCCGCGGGTCAAGATCGTCGTCGTGATGGGGCGCGGCCTCGTCGGCCGGCGGCGGGCTTTGCGGCAATTGCACCGTTGCACTCCGCGGTGGCGTGCCTAAATTCACGCGCATGAACAAACTCTTTGCCCTGCTCCTCTCGCTCGGTTGCGGCACCGCCTGCCTCGCCGCCGATGCCACTTTCAAAAACATCTCCGTCGCCGACGCCGACGCGCTGTTGAAGAAGGACAAGTCCGTCGTCGTGCTCGACGTGCGGACGGATGTGGAGTTCAAGCAGGGTCACATCCCCGGCGCGACGAACCTCGATTACATCGACAACGGCTTCAAGGCCGGACTCGACAAGCTCGACAAGTCCAAGACCTATCTCCTGCACTGCCAGTCCGGCGGCCGCAGCGCCAAGGCGGAGAAGCTGATGAAGGAGGCGGGCTTCAAGTCCGTGCTGCACCTCAAGGAAGGCTTCGGCGCGTGGGAGGCGCAGGGGAAGCCGGTCGAAAAATGACGAATGACGAATTGAGAATCGAACGCCGTCAGATTCGCCATTCGTCATACGTCATTCCCCGTGCCCTCCGCCCACCAACACAACAAGCGCGCCTGGGACGACAACGTCGCCCGCAAGCAGCGCCACACTTTGCCCGCGACGGAGAAGCAGTTCGCCGATCCCGTCAAGGCGATGGACCCCTGCGGCTGGATCGGCCCCGACGTGAAGGGCAAACGCATCCTCTGCCTCGCCGCGGGCGGCGGGAAGCACAGCGTCCTCTTCGCCGCCGCGGGAGCCATCGTCACCGTGGTGGACCTCAGCCCCAAGCAGCTCGAACATGACCGCCGCCTCGCCGCCGGGCGCGGCCTCAAGGTCCGCATCGTCGAGGCCTCGATGGACGCAATGCCGATGCTGGACGATGCGTCCTTTGACATCGTCACGCATCCGGTGGGCACGTGCTATGTGCCGGACATCGGGGCGGTGTATCGCGAGGTCGCGCGCGTCACGGTGGCGGGCGGGCTTTATATCAGCCAGCACAAGCAGCCGGTGAATCTTCAAGCCGCGCACGTCGCCTCGCCGCGCGGCTACGAGATTACGGAGCCTTACTTCCGCACCGGGCCGTTGCCGCCCGTGCTCGCGGACACGCTGCATCGCGAGACGGGCACTCAGGAATTTCTCCATCGCTGGGAGCAAATCCTCGGCGGCCTCTGCAAAGCCGGCTTCGTGATCGAGGACGTGGCCGAGCCGCGTCACGCTGAGGCGAGTGCGGAGCCGGGGAGCTTCAAGCACCGCAGCCATTTCGTCCCGCCTTACATCAAGATCAAGGCGAGGAGAGTGGCGCGGAAGGAGGGCGGGAAGTTGTGGACGCCGTGACTCGAAGGTAGGGATGAGCCGCCGGCTCGTCCCCG
>JACQFS010000003.1:0-6114 GCA_016199935.1 Verrucomicrobiota bacterium
AAGCCGAAGCCCATCGAGCCGAGGCCGGCGCTGGTGATGAACTGGCGCGGGAACTTGTATTTATACCACTGGCCCGACCACATCTGGTGCTGGCCGACGCCGGTGGTGATGTAGGCCTCGCCCTTGGTCAGTTCCCACAACATCTCGATGGCCATCTGCGG
Organism: Verrucomicrobiota bacterium; assembly: GCA_016199935.1. GTDB lineage: Bacteria > Verrucomicrobiota > Verrucomicrobiia > Limisphaerales > JACQFS01 > JACQFS01. The sequence continues at coordinate 162 of JACQFS010000003.1, forward strand.
GAGGATGACCTGGTCCTCCTGGCCCTTCATGTGGTCCTTCATGTGATCACTATGCGCGATCTCGTCGGTGACGGCGTATTGGAAGGGTGCCTTCTTTTTCCACTCGGTGATCTGCGCGTGCCACGCGGTGTGCTTTTTGGTGAGCGGACGGCGGGCGATCATGGCGTTGAGGCGCGTGAGCGCGTCCCTGATGTCGCCGACGACCGGCAGGTGGGCGCGCCGGTTCTTGTTCAACTCGGAGGCATCAATGTCAATGTGGACGATGGTGCCGTGCTTGCAGAACTCCTCGAACTTGCCGGTCACGCGGTCATCGAAGCGCACGCCGAACGCGAGCAGCAGGTCCGCGCCGTCCTTCATTTTCACCATCGGATCGGCGGGATTTTTGCGCTGCTGGTATTCGCCGTTGACGGCCCAGTTCGCGTAAGCCGCGCCGTGCATGCCGAGCCAGCGGAGCGAAAGCGGATGCGTCTCGGGCATCGCGCCGATGCCCATGATCGTGGTCGTGACGGGAATCTGCGTGGCCTCGGCGAACTTGCGCAATTCCTCCGACGCGTTGCTGGTGATGATGCCGCCGCCGCAGTAAAGCACGGGGCGCTCGGCCTTCTCGATGAGGCCCATGATTTCATTCAGCGCCACCTCGTCCGCGCGGAGATCGGGTTGGGTGTAGCCGCGGATGCCGGCCTTCACCTCGGCGAGCGTGGGCCACACGGGTTGCGTCTTCTGCTGCTGGATGTTTTTCGGAAGATCAATCACCACCGGGCCGGGCCGTCCCGACTGCGCGATGTAGAACGCCTCCTTCACGATGCGCGGAATGTCGTTCACGTCCGTGACGAGGTAGGAATGTTTCACGACGGGCAGCGTGACGCCGATGATGTCCGTCTCCTGAAACGCGCCGCGGCCGATCATGCTCTGGTTCACATGACCGGTGATGGCGATGAGCGGGCACGAATCCATGTAGGCGTCGGCGATGGCGGTGACGGGGTTCGTCGCGCCGGGACCGCTGGTGCCCATGCACACGCCGGCCTTGCCGGTCGAGCGCGCGTAACCTTCGGCGGCGAAACTGCCGCCCTGCTCGTGGCGCGGGAGGATGGTGCGGATCTTGGTCGAGTGCGTTAGCGACTGGTGAATCTCCATGCTCGCGCCGCCGGGGTAGGCGAAGATGACCTCGACGCCCTCGCGTTCGAGCGCGGCGACGAGGATGTCGCGGCCGAACATGGCCTGGCCGACCTCGGCGCGCGGGGCGGCGGGGGGCGTTGGGAGTCCACGCTTCAGCGTGTCGGGTTTCTTCGCGGGCTTTGCGGTTGTCTTGCTCATGGTGGTGTTGATATTGGCTGTCCGGCGCGCGGGGTAAATAAAAAACCCACGGCCGAGGTCAGCCGTGGGTTCTTGTCGGAAAATTGCTTACGCGCGACAAGTCCCCACGGCGTCGCCAATTAAGGCGACCGCCACGACTACGACTTGCAGCACGAGTTGATTCATTGCGGCGCGGAAAGTAGCAACGGGGCAGGGGAGGTCAAGCGGGGAGTTGGTGCGGCGAACCGCGGGCCGTCCCGGCCCGCAGCGCGTGCGAAATGTGAACGGCTTCCGGGTTTTCGAAACCTTCCGGGCTGGCGGAGCCGCTGCGAGCCGGGACGGCTCGCGCTCCGTGGTTCGGGTCCGCGGTCGCTATTCGTATCCGATGCCCACGATTTCCAACTCCGCCTCGCCCGAGGGAAACTTGAAGCGCACGCGCTGCCCGAGCCGCGCATTCATCAGCGCCTTGGCGATGGGCGAAAGCCAACTCACCCAGTTGCGGTCCAGATCCGTCTCGTCCACGCCCACGAGGCGGTAGCTTGTTTCCTCGCCGCCCGGCTCCCGCACGGTGACGGTCGCGCCGAAGCGCACCTGATCGTGCGGCGGCGGGGGCGGCGGCGCGACCACGGCGGAGTCGAGGATCCCTCGCAACTGCCGCACGCGCGCGTCGAGCGCCGACAACTGCTGCTTCGCCGTCGCATCGTCCGTCGCCGCCGCGAGTCGCGGACGCTCGATCTCGGCGAGGCGGTTGATCTCGGCGCGCAACTTCTCCGCGCCACCGGGGGTGAGATAATTCTTCGCGCCCGGCGGAAGCGTGGCCACGGGGCGCGGCGCCGGAGTGAACTCGGGCGCGTCGTCATCCTCGCGGGTGAATGCCTTGCTCATCGGATCAACTCACGGCGACGCGTGTGCATCGCCGATTCATTTTCGCCAAAGAAGGAGCGCGGCCACGGCGACGCCCACGCCGATCAGCAACAGCAGCAGCCCGAGACATCCCTTGGCCGGCTTCGGCGCGGGATACGCGACCGGATCCTTCGCGTGCAACTCCGCGTGGAGTTGCTCCACCGCGGTCTTGGCATCGGCGAGGCCCATGCCGGCGACGGCTTCGCGCAGGCGTTTGATTGCGCTGATCTTTTGGCCCGCGCGCAGGTCGGCCTTGATCGCTTCGAGAATGGCTTCGGGGATGGTTGAGTTCATGTGTGGTTTGTCTCCGGTTCATTGCTTTTTCTTGGCCGCCTTTTTCGCCGCGCCTTCTTTCGTGATGGGCCATTGCGGATCGTCGGTGCGCGCGGTTTTCAAGTAGGCTTCGATTTGTTGCACGACGGCGGCGTTGGCGTCCGCGACGTTCTGCGCTTCGCCGGGATCGAGGCGGAGGTTGTAAAGTTCGATCGGCTTGCCGAGCGGGCGGATGCCTTTCCAATCGCCCATGCGCACGGCCTGTTGAAAACCCCTTTCGTGAAATTCCCAGTAGAGGAAGTCGTGCCGCTTCTGTTTCGCCGCCTCGCCGAGCAACGTCGGCACGATGCTGAGGCCGTCGCCGACCGGAGCTTTCGCGCCGGCGAGTTCGGCGGCCGTCGCCGGGAAATCCCAGAACGCCACCGGCAGATCACTCGTGGTGCCCGGCGCGATGCGGCCGGGCCACCACGCGATGAACGGCACGCGGATGCCGCCCTCGGTCAGGTCGCGCTTGATGCCGCGGAAGGGGCCGCTGCTTTTGAAAAACTCCGGATCATTGCCGCCCTCCTTGTGCGGGCCGTTGTCGCTCGTGAAGATGACGAGCGTGTTCGTCATTTTGTATTCCTTGAGCCGGGCGATGAGCTTGCCCACGTCGGTGTCGAGGCGCGTGATCATCGCGGCCTTGCGGCGTTCGGGGCCGGGCCATTCCTCCTTCGAGTAAGGCGCGTCATCAGCGATCTCCATGCCGAGGCCCTCGGACCTTTGGCGCTCGTTGTTCGCGTGCGGGATGATGCTCGCGAAGTAGAGGAAGAACGGGCCGGGATACGCGTCACGAATAAAATTCGTGCCAGCGCGGATGAACCAGTCGGGCGACCACTCGCGTTTGCCGCCCTTGAGATTGCCGTCGAGCATGAACTGCCTCTCCTGCCGCCAGATGAACTCGGGGAAATAATTGTGCGCGTGGACTTGGTTGAGGTAACCGACAAATTCATCGAAACCTTTTTTGTTCGGCACGCCCGTCGAGCCTTCGTCGCCGAGGCCCCACTTGCCCACCAGCGCGGTCTTGTAGCCGGCCGTCTTGAGCATCTCCGCCACGGTCGTGTCCTGCGGGCGGAGCGGCACCTGCGCATTGCCGCGCACGACGGCGTGGCCGGTGTGCAATCCGGTCATCAACGTGCAGCGCGACGGCGCGCACACGGTGCTGCCGGCATACGCCGCGGTGAAACGCATTCCTTCCGCGGCGAGGCGATCCACGTTGGGCGTTTTGATTTTCGTCTGCCCGTAGCAGCCGATGTCGCCGTAGCCGATGTCATCGGCAAGGATGAAGAGGATGTTGGGCGGGCGCGCCGAGCAAAACGACAGCGAGGCCAGCCACGCGAAGAGGAACAGCAGCGAATGTTTCATGGGCAGAACGTGGGGAAGCTTTTAGCCCCGCCGGCCCACGGCTCCAAGCTCCAAGTGCGGCGGTGCCGGCGGGCGGGGCTGAAATGAGTTGAAGCGGAGCGGCGGCCAGAGCATAACGCCCCGCAATCCTATGGCACCCGCAAACCTTCGTCGCATCCTCGTCCTCATCGTCCTTGCCGCCGGCCCGCCGGTGCGCGCGGCGGAGGCACCATCCGATCTTTCCGGCTATCGCACGGTTCGTGACACGATCACCGCCCGCATCGCACCACCCGTGGCGGCGGCGGGACTCAGCGGCTACCTTGGCGTCCATTTCGAAACGGATGCGAAGGGGAAACTGCTCATCGGCGAGGTCGGCGCGGATTCCCCGGCGGCCAAGGCCGGCGTGCAGGCAGGCGACGTGCTCGTGAAGCTCGGTGGAAAATCAGTGAAGAGTGCTGACGAGGCCCGCAGTTTTCTTCAATCACGGCCGCCCGGTGCGACGCTGAAAATTTCCGTCCAGCGCGGGCGCAAATCCCTCGACCTCACCGCCACGCTCGGCGCCGTCAGCAAGCCGATGAAGATCGGCGAAGAGCGCGCCATCATCGGCGTGCGCATGGGCACGGGCAGCGAGTCGGCCGGCATCCCGATCATTTCGGTGACCACGAACAAGCCCGCGGCCAAGGCCGGACTGAAGTCGGGCGACGTGATCCTGAAGGCGGCCGGCAAGGAGTTGAGCGAGTCGCTCTCCATTTCCGACGCGCTCGCCGAGCACAAGCCCGGCGACACGGTGGAATTTCTCGTGCGCCGCGCCGAGGATGAGTTCACGAAGAAATTGCAACTCGCCGCCGACGACACCGGCGTGCCGGAGGAGCAGCGCGCGTTGAAGCCGTGGAAAAAGGACGTGTTCCGCATCGGCGTCATCCTCGTCGAGTTTCCCGACGTGAAGCACAACGACGACGTCGCGCCGCGCGACTGGTCGGAATCCTATTTCAGCCGCGGCACCTACACGAAGACGAATGCGCTCGGGGTGCCGGTTCACGGCAGCATGAACGATTACTACCGCGAGCAATCCTGCGGCGCGCTGCGCATCGAGGGCAAGGTGTTCGACTGGGTCGAGACGCGGAAGAAGCGTGGCGATTACAACGTGGGCACGAGCGTGACAAACAAGGCCGCGTTCTTCAACGAGGCCGTGGATCTCGTGCTCAAGCGCGAAGGCCGCGACGCGTTGAAGAATTTCGACGGGCTCGCGTTCATCTACGCCGGGGGAAAGTTTCCCACGCAGAATCGCGGCAGCCTGTTCTGGCCGCATCGCAGCAGCTTCAGCCGCAAGGGCAAGCTGTGGTCCTACGTCATCGTCGCCGAGGGTGGCGCGAAAATGGGGAACATCAGCGTGATGTGCCACGAGACCGGGCACAGCCTCGGGCTGCCGGACCTTTACGCGCGACCGGAGAATCCCGGCTCCGAGGGCGCGGGCGTCTGGTGCGCGATGTCCACCCAGGGGCGCGACGGACGGCCCGAGCATTTCTCCGCGTGGTGCAAGGAGCAGCTCGGCTGGATCAAGCCGGTCGTTCTCGATCCGGCGGTGAAACAAAAACTCATCCTCGGGCCGATGGAAGGCGCGACCAACGAGTGCTTCAAAATTCTCGCGCGCCCCGACGGCAGCGAATACTTCCTGCTGGAGAACCGGCGCAAGAAAGGTTTCGACGCGAGCCTGCCGGCGGAAGGCTTGCTCATCTGGCGCGTGATCGGCAACCGTCCCATCCTCGAAGAATCACACGGCGTGCAAGGTCCGGCCGGGCCGCGCGTGTATCTCGGCTCGGTGCCGTTCCCGAGCAAGGCGAACCATTCCTTCACGCCCTACACCACGCCTTCGAGCCGATCGCAACTCGGCGGCGGCGCGCCGGTGTTCGTCACGAACATCCGGCAATTGGGCGATGGACGGATCGCCTTCGAGATCGGGTATGAGTTCGATTGAGGCCGAGTTGACGGCGAGCGCTTTCCTTCGCCGGTCCATTCGTGGTTTCATCCGCCGTGCCTCCGTGCGTCATCCACGAAGACGAACACCTGCTGGTGGTCAACAAACACGCGGGGTGGAACACGC
>JACQFS010000003.1:6130-14551 GCA_016199935.1 Verrucomicrobiota bacterium
CCCGCGCCGCACGCGGGCGAGGGGATTTACGACTGGCTCCGTCACCGCGAACCGCGCTGGGCCTTGCTCGCCATCATCCACCGCCTCGACAAGGAAACTTCCGGCGTGCTCGTCTTCGCCAAGACGCCGCTCGCCAACCGTTCGCTCACCGAACAATTCACGCGTCACGAGATTCGCAAACGCTACGTGCTGCTCACGGACCGGCCCGCCCCGCGCGACGAGTTGCGCGTGGTCTCGAACATCGCGCGCGCGGGCGAACGCTACGTGAGCCGGCCGTTCAGTGCGGGCGGCGAGCGGGCGGAGACAGTGTTCCATGCCGGCCCTCACCCCGAACCCCGTGGCAGTCGAGGTAACGAGACTCATTCTAATCTGACCACGGCGGAACTCGCGGGCACCCCGATTGAATGGAGTCTCGTTACCTCGACTGCTACGGCCAAGAGTCGAACGCTCACGGGCGTCACCGCCGAACCCCTCACCGGCCGCACGCACCAGATTCGCGTTCACGCGGCGGCGAGCGGCTTTCCAATCCTCGGCGACGTGCTCTACGGCGGCACACCGGCGCCGCGCGTGTTCCTGCACGCGGAGGAAATCACGTTGAAACATCCGGCGGGCGGTGAGATCGTGACGTTTCGTGCGCCGCCGGATTTCGCGGCCGATCCGCGCCTCGCGTTGCGCGCGGCGTTCGTGAGGCCGCAGGAGACCACCGCGTTTCGCCTCATCCACGGTGCGGCGGATGGCTGGCCCGGCTGGTATGTCGAGCGGCTCGGGGATCACGTGCTGTCGCAATCCGAGTCGCCGCTCGATGACGTGCGGCGCGCGAAACTGGCGGAACTCCTCAAAGCCTGCACGCTGCGTGGCGCGTATCACAAGACGCTGAACCGTCTGGTCCGTCGTGCCCGCGCCGTGGAGTCTTCGCCGACGCACGTCCTCGGCGATGCGGCGCCGGAGCGTTTCGAGGTAAAGGAGAACGGCGTGCGCTTCGAGTTGGGTTTCGGCGAAGGCTACTCGGTCGGATTGTTTCTGGACCAACGCGACAATCGCCGACGCTTTCTCACCGGGCACGTCGCGGCAGACTTTCCACTTCGCCCGCCGGAAGTTCTCAACGCCTTCGCTTACACCTGCGGCTTCTCCGTCTGCGCGGCGTTGGCGGGCGCGCGCGTCACGAGCCTCGACCTCTCGCGGAAGTATCTCGACCGGGGCCGGCGCAACTTCGCGCTCAACGGCCTCGACCCCACCGCGCACGATTTCATCTTTGGCGACGCGTTTGACTGGCTGAAGCGGCTCGCGAAGAAGGGCCGCGCGTTCGACGCCATCGTGCTCGACCCGCCGACGTTTTCGCAGTCGAAGGAACGCGGGGCGTTCCGCGCCGAAACGGATTTTGGTGAACTAGCGGCGGCCGCGCTGCCGTTGCTCAAACCCAACGGCGTGCTCTTCGCCTCGACCAACGCGGCGCGGCTGGAGCCGGAAAATTTTATCGAGCAGCTCGCCACCACCGTGCGCGCCGCCGGCCGCCGCATTGCGCAGCAACACTACGCGCCGCAGCCGCCGGATTTTCCGGTCACGCGCGAGGAGCCGGCTTATTTGAAGACGGTTTGGCTGCGGGTCACGTGAGCTCGAGGCGCTGACAAGTCGCTTGCCCGGCCCGCACGGCTTGGCTAGCTTCGCGCCATGGAAAACCAACCGCCCGCTGTCCCGCCGCTGCCGTCCACGCCGCCGTTGATCCCGCACACCCCGCCGCTGTCGCCGCTGCCCGCGCCGCGCAAGCGCAGATCCGGCACGATCTGGAAAGTCCTGGGCGTGCTCGGGTTGATCGTCGTGCTGCTGGGCGTCGCGGGCTTCAAGATGATCGTGCGGTTCGCCGACGCGGTGAGCGGCTCGGCGCGGCTCGACGAGCGCGCGCTCGAAGAGGTCGTGGTGGAGAACAATCATTCCAAGAACAAGATCGCCGTGGTGGACGTGCAGGGGATCATCACCGACCAGATGGATCAGTTCACCGGCATGGGGATGGTGCGCTTCATCAAGGACCAGTTCAAACTCATCGAGGACGACCCCGCCGTGAAGGCGGTGCTGTTGAAGGTGGACTCGCCCGGCGGCGAAGTGCTCGCGTCGGACGACATCTACCGCATCATCGCCAATTTTCAGAAAGAGTCGAAGAAGCCCGTGATCGCCTCGATGGGCGGACTGGCGGCGTCGGGCGGCTATTACGTCTCCGCGCCGTGCCAGTGGATTGTGGCGAACGAACTGACCATCACCGGCAGCATCGGCGTGATCATGCACGGCTACAATTATCGCGGCCTGATGAACAAGATCGGCGTGCGGCCGGAGGTGTTCAAAAGCGGAAAGTTCAAGGACATGCTCAGCGGCGACAAGGAGCAGGAGGAAATCACGGCGGAGGAACGTGCGATGGTGCAGTCACTCATCGATGAGACTTTCGGCAAATTCCAGAGCGTCGTCGCCGAAGGCCGCAAGAACGCCACCAAGAAGAACAGCGGCCAAGGCCGCGAGCTCGCCAAGAATTGGAAGGACTACGCTGACGGCCGCATCCTCTCCGGCAAGCAGGCCTACGACCTCGGCTTCGTGGACGAGCTCGTGGACTTTGACGCGGCCGTGGAGCGCACGTTGGCGATCGCCGACATCGAGGATGCCAATCTGGTCGAGTATCGCCTGCCGATGACCTTCGCGAGCCTGTTCCGCATTTTCGGCAAAACGGAAGCGCCGAAAATCCAAGTGGACCTCGGGATGGATCATCCGAAAATCCAGGCGGGCCGGCTCTATTTCATCTCCTCCAGTCTCCTCCACTGACGTGAAGGGCGTCACCGTCATCCGGCATCCGCTCGTCCAGCACAGCCTCACGCGGCTGCGCGACGAACGCACGGGTCACGAGGATTTCCGCCGTGCGCTCGGGCAGGCGGGAGTCTTTCTGGTTTACGAGGCGTTGCACTCGCTCCGCGTGAAGGCCATCAGGGTGCGCACGCCGATCAAGGTCACCGCCGGCACCGCGATCGAGCGCGAACTCGTGCTCGTGCCGGTGTTGCGTGCGGGCCTGGGTTTTCTCCACGCCGTGCTGCCGTTCATCCCGAAGGCGCGCGTCGGTTTCATCGGCCTCTCGCGCAATGAGCAGACGTTGGAGGCGAAACATTATCACCGCAGCCTCGGCGAAAACCTGCGCCGCAGCGAGGTGGTCCTCCTCGATCCGATGCTCGCCACCGGCGGCAGCCGGCCCCGGCCTGCGAATAACTCGCGGCACGTTCCCCTTGTCAGGAAATTCTTTGCGGAGTTCAATCGCGCACCTTGTTCCCCTGATGAGCCGGAAAAACGAAACCCTCCTGATGGTGGCGGACACCGAGCGCGACGCAAACATGCTCTACGCCGTCGGCGTGTTCGTGCCCGACCCGTTCATCTACCTGCGTGCGGACGGGCGCAAGCCGTGCCTCGTGTTGAACGATCTGGAGGTGGACCGCGCCCGGCAGGAGGCGCCGCAAGCGCGCGTGCTTTCCTGGGATCGCTTCGCCGATCGTCTGCGCCGGGACGGGGTGAAACGCGTCGGCTTTCCGCAGGTCGTGCGCGCGCTGCTGCGGGAGCAGGGCGTCAAGCGCGTCGTGGTGCCGGCGAATTTTCCCCACGGGCTCGCGCGGCAGCTCCGCGATCTGCGCGTGAAGGTCCGCGTGCGCCAGGGTGCCTTCTTTCCCGAGCGCGCCGTCAAGCGTGCCGACGAGGTGAAGAAAATCAGCGCCGCCGTGATGATGGCCGAGGTCGGCCTGGCCGAGGCGATCCAGGTGCTGAAAAATTCCAAGATCGGCAAGGACCGGCGGCTCATGCACCACAACGTCCCGCTCACCTCCGAGAAGCTCCAGGCCGTCATCAACATCGCCATCATCCAGACGGGCGGCCTCGCGAATCACACCATCGTCGCCGGCGGGCGGCAGGCGTGCAATCCGCACGAGCGCGGTCGCGGCCCGCTCAAGGCGCACGAGCCCATTGTCATTGATATTTTTCCGCGCTCACAGCGCACCGGCTATTTCGGCGACCTCACGCGCACCGTGGTCCGGGGCCGCGCGAGCGAGGCCGTTCGCAAACTCCACCACCTCGTGGCGCGCGGGCAGGAGATCGCGTTTCAAAACATCCGCCCCGGTGCGTCGGGCGCGCAGGTTCACAAGCTGGTCCAGGATTTTTTCCGCGAGCAGGGTTGCAAGACCGCGCGCAAACAGAAGCGGATGCAGGGCTTTTTCCACGGCACCGGCCACGGGCTCGGACTCGACCTGCACGAAGGCCCGCGGCTGTCGCCGAATTCCGAGGACAAGCTGACCGCCGGCAATGTCGTGACGGTCGAGCCGGGACTTTACTATTCCGATGTCGGCGGCGTTCGTTTGGAGGATGTCGTCCTCGTCACGCGCAACGGCTGCCGCAACCTCACCGAGTTCGACAAGCAGCTTGAAGTGTGACGCGGGCGCGCGGCTTGGCGCGGCTACAATTTCAAGGAATGCTTCCACTTGCCGGAAAGGTTGAGGTTGCGCATCGTTCACGCACTGGCCCGCCGGCATTGAGCCGGACGGGTGAACGTCCGGACCCGTTCGCGGTCGAATCGCTCAAACGCAAACTGACATCATGAACTTCGGACAAACCACCAAGCGCGTCTTTCTCTTCCTAGCCGTCAACCTCCTCGTGTTGTTGACGATCTCCATCGTCCTCTCGCTGCTCGGCGTCCACCGGCACATCGGCGGCGATCGGAATTTTTTCACCCTGCTCATCTTCTGCGGTCTGTATGGCTTCGCCGGCGCGTTCATCTCGCTGGCGCTGTCGCGCCTGATGGCGAAATGGATGATGGGCGTGGAGGTGATCCCGCCCGACACGGATGATCCCGCCGCGCGCGCCCTCGTGAGCCTCGTGCATGAACTCGCGCAGAACGCCCGGCTGCCGGCGATGCCGCAGGTCGGCGTGTATGAGTCGCCGGAGGTGAACGCCTTCGCCACCGGGCCGACGCGTTCGCGTTCACTCGTCGCCGTGTCGAGCGGCCTGCTGCAAAACATGGAGCGCAACCAACTCCGCGGTGTCCTCGCCCACGAGATCGCGCACATCGCCAACGGCGACATGGTGACCATGACGCTGATCCAGGGTGTCATCAACGCGTTCGTCATGTTCTTCGCGCGCATCGCCGCGTGGGCGGTGAGCAACGCGCTTCGCCGCAACGACGACGACCGCCCGAGCTATTTTATCCAATCCATCCTCGTGTTCGTGTTCGAGATCGCCTTTTCACTGCTGGGCTCGATCGTGACGTGCTGGTTCTCGCGCTGGCGCGAGTTCCGCGCGGACGCCGGCGGGGCGCACTACGGCGGGAAGCAGAACATGATCTCCGCCTTGCGCGGCCTCCAGCGCCTGCACGACGAACCGCGCGCCGCGGCGCAGGGCGACGGCGCGTTTGCCGCGCTGAAAATCTCCGGCGGTGGCGGCGGCCTGATGGCGCTGCTGTTCAGCACGCACCCGCCGTTGGAATCCCGCATTGCCGCGCTGGAACAACTGCCGGGATAAAGCTCGGCGGCGCGCGCAGGCTTGAAGCTGGGACGATGGACGTTACGCTGGGCGCCATGTTCCGACTCGACAACAAAATCTCCCTCGTCACCGGTGCCGGCTCCGGCATCGGAGCGGCCATCGCCGAGACCTTCGCGAAGGCGGGCGCGTTTGTGTTCGTCACCGACCGCGACGAAAAGAGCGGGCAGGAAACCACCGCGCGCATCCGGGCCGCGGGCGGCGCGGCGGATTTTTTGCTGCTCGACGTCGCCGACGAAGCCTCCTGCGCCGAGATCGCGCGCGTCGTGCTGGAGCGCAAGGGCCGGCTCGACATTCTGGTCAACAACGCCGGCATCGGCCACGTCGGCACGATGACCACGACGCGCGGCCACGACCTCGACAAGATGTATGCGGTGAACGTGCGCGGCGTCTTCAACGTGACGAAGGCGTTCCTCGAAGGGATGCTCGCGCGCAAGTCGGGGAACGTCATCAACCTCGCCTCCATCGGCGGCGTGTGCGCCGTGCGCGACCGGCTGGCGTATTGCACGACGAAGTTTGCGGTCGTGGGCCTGACGAAATGCCTCGCGCTCGATCACGCGCGCGAGGGCATCCGGGCCAACGCGATTTGTCCCGGCCGCGTGGAGACGCCGTTCGTCGCCGCGCGCCTGGCGGAGTATCCCGATCCGAAGAAGGCTTACGAGGAAATGGCCTCGACGCAGGCCTTGGGCCGCATGGCGAAGCCGGAGGAAATCGCCGCGGCCGCGCTGTATCTCGCGAGCGACGAGTCGGCGTTCGTGACCGGCACGGCTTTTCTCATCGAGGGCGGTTGGACGGCGGGGAAATGAATTTCAAATGACGAATGACGAATGGTGTAGGAGCGCGTCCGCGTTTCCATTCGTCATTTTCCTCACGTCTCCAACGGCCCCGCGGGCCCCGCTTCATCCGGCGGTTCCGGCAGGATCAGCGCGACCACGAGAGCCGGGAGGTAGAGGAAGCCCGCGTAGAGCAGCGTGGTCCGGAAATCCACGCCGCTGGTGATCCATCCGGAGAACCCCACCCCAAGCGCGGAGGCGATCCGCCCGATGTTGTAGCAGAAGCCCGCGCCCGTGGTTCGCAGCAGCGTCGGGAACAGCGGCGGCAGATACATCGTGAACAGGCCGAACACGCCGGAGAAAAATCCGACGAAAGGAAACCACACCCACACCAGCGACTCCCAGCCGCGCGGCTGGCAGAACGTGCCGATCATCGCGATGAAAAACCCCGCGTAGCAGACCGCGATGGCCCGCCGGTAGCCGATTTTCTTCGCGATGAACGACGCGAAAAAATTTCCCACTATGGAAATGCCGATGATGAGGAAGAACGCGATGCTGACGACTTTCTGCTTCTCCGCCTCGACCCATTTCTGCTGCGTCGCCGGCACGGCCGTCAGGGCGGAGGACTTGAACTGCGCCAGGTAGGCCGGGTATTTCGCGACGAGCGAATCATTCAGCTCCGGCAGGCTGCGCAGGTGTTGCGCGTGCCAGAACATGAACGCCCACCACGCCGTCAGGCCGCACGCGCAGACGATGATCGTCAGCAGGGTCGTCCGCCGGATGCCGGGAGCGAAGAGTTGGGCGATGCCCGGCTGCTGGTCGCGCGCTGAGTTTTTGGCGGCGTGCCATTCTGCCGGCTCGGGCACGTGCCGGCGAATCCAGAACACCAGAAATGCCGGAACCACGCCCACGAGGAAAACCCATTTGGGGTGGTAGTCCGGGTGCAGCGTGGCGAGGTAGGTGGTGAGACAGGCGAGCAGCACGCCGAGGTTGACGCCCGTTTGCAGCACCGCCGCGATCCATGGACGCCAGCGGCGCGGCCACGTTTCCGAAAGGAGCGCGGAGCCGACGGCCCATTCGCCGCCAATGCCGAGCGCGGCGAGAAAGCGGAAGATGAGCAATTGCCACCACGTGTGCGCGAAGAACGCCAGCCCCGTGAAACAGGCGTAGGTCAGGATCGTCAGGCTCAGCGTCCGGCTGCGCCCGAGCAGATCCCCCACGCGGCCGAAGAACCCGCCGCCCAGTGCCCAACCAAAAAGAAACGCGGCCTGGATGATGCCGGCCTTGTCCTTCGCCATGGCCGTGGCGGCGTCGGCAGCGAGCGTGGGGTATTGATTCATCACCAGCGCGGTGACGAACGGCAGCGCGACGAGCCCGTAGAGGTGCATGTCCAGCCCGTCGAAGAGCCAGCCCAGCCACGCCGCGATGCCGGACTTCCACTGCTGCGGCGAGAGGTCTTTAAGCGAGCGGACTTCCTGCGCGGGCGCGGTTGGGCCGGAGGACGGAGCGGCGGTGGGCTGAGGCATCGGCGCGGAAGCTAGCGAACGCGACTGGAAAAGGGAAACCCGAATTCCGCGAGGAGATCGCCGGCTGCGGAATCGCGCGGCAAAAAACGGCCGGTGTTCGCCAACGGAAGTTTGGTTCGGAAACATTGTTTGCCGTCAACTCTCCCAACGACGTTGCGAATTCAAAATGCCTTTCCACAAATCATGAAAAAAATACTCATCACTCTGTTGGCCATCCTGGGCCTGGTTGCGATCACCCTGCCGACCTCCGCCGAGAGCAAGGGGAAGGAAATCACCATCAAGGGCAAGGCTTGTTGCGCCAAGTGCTGCCTCAAAGAAGCCGAGAGTTGTCAGAACGTCCTCCAAGTCGAAAAGGACGGAAAGAAAACAAGCTACTACCTCGTGCAAAATGACGTGGCGAAAGAGTTCCACAAAAACATCTGCAAAGAGGTCAAGCCGATCACCGTCACCGGCACTTGCAAAAAAGTGGACGGCAAGCTGGAAGTCACAGCCTCGAAGATTGAGTTGGCCAAATAGTTTTGCGGAGGAACCGGGACGAAAGTCCTCACGCCGCCGGTGGCCTTACCTTTCGCCACCGG
>JACQFS010000158.1 GCA_016199935.1 Verrucomicrobiota bacterium
CCGTCGCCACCGTGCTCAGGAACGAAATGTTTACGCCGCCGGCCGGAGCGGCGCCGCCGAGCGCGACGGTGCATTGCACGACGTCGCCGGGCGCGACATTTGCGGGCGCAAGTGAGATGGACGCGATCTGCGTGGGCGCCGGCGCGCCGGGCGCGAACACGACGGCGATCGCACCGACAGGAATCGCCAGCCCGACCGGATGCGTGCCGTTGTAGGCGTAGCCGACGATGTTGCCACTGGCATCAACCCCCGTGGCGACGCCGTTGGTGTAACCGGCCGGGAGATACTGATTCAAATCGACGACGCTGTCCGGCGTGCCGCTCCAGGCGAGCGCGTGGCGGATGGAAGTGTAACCCCCCTGCGCGCCGACCCAGCCTTCGCCGACCTGGTTCGTGCCGTTGATCGCGGTGATTTTCGAATCGGTGTAGCCGGCGGGGTGGAGATCCACGGCGCTCGCGGCGTCTCCGCTCCAGAGCAGCGCGTGCTGCTGCGGCGTCGGCAGCGCGACATAGGCCCAGCCGCCTTGCTGCGTGCCGGAAGTGCAAACCGCCTCGCTCGCGTCGTAGCCGATCGGATGCAGACTCACCGCGCTCGCGGCGGAGCCGTTCCACTTCACCGCGTGGCTGGTGGAGTGGTAGCCGGAGGAATCGCCGTCCGGATACGCCACCGACGAAACGTAGCCAACCTCCTCGCCACTGTGGCAGCCCATGGCCCGGGAGTAAGGATACACCGTGCCGATCGGGTGCAGATCGACACCGCTCGCGGCCGAGTCGTGCCAGCAATAAGCATGTGAGGCGGTGATGAAATAGACCTGGTTCTGCGCGTAGCCACATTGCTCGCCGTTGTGGACGCCGAGGCAATACGAGAACGAGTAACCGCTCGGGTGCAGGTCCACACAGGAATTGGAGGAACCGCTCCACACGAGGGCGTGGGTGCCGGAGAAGCCGTAGCCCCAGCCGCCCTGCTGCACGTCATCCGAGCACAGCGCCTGCGAGTAGTAATAGTTCGCCGGGTGAAGATCGGTCACGGCCAACGCGTTGCCGGAGAGCAACACGGCGTGCATGTAGGTCGAGGCGCTGGCCGCGCTGCCGACTTGATGGCCGCCGGAGGCGGAGGTGAGTTTGCCCGACGTGCTGCCCGCGGGCGTGAGGTCGTTGGCGTGATAGCCCTGGCCGAACGCGGACGCTTGCAGGGCAAGCGCGCACGCGGCGGCGAGGAGTTTGGGGAGTGCTTTTTTCATGCGAAGGCGAGTGGTTGAGTTTTGAACCTGGGTTTCGTCCGGTGGTTATTGGATGAACGGTGTGGTGGGCGCGACGACGCTGCCGCCGGAGCTGCTGACGATGATCATGTAGCCCGGGTCGTAAGGAACGAACCCCATCACCGTGCCGCCGTAACGGCTGCCGCCGCCGTTCTGCACTTCACCTTGATACGTGCCGTCCGGACGGAAGGCGTAGAGATGCGCCGTCGGATCCGAACTGCTGGCCTTGATGAGCATCTGCACGCCATTGCAGTAGCACTTGCTGACCTTGATGGTGTCGACGCTGGTGCCGCCGCCGGAACCGGAGCCGCCGCTGGCATGCGCGGGCGCGACGAAGTTGAGGGCGAAAAGTGCGGCCACGAGGACGACGAGGGCTGTTCCGAGTTGTTTGATGTGTTTCATAATTTTGAACTTTTTGGTTTTTGGTTTGGTGCGCCTCGATCTCGATGCGCACATTGTTGAACTCCTTTAGCAACGGCGGTGCCACCGTAACCCGTCGCGAGGCCATGGCGTGCAAACCGTCGATTCAGGCCGGAAACTGGAGAAATTTTCCACGAGCGATCAGCGATGGAAGCTGAGCGGAACGAGAGCTGTTCCGCTGTCGAAGCGATCGGACGAAAAGTGTTCCGTCGCCGGAACACCGGAATGGATCAGAAGTTGAGCCGAAAACTCGCCGTGAAGGTGCGCTCCCGCGGCAGCGGCGAGTGGAGGTTGAGGGGGTTGAGGCGGTAGTCCGTGCCGTTGAGATTCAGCACACCGACACGCACCTCGGCGGCGCGCCGCGGAAAGCGGTAGCCGACGAAAAAGTTGTGCTGCCAGAAATCGTCGCCGGCCAGCGCCGGCGTGTAGCCGGTGTTGCGCTGGTGATACCAGGCCGATTCCCACTGTGCGAAGATGCCGCAGCGATGGTGAAAATTCGCCGTGAGCGAAAGCTGGTGCAGCACGGCGCGCTCGTCCTGTTGCAGCAACGTCAGGCCCGGCGTGCCGCTTGGAATGTCGGTGAAGCGCCCGGTCAAGGTCGCCTCGCTCACGCGGTAGCGCGCGCCGACGGAAAAGTTGTCGCCGAGCAATTGCGCCACGTAGGCCGAGAGAGTGCGTTCGCGAAAATCGAGCGACTGCCGCGTGCTCGCGGGCGCATCCGGCACCGGCAGCAACGTGGCATTCGTGAAGATGCCCACCGTGCGCGCACCATCGGAGGTGAGCCACTCGGCCTCGACGCCAAAATACGTGCCGCTGGCGAACGATTGATCAAAGCCCACGCCCGCCGTCTCGAACGCGGTGCCCGGCACGAGACCGGCGGCGCTTTCCGGGATCAGGCTGCGGAACGCCTGGTTGAAGCCGCCGATCTGCGTCGGCTCCAGCCGGATGCTGTTGTCGAAGAACATTCCGCCGAGCGACTTCGTGTAGCTCGCGCGCAGCAGCCCGCGGTTCCACGGCGCGAAGAGGAGGCCGACTTTCGGCGAAACGAGATCGCGCGAATCACCGCCCGGCATGAGCGGCGGCAGGTCGGTGTTCCTCGGAAACGACACATGGTCGTAGCTCACGCCCGCGATCAGGCGCAGCGGTTCGGCGATCTGCCAGTGTCCGTAGGCGTAAACGTTGCCACGTTCCAACGATTCCCTGGTCAGATCATCCGACACGACGCCGGTAAAGACGCGATTGAGCGTCGCCCGCGTGTCCGTGGCGCCGGATTGATAGCGCCCGCCGATCACGAGCGCGTGCTCCGGCGTCTGCCAGATGTGCTGCAACTCCGCCGAGTAAAGCGTGAACGTGCTGCGAAAATCCAAATCGAATCCCGGCGCCGTCTCGATGCTGATCGGCACACCGCCGCTTTGCCGGTAGAATAGCACGTTGGGTTGCGGATTCGTCAGCGTCAGGCGGTCGCTCAGGCGCGAGACGAGCAGCAAGGTATGACTGCCCGGCGACCAGGCGTGATGCCAGCCGAGGTAAACATTCGGCTCCTGCAATTCGTTTGCGCGAAAGCCTGCGACGGCCTGCGACGGATCGTAATGTTGCGCGAGGTCGCCGCCCTCGGAGTCGAAACGGCCGATTTGCACGTAGGCCTCGTCGTGGGCGGTCACCCGCTGCTTGAGCTGGAGCGAAAAAGATTTCCGCACGAAATCCTCGTTCACTCGCTGGCCCCGCTGGCTCTCGTAAACGGTGTCGAAGGCGTAGCTCAGGCCGCCCAACGTGCCGAACGCGCTCGCCGCCTCGCGCCAGTCGCCACCGCTGCGGTATTCGGTCAGCGAACTGAAGCCGAAGGGACGCGGCTCGAAGAACTGCAGGTGCTCCTGCTGCGAGAGCACTTGCGAGAGGTTCCCGGCCCCGGGAGGCGCGAGAAGATTGGCCACGAGCAACTCGCTCTGGCGCGCCGTCTCGTAGCGCAGGTTGAAACCGTTCGGATCCTCGAGCGCGGCGTAACTGTTGGCGAGAAACAGGTGGCCGGAGAAATTCGCGTAATCCTCCCCCACCGCGCGCGCGGCGGCGTGCCGGCTGACATCGCCGAGTCCGGCATCCTCGTAAACGGCCGCGAGATTCGCGCTGCGGACCGAGCGATCGCGGTCGAGCAGAAGTTGCGAGCGGAAGACGCTGCGATTGTCGTTAAGATCGGCGGAGCGTTCGAGGTCGCGCACCGCCTCGTTGAGCCGATTCTCCTGCCAGAGATGGAGCGCGGAATAGAGCCAGCCGGTCGGGTCACCGGCGTCGAGTTGTTTGGCGAGGCGGAACTCCTTCTGCGCCGCGGGCGCGTCGCGAAGTTCACTCGCGGCTTTGCCGAGATAGCTGCGGAAGATCGCGCGTTGCGGCTCCAACGCCGCGGCCGCCTGGAACGCCGCGCGGGCGGCGGCGAACCGGCGCTCGCGCAGCAGACACAAGCCGCGCCCGAGCCATGCGCTGCCGAGCGCGGCGTCGAGTTCGCGCGCACGGTCAAACGCTTCCAGCGCCGAACGAGTGTCGCCGCTTTCGAGTCGCACGAAACCACGCACCGCCTGGGCCTGCGCGTGACGGGGCGAGAACTGAAGCGCGCGTTCCAGTGCCGCCAGCGCGGCGGTGTGGTGCTCAAACGCAAACTCCAGTTCCGCCACCCGCGCGTGGGCGAAGCCGAAATTCGGGGCGAGTGCCGCGGCCCGCTTCGCCACCACCAATGCGGTGTCGAGTTTCGACTGGGCCTGCAAGGCGTAGGAACGGGCGAGCAACTCTGAGGCGGTAGCAGCCGACGTGAGGGGGCTCACTTCCTTTCGTGGTGATGAAGATTGAGCCTCCTTACGTCGGCTGCTACCCGTCTGGATGACCCCGATCAATTCGACCAGCGCACGCGCCGGCCCGGAATCGCCGGGAAGTTTGGCCAGTTGCACGCCCGCCTCCTCTGACCTCCCGACGCTGAGGAGCGTGGCGGCGCGGAAAGTTTGAACGGAGAAACTTTCGTCCGCCGCCTCGGCGGGCAGCACCGCAAGCGCACCGAGCAAATCGCCGGCGCGATACTGTGCGAGCGCCCCGGCGAAGCGTTGCGCTTCGACGAGGCTCAATCCGAGTTCATCGGGATTGACCACGGCCGGATAGTAGAGCGCCCATTGAATGCGGGTCGCAGCGTTCAGCAGCGGACTCTTCGTCGGAGCCTGGCCCCGTTCGACGCGCGCCTGCTCGCCGCTTTGCAACGACAGCGAGCCCGTGTCCGCACGGAGATCCACGAGGCCGTCGAGCAGTGCCAGTTCAAGCGTGCCGCCGGCCGCGACGGCGAGCACGAACTCCGTGCCGCGAATCGCCCCGGTGGCGAGCGGCGTTTCGAACTCCACATCGGCGGGTTGCTCGCGATTGAAGAAAAACAGGCGGCCCGACGGCAGGCTGAAGCGGCGCTTCTCGGCGTGGCGCGGCGGCTGGATTTCAAGCGTGGTGCGTTCGTCGAGACGAACCACGCTGCGGTCGGAAAGCTGGAGCGCGGCGCGGCTTTGGGCCTGCGTGCGCAGCCGATCGCCGGGCTTGAGCGCCGCGCCGACTTTCGCGGGTTGCCAGGCGGCCTGCCCGGCGGCGGCGAATTCCACACGGCCCGCAACTTCGATTATCTGGCTGAAAACTCCGGCGGCCATCGGGGTGTTCGTTTGCGCGCGAACGGCGAGGACGTCGCACACGAGAAGCAAAGCAAACAACCAGAGGAAACGCACCGAGCGACCCTGCCAGAATCGGCACGGCGATTGAATCGCGAATTTCCGGCGCACCGCCCCAGTCATCGCGGGGCGAATGGAAATCGCCGCCGCCGGCGGCTCCGGCGCAAATTCGACACGAATGGCCAGGCAGCGCAACCGCGCCGGATCCCCTCCGACCGCGGGGTCCGGCATCCTGGTTGTTCTCGAATTTTTCATTCGCTCAAACCGTGTCCGCCGGGCGCGAGTGGACACGCCCGGCGGAGGTGGGTTGGTTTTGGGTTGGCCGGGCAAAGGCTCACGGTGCCGTTCGGAGGAACGTTCCTGACTTGGTGTCATTCAAAGTGCTGCTCTTGAACACGCGCCTCACAAAGTTGCCGCTGATATTTCCAGTGAACGTCAGATCGTATTCGTCCCAACGGTCGGGCTTGAACTGCACCGTCAGCGCCGACGTGCTCACGCCGGTCACCGAGTAGGTGTAGATAAATGAATCGACGTTGGTCGAAGTCTGCGTTCCCGCCGTGGCGGAGATGAATTGCAGCGCCTTCGCCGGCGGCGAGTCGTCGCTCATCGTGTAGGTGGTGCCGTTGACACTGGCGGGCGGGGTGTTGGAAAGGCCGCCGCCGCCACCGCCGGAGTTGCCGCCCGTTCCATAGGGCGTCAGCGACGACGGCGTGAACGAGCCGGTGTCCGTGTCATCGAGAATGTTGTTTCGATATTCGCGGCGGATGAACGTGCCCTGCGCGCCGGCGGTGAAAGTGAGCGTGTATTCGTCGCGCTTCGTCGGGCTGAACATCACGATGAGCGTGGCGTTGCTCGGGGCGGTCAGCGTGTAGGAATACGCAAAGGCATCGGGCGCGCCGTTCGTCTCGCTCGGCTTGAGGTTATCCTCGAACCCGTAGCCGTTGGTCGCCGCGGAAAAGTCGAGCCGGTCGGGCGTCGAGCCGCTTTGGAAGAAATAGACGAGCCCCGCGAGCGACACGGGCGGATTGGTGGGAATGGCGTTGGTGCCCTGCGGCAGGCCGTTCGTGGTGCCCGGCAGCGCCGCGATGCCCTCGGTCACCTGGAACGTGCCCATGCGGCGCGACTTGAGCCGGCCCAGGCGATATTCCTCACTGGTGAACGTCCCGACGGTCGGCGCGGCAAACGTGAAGTGGTAGACGTTGCTGCGGTCGGCGTAATAAGCCGTGGTGCCGCGCACGAGATCCACGCGCGCCTCGCTCTCGCCCGTCTTGGTGTAGGTGTAGATGAAAAGGTTGCTCACGCCGCCATCGACCAGGACGCCGCCGGTGGCGTTGGTGAACTGGAGCAGGTCGTTAAGCACGCTGTCATTCAGCGAGAGGGTCACGCCGGCGAATCCCGCCGGGGCGAAGCTGACATTCGTGGCGGGCAAGGTCACGAGGCGGAAGAACTCGCCGGAACTGTTGTTGGAACCACGCGTTGAGCGGAGATGGCTCACGGCGGCGGCATTGCCAAAGACCGGCTCCGTGACATCGTGCCACTCGATGAGGTTCGATGAGCTTTGCAGCTTGTAGTAGTTGTTGGTCTCCGCGTGGAACTCCACTTCGACGGCGTAGTAGATCCGGACGGAGTTGGTGTTCGTCTGAGCGAAGGCGCCACCGGTGAACGACAGCAGCGCGAACATGACGAGAAGGTGACGGAACAGTTTCATGGGTTGATGTTTTTTGTCGCGCCGACCATCGGCGGGACAGGCTCCCTTTAGCAGCGCCTTTGCCAACCTCCTCGCGACGGGCTTGCGCGTTTTGCTCTCGGGGCAAATCACCAATGTTTTCAACGGAATCAGCGAGCGGAATTCGAGCGGGCGAAAAACCGACTGCGGAGAAGGAGGCCAGGCCGTTACGACTGCGGAACAGGTGTTCCGCTCGCGGAACACGACGTCACTGCACGCGGACCCGGAAGAACCCGGACGGTGCGTTAAAAAAATTCGTCAGCACAACGCTGAGGTTGTCGCCCGAATACAGGTTCGACATGGGCGCCCACGGGCCGCTGAGGACTTCGGTGTGCTCCACGACATATTGCTGACCGCTGATCGTCGTGAACGAAATGATCGCGCCGTCGGCCGTGGCCATCGGCGCAACCTGCATTGACGGCAACACGAAGACGCGCAACGGCAACGTCACCAGCAGGGGGCCGCCAATGTGATTCGACACGCTCAACACGTAATCGCCCGAGTCCGGCACGACGAGGTTGGTCAGGTGCAGAAACGAGTTCGTGGCGCCCGCGAGCGGAGAGCCCGCCTTGGACCATCGGTAATGGAGCGGCGGGCTGCCAATGACCGACGCGGCCAGGTCCACCGTGGAACCGACGCCGGCGCCTTTTCCCGTCGGTGCCTGCGTCAACGTCGGCGGCACCGGCGGGATCGAGGCGTTGAGCAAGTAGTTCAACTGGGCGATGCCGCGCGCGCCGTTGACGCCCGTGACCACCACCACGTATTGGCGGTTCAGCGCCACGGCGAAGGTGATGCGGCCCGCGCCGTTGGTGGCGACGCTGTCGTTGTCGCAGGTGATCGGGACGAGATCGGCGTAATTCGTGAGTGGGACGGTGTAGGCATACGCCTCGATCACCGTGTCGAACGTGCTGCCGATGGTATCCACCGTGATGGTTCCGTTGGTCGGCGCCTGATACGAAAACCAGTAGGATGAACCATTCGTGAATCCGCACGTGGGCGGCTCGTTCGGATCGGCGGTGGAAAACGTGGTGTTGAAAATCTGCGAGCCGTTGTAGCCGCGCAGCACGCCGCCGGCGGAACTCACCCCCTTGGCCGCGAATCCGCCGCCGCCAGCGAGGCTTGGCGTCAATGGCGTCCCGACCGCGTCGAGGATTTTATCGCGCGCCAGCGCGTTGGTGGCGCCGTCGGTGTTGATCTGGATCTCCACCGGCTGCGTGAAGTAGCGCACGCTGCCGATGTCGATGCGCAGGCGATAGAGACCGACATTCGTGGCCTGCACGCTGGGGATGACGAGGCTCGGGGTCGTCACGCCGACTTCATCGATGCCGAGGAACCACTTGAACTGCACGCCCGCCGTGTTCGTGAGCGAGACGGAAAGCGTCAGCGGATCGCCGAGATTCACCGCCTGGTCCGTCGGCACGCCGAGGATCGTCGGTGGCGCGATTGGCGTGGACGAGAAAGTCCACCGCAAACTCAGCGGCCCG
>JACQFS010000159.1 GCA_016199935.1 Verrucomicrobiota bacterium
AGACCGCGGAGTCCGCAAGTTTCCTCCGAGCGGTAGCAGCCGACGTCAGGAGGCTCTGATTTTTTCCGCCGGAGAATAGTGAGCCTCCTTACGTCGGCTGCTACCTGCTGCAATTGCGCGGACGTTGCGCGGCGCGGCGGCGAAGGCTAGTCTGTCCGCGTGCCCAGACTGTCTTCACTCCTCCTCGCCAGCGTGTGCGTCCTTGCGGCGTTGCGCGCCGCGGCCGCCGAGCGCATCAATCACGAGGGGCGCATCCTCGGGCCGCAGCTTGCCGTCACGAATGCCACGCTGTTCAACACGCCCGAGTCCGACGCCATTCTCGCGTCCCTCCAAATTTTTCCCGTGGACAGCGCGTGGAACGAGGACATCACCACGCGCCCGCTGCTCCTGAACTCCGCGACGATGATGGCGCAGATCACCAATGACCTCGCGACGAACCGCCAGAACGTGCGCGCGTTTTTTGAAATGAACTGGGTGCTCGTGCCGGATGCGCAACCGCATCCGATCCCGACGAATATGCCCATCGAGACGTGGCCGTCGCAAACCGGTGGACAGACGCTCGATCAGTGGCAGCGCGACGCGTTCACCAACGGCGGCGACCGGCACGCGATCATCGTGCAGCCGGGCACGGGCGGCTTGTGGGAAACATGGCTGACCAAAAAGACGAACGGCAACTGGATCGCGTCCAACGGTGCGAAGTTCGACACGCGTTCCAACGCGCTGCGACCGCTCACCTGGACCAGCGGCGACGCGGCGGGCCTCGCGATGTTTCCCGGCGTCGTGCGCTACGACGAGTGTGCGCGCGGCACGGTCGAGCACGCGCTGCGGCTCGTGGTTAAGCACTCGCGCGCCGAGTTCATCTATCCGGCCACGCACTACGCCTCGTCGCCGTTCACGACCGACACGAACACGCCCGCGATGGGCCAGCGGCTGCGGCTGAAATCCTCGTTCACCATTCCCGCCAACTGGTCGCGCGAGGAAAAGGCGTTGCTCAACGCATTGAAAAAATACGGCGGCATCGTCGCGGACAACGGCGGCTTTTGCTCGGTCTCGGTCGCGCCCGATGATCGCTTCACGAACAACGCCTTCGCGCACATCGGCAGCATGGCCGTCACCAATTTTGAAGTCATCCAGACCACCAGCACGAACGGCGGCCCGCGCTCGGCCGGACGGCCCGGCGCGGACGCCGGCCCGGATCAAAACATTTCCTTCGGCCAAACTGCCGCGCTCAACGGCGCGGTGACGTGGAGCAATCTGCCGCCGGTGATCCAGTGGAAGCTCTACTCGGGGCCGGGCGCGGTCGCGTTTGGCGACGCCACGAATCCCGCGACCACGGCGACGTTCAGCGTGCCGGGGAGCTACACGCTGATGTTGAGCGCGAACGATGGCGTCCACGCGGTGGCTTTCGACGCGGTCGTGATCGCCGTCGTGCCCGTGATCAACGCGGGCATCGCGTCGAGCGGAACGAATGTGCTGCTCACTTTCGCTGGCACCGCCGCGCCGCCGTATGTGGTGGAGAAAAATACGAACCTTGCGGCGGCGCCGTGGCTCCCGTTGCAGACGAATGCGGGCACGAACTTCTCGGTGCCCGTCGTGCCGGCCGAGAGCGCGGCTTTCTTCCGCGTGCGCTCGCCGTGATTGCGCGCCGCGTTCGCAACCGCTACAAAGACCGCGATGGTTGCATTGCCCACATTCACCGGCACGGTCGAGTTGCGTCCCACATTCGCGCCGCGTCCGCAAATCTCGCACGTCGTCTTTGATTTCGACGGCACGCTCTCGTGGATCCGCCACGGCTGGCCGGCGATCATGCTCGATGGTTTTCGTCGCCGCCTTCCGTCCGCTCCGGGCGACACGGAGCAATCTGTCCGCGATCTGCTGCTCGGAGTGATCCTCGGGCTGAACGGCAAGCCGACCATTTTGCAAATGGTGCGCTTCGCCGAGATCGTCCGCGAACGCGGCGGGCCGTCGCTCGATCCGGAGATGCTGCGCCGCGAGTATCAGGACCAGCTCGATGCCGAGATCGCCGCGCGCGCGCAACTCATCCGCAGTGGCCGCGCGAAGCCGGACGATTTCGTGGTGCATGGCGCGCGCCTGCTCCTCGCGAAGCTCCAGCGCGAAGGGCTCACGCCGATCATCCTGAGCAGCACCATCGAGGAGCGCGTGAAGGAGGAGGCGGAAATTTTACAGCTCACGCCGTTCTTCGGCCACCGCATCAACGGCGGCACGGGCGACCCGGCGAAGTTTTCCAAACTCGCGATCTACCGCCGAATCCTCAGTGAGGAAAACATCGCGGGCGAAAACCTGCTCTCGTTCGGCGACGGGCCCGCGGAAATTCTCGCGACCAAGGAACTCGGCGGCCTCGCCATCGCCGTGTGCAGCGACGAGGATCACAACGGCTCCGGCGTCATGGAGGAATTCAAGCGCGGCCAGTTGCTCACCGCCGGCGCGGACGCCGCCGTGCCTGACTTCCGCGACGCCATCGCACTGCTCGACTACCTGCTCGGCCGATGAAAACGCCCGTCCAACCGCTCGACCTTTCGCGTCTGAAAGTTTTTCCGCTCGCCGAACGGCAGAGCCTCACGCGCGCGGACGACATTTTGATTTCACCCGACTCGGCCCCGAAGCCGGTGCCGGAAAAAATCGCGCCGCTCATCCGCGATTGCGCCGCGCGCATCCGGGCCGCGCGCGAACGCGACGCGGCCGTGATGCTCATCTACGGCGCGCACCTGCTGCGTAACGGCGCGGCGCTCCTGCTCGATCAACTCATGGCGCGCGGTTGGATCACGCACCTTGCGACGAACGGGGCGGGGACGATTCACGATTGGGAATACGCGTGGTTCGGCGCGAGCACCGAGAGCGTGGAGATGAACGTGGCGAGCGGCACGTTCGGCACGTGGCACGAGACGGCGTTGAACATCCACCTCGCGCTCATGGCCGGCGCGCTCGATGGCCTCGGCTACGGCCGCGCGCTCGGGCGCTTCATCACCGAGGACGGCGCGACGCTGCCGGCGACCGACGAACTGGCGCGCGCCATTTCCGCCGAGCCGGCGCATCCGCTCACCGCGGCGCGCGCGGATTTGCTCCGCGCGATGCGCGAGCAGCGCCTGCCCGCGGGGCGGTTGAAGGTGGACCACAAGTGGAAGCACGCCTCCATCCTCGCCTCCGCGTGGAGGCACGGCGTGCCGCTCACGGTGCATCCGGGCATCGGCTACGACATCATCGCCAACCATCCGATCTTCAACGGCGGCGTCATCGGCCGCGCGGCAGAGTGGGATTTCAAACTCTTCGGCGGCTCGGTCGAGCGGCTCGATGGCGGCGTCGCGATGTCCGTCGGCTCGGCGATCATGGGGCCGCAGGTGTTTGAAAAAAGTTTGAGCTGCGTGAACAACCTGCGGCTGCAAAACGGGCGCGGCGTGGTGAAGGACCACACGATCTGCGTCGTGGATTTGCAGGACGGCGGCGGCTGGGACTGGACGAAGGGCGAGCCGCCGAAGACGAACGCGGCCTACTACCTCCGCTTCTGCAAAAGTTTTTCACGGATGGGCGGCGCGATGCACTATCTCCAGTGCGACAACGTGACGTTCATCCACAACCTTTGGCGGGAGCTGACGGGCGCATGACTCCGCAACGATTTCAGCAGATCATCGCGCGCTACGCTTCGCTCCGGCTCGCGGTCGTGGGCGACTTTTGTCTCGACCGGTATTTGGAAATTGATCCGGCGCGCGGCGAGATGTCCATCGAGACCGGGCTGCCGGTGCATAACGTCGTCAACGTCCGCGCGCAGCCCGGCGCTGCGGGCACGATCCTCAACAACCTCGTCGCGCTCGGCATCGGCGAGCTCGTGCCCGTGGGTTTTTGCGGCGATGACGGCGAGGGCTTCGAACTTCGTCGTGCGCTGGGCGCGTTGCCCGGCGTGGAGATGGAGCACTTCGTCACGTCGGCGGAGCGGCGCACTTTTACTTACTGCAAGCCGCTCGTGCTGGACCCGGGCCAGACGCCGCGCGAACTGAATCGCCTTGATTCAAAAAACTGGACGCCCACGCCCGCGGCCGTCGAGCAGCGGCTTGCCGCCACGGTGAGCGATCTCGCCGTGACGGCGGACGCGATCATCGTCATGGATCAGGTGGATGTGGCGGGCACGGGCACGATCACGGGCGTGATGCGCGAGACGTTGCGCGACGTGGCGCGCGATCATCCGCAGCTCCGCATCGTGGCCGACAGCCGGCGCGGGTTGAAAGGCTGGCCGCCGGTGACGCTCAAGATGAACGCCGCCGAACTCGGCGCACTCACACAACACCGGGGCGATCTTGGCGCGGAGGAAGTGAAGCGTCTCGCCGCCGCGCTCGCGCGCGAGCACGGCCGCGATGTTTTCGTGACGATGGCCGCGGAGGGAATCGTCGGGGCAGACGCAGACGGGAAAGTGGAGCACGTGCGGGCACTGCCGTTGCGCGGGCCGATTGACGTGGTCGGAGCCGGGGACTCGGTGACGGCAAACCTCGCGCCGGCACTCGCGGCCGGAGCGACGCTGCGCGAGGCCATCGAGATGGCCATCGTGGCATCGTCCATCGTCGTGCATCAACTCGGCACGACGGGCACGGCGGGAGTGAAGCAGATTTGGGAACTGCTCCCAGCACTCGCGGCGATGGGATGAAATCCGAAACTCGAAGTTCGACGCCCGAGAGCCGAAGGCAAGACGACCAGATTGGGCAAAGGAATGGGGGCAGAGGAATTTGTTCCCAAGGAATTGATTCCTCTGCCTCCATTCGTCTGCCTGCGTTCCCGGCTCGTTGCAGCGTCTCTTAACGCACATCGCCATTACCGAAACTGCAATGACCGAAACCAGCGCCAGCGCCCGCTTCGGTCATTTGATTTTCCTGATTGGGATTTGTTTCGGGTTTCGGAATTCGGATTTCGAGCTTTGCGCCACTCAGGCTGCTCCGCTGAGGATGCGGATTTCGCGCTGCGGAAACGGGATGCTGATGTTCGCCGCGCGGAAGCGGTCCACGATCGCCTGGTTGATCTCCGCGCCGGCCGGGCCGTAGTCCGGCACCTTCACCCACGGGCGCACGCTGAGGTTGATCGAGGAATCCGCCAGCGTGCTGACGCCGATGACGGGTGGAAAATCCTTCAGCACCCGCACGTTGGCCTCCACCACCTGGCGCACGGCGGTGAGCGCGGCGTTGAGATCGGTGTCGTAGGCGACGCCGACGAGCAGTTCGAGCTGCCGGATGCGCCCGTAGTTGTGGAGGATCTCGCCGACGATCTTGCGGTTGGGGATGACGATGCGTGATTTGTCCGCGTGAACCAGCGTGGTGGAGAAAAGTTCAATCTGCGTGACCTCGCCCTGCACGCCGAGGAGTTCGAGGTATTCGCCAACGCGGAAGGGCTTGGTGAAAATGATCGTGAGGCCGGCGACGATGTTTTGGAGCACGCCCTGAAGCGCCAATCCTATGCCGACGCCCGCGACGCCGAGGCCGGCGAGAAGCGGGAGCAGTTCGATGCCGAGGTTCTGCATCGCCATCAGCATGAAGAGCAGCACCACCAGCAGGCGCACGACGCGCACCATGAGCAGGCGCACCGGTGGTTCCAGTTCGCGCTTTTGCAACATCTTCATCACGGCGTTGCCGACCCAGCGCGCCACGAGGATGCCGGCGACGAGGAAGGTGAGGCCGACGAGCGCCTTGGGCCCGTAGGTGATGGCGAGGTTGATGAGGAGTTGCGTGGTGTTCTCGATGGTTTTGGCGTCCATAAACTTTCTGGCGGGTGATTCCGCGCCGGGAGATTGAACGAATGCGCGACGACGGGCAAACGCAAAGCTCGCTCGCTTGCCTTTGGCCCCGTGGTGCGCTCCCCTTGGCGCATGGCAACGGCCCCGGCCTTCGACCGTGAACGGCTCCGGCGCGGCGCGCAGGCGCTCGCGGCGCAGGGCGTGTTCGTCGGCACGTCGTCGTGGAAATATCCGGGCTGGCTCGGGCAGATTTACACCGACGACCGCTACGTCTATCGCGGAAAATTTTCCGAAGCGCGCTTCGAGCGGCTCTGCCTGGCGGAGTATGCGGAGGTGTTCAAGACCGTGAGCGTGGACGCGGCCTACTACCAGTTTCCGACCGGGAAATCGCTCGGCGCGCTCGCGGCGCAAGTGCCCGTCGATTTTCAATTCGGCCTGAAGGTCACGGATGAAATCACGCTGCGGCGGTTTCCGAACCTGCCGCGCTTCGGCCGGCGCGCGGGCGCGGACAATCCGAATTTCCTGAATGCGGAGCTGTTCACGCGCGCGTTCCTGGGCGCGTGCGAACCGTTTCGCCGGAACCTCGGTGTGCTGATGTTCGAGTTCGCGCGGTTTCACGGGAGCGACTTCACGCGCGGGCGGGAGTTCGTCGCAGCGCTCGATGATTTTCTCGGAAGGATTCCGCGCGGCTGGCCGTATGCGGTGGAGATTCGCAACGCGAGCCTGCTGCAGCCGGAGTATTTTGCGATGCTCGCGCGGCACGGCGTCGCGCACGTTTTCAATTCGTGGGAGGCGATGCCGCCGCCGGCCGAGCAACTCGCGCTGGCCGGCAGTTTCACCGCGCCGGAGTTGCTCGTCGCGCGGTTCCTGCTCAAGCCGGGGCGCAAATACGAGGAGGCCGTGGCGAAGTTCAGCCCGTATCGCGACGTGCAGGAGCCGAACGCGGATGGACGCGCGGCGGGCGCAAAATTTCTGAGCGCGGCGCGTCGGCGGGGCAGGGGACGCGCGTTCCTGTTCGTGAACAATCGCTACGAGGGCAACTCACCCGGCACGCTGGCGGCCATTCTCGAC
>JACQFS010000122.1 GCA_016199935.1 Verrucomicrobiota bacterium
AGTCGCAGTAAGACTGGCCGCCGACCACTTCCTGACCGAGCCGCCGGCCGGCGTCATCCTGGATGGTGAGAATCAACTCGCCGGGAATCATCATGCCCTGGGCCATGATGATGACCGAGGTGCTGGGGTTGGCGTTTTCCACGACCTCCCAGCGCCACTTGGGGAAGTGGGTGGCAAATTTTTTCTGGAGCGTGGCGCAAAAACTCATCGAGATGCAGTGGCTTGGTGGAGTCTAGGGGGTTCGAACCCCTGACCTTCTCATTGCGAACGAGACGCTCTACCAACTGAGCTAAGACCCCGACCAACTGCAGGGGCGTGCCGGTCATGCGCGGAACAACTCCGCCCGACCACCGCCGAAATTCGCAAGCAACGGGCGTGAATATGGGGAAAATAAAGTGTCGCGCAAGCGCAAAGACGGGACCGCGCGCGGGACCGGCGCCGGCAAACTCCGCGTGAATTCTCATTTGCCATCGGCGCGGGTTTGAGGCGTGATAGCCGGGCGGATCGCGACTCATGCGCCTGGTTTACAACATCCTTTTCATCCTCGGCTTCCTCGTCACCTCGCCGTTTTATTTCCTGAAGATGTGGCGCCGGGGCAACTGGCGCAAGGGCTTCGCGCAACGGTTCGGCTACTACGACCGGCACGTTCAGCAGGCGCTCACCAACCGCCAGATCGTCTGGGTCCACGCGGTCAGCGTCGGCGAGGTCAACCTCAGCGCCCAACTGGTCGCCGCCCTCGAGCCGAGCCTGCCCAGCGCGAAGTTCGTCGTCTCCACCACCACCTCCACCGGCATGGCCGAGCTGCGCCGCAAGCTGCCGCTGCACGTGACCAAAGTCTATTACCCGGTGGACGGCAGCGGTTGCGTCCGGCGAGCGCTGCGCCTGGTCCCCGAGGCGGTCATCCTCATCGAGGCGGAAATCTGGCCCAATTTTTTGTGGCGGCTCGCCGACCGCGGCACGCCCGTGTTTCTGGCCAACGCGCGGCTCTCGGAACGATCCTTCCGCGGCTACCGGCGGATGGGCTTCCTGTTCCGTCCGCTGTTCGCCGCGTTCGCCGGCATCGGCGCGCAGAACGAGGGCGATGCCGCGCGCCTGCGCGAGTTGGGCTGCGACTCCGGCCGCGTCCACGTCACCGGCAACCTTAAATTTGACACCGCGGTGATGGACGCGCGCCAGCCGCAGTTTGTGCCCACGCTGCTCAACAAGCTGTGCGTGCCCGCCGGCGCACCGATCATCGTGGCCGGCAGCACGCACGCGGGCGAGGAGGCGTTGCTGGCGGAAATTTTTCCGCGCCTCAAGGCGAAGCACCCGGAGCTTTTCCTCGTGCTCGTGCCGCGCCACCAGGAACGCGCGCCCGACGTCAGCCGCGAACTCGACGCGCTCGGCCTGCGGCACGCGCTCCGCACCGAGGTCAACAATGGCGACTACGCGCCGGGTGACGTGGACTGCCTGCTGGTGAACACCACCGGTGAGCTGAAAAATTTCTACGCCGCCGCCGCGGTCGTCTTCGTCGGCAAAAGCCTCACGGCCGAGGGCGGCCAGAACCCCATCGAGCCGGGGCTCCAGGGCAAGGCGATGGTGTTCGGGCCGAACATGCAGAACTTCGCGCCCATCGCCGAGGCGCTGGTGCAGCGACAGGGCGCCGTGCAGGTGGCCGACGCGAAAGGACTCGAGGCAACACTGGACGAACTGCTGGGTGACGCCGCGAAGCGCGATCAACTCGGCCGCAACGCGCTGGCCGTGGTGCGCCAGAACCAGGGCGCGCTCGACCGCACGGTGGAGATGATTCTGAAAGGGCTCGAAGGCGGCCGGCTCTACGTCGCGCCGCCGGCGGTGTGACGCCGATCAGCCGAGGATGCGTTTGCCTTCGCTGAGGAAGATACCCTTGAAGTTCATCTCCAGCGCCTGCGCGTTGGTCGCGCGGGCGAGGGCCTCGTCCTTCGTGATGACCTTCTGTTTCACCAGCTCGTAAAGGGCCTGGTTGAAATTCTGCATTCCCTCCTCGCTGCCGGTCTCGATGGCGACGGCCAGTTTGTCGAGCCGGTTTTCCTCGATCAACTTTCGCACCGTCGGTGAGTTGATCAGGATTTCCAACGCGGGGATCACACCGCCGGCGATCCTGGGGACCATGCGCTGGCAGACGACGGCCTGGAGCGTGGTCGCGAGCTGGCGGCGGACCTGTTCGCGCTCGTCGGCCTTGAAAAAATCCAGGATGCGCGTGACGGAGGAGGCGGAGTTGGTGGTGTGGAGCGTGGACAGCACGAGATGGCCCGTGTCCGCCGCGCTCATCGCGGCCGCGAAGCTCGTGGCGTCGCGCATTTCACCAACCATGATGACGTCCGGATCCTGACGGAGGACATACTTGAGACCGTTCGTGAACGACTGGGTGTCGAGGCCGACCTCGCGCTGCTCGATCACGGACTGCTTGTCCTCGAAGACGTATTCGATGGGATCCTCGAGCGTGACGATGTGCCGTTTGGAGGTCGAGTTGATGTGGTCGATCATCGCCGCCAGTGTCGTGGATTTGCCGCTGCCGGTGGTGCCGGCGATGAGCACAATGCCGCGGTGCGAGTCAGCGAGATCCTTGATCTGCGGCAACAACCCCAGCTCCTCGAACGCGGGGATCTGCATCTTCACATAACGCATCGCCAGCGCGTATTCGCCGCGCTGCGTGAAGACATTCGTGCGGAACCGGCCGATGCCCGGCACGTAGTAGGAGAAGTCCACCTCGCCGTCGTCGTCCAACCGCTTGCGCGCGTGCGGCGGCACCATCTTGGCGACAACGCCGTTCAACCATTCGACCGAAGGCACGAAGCCGTCCACCGTGACGAGCTTGCGGTGGATGCGGTAGATGACGGGAGCGTTGGTCTTGACGTGCACGTCGGACGCCTGCGCGTCAACGGCGGTCTTGAGGATTTGATGAAACGTCTCCATGCGATGAAACCCGGGGATTGAATTCAGCCGCGCCGGGCCGGATTCAGGAAAGTTGCGAGCACGACATCTCGCTGAGCTGCTGCTGCGAGCGCGCGCTGAGATTCAGGAACAGCATCGTGACCAGATAGCCGGCATGGCGCGTGCCGGCGCAGGCGACCACGATGCCGTGCGCGGACAGCCGCGCCGCGTCGCGGGGCGAACGCAGCTCGACCGACATCTCGGTCCACAACGAAATGGGGCTGGCCGACTGAAATTCAATGCCGTTCTTGCGCACGCGCACTGCACTGGCGGGCAGATTGAGGGAGGTTTTGTTGCCGGTGACGGACACCGGCTGGAACACGCCAGAGACATCA
Organism: Verrucomicrobiota bacterium; assembly: GCA_016199935.1. Classification (GTDB taxonomy): domain Bacteria; phylum Verrucomicrobiota; class Verrucomicrobiia; order Limisphaerales; family JACQFS01; genus JACQFS01. Next base: position 3,288 of record JACQFS010000122.1, read on the forward strand.
AGTTTGGAAGCGCTCATACGAATGGGCAGAAAGTAGCACGCAAGCGGTTCGCGTCAATGCAGGGAAAGGAAATCAGGAGAAAAGTTATTCGCAGGCTTGAAGCCCCGAACCGGCCGGCTACCACTCGATCACCGCCGCGCCCCACGTCAGGCCCGCGCCGAAGACGACCAGCAGGATCAAATCCCCGCGCTGCACCCGGCCGGTCTGCACCACCTCGTCCAGCGCGATGGCGACGGAGGCGGCGGAGGTGTTCCCGTATTTGTGCAGGTTCACGAACACCTGATCGGGCTTCACACCGAGGCGCTGGCCCACGGCGTCAATGATGCGGAGGTTCGCCTGGTGGGGGATGACGACCTTGATGCGCGAGATGTCCAGCTCGCACCGGCGCAACGCCTCGGTCGCCGCGGCGAGCATCGCGTTGACGGCGTTCTTGAAAGTCTCCTTGCCGTCCATGCGCAGGTAATGCAGGCGGGCGTTGACCGAGTCGTGCGTCGCCGGGTTGCGGCTGCCGCCGCCGGGCATGAGCAGCAGGTCCGCCTTGTTGCCGTCCGCGCCCATGCACGCGGTGAGCAGGCCGTGCGCACCGGGACGATTCTGGAGAATCGCCGCGCCCGCGCCGTCGCCGAACAGCACGCAGGTGTTGCGATCCGTCCAGTCCACGATGGCGGAAAGTTTCTCCGCGCCGATGACGAGCACCGTGTCGTAGGTGCGCGACATGATGAACTGCTGGCCGATCTCCAGCGCGTAGATGAACCCGCTGCACGCCGCCTCGATGTCGAACGCCGCCGCGCGATACGCGCCGATTTTCTGCTGCACCAGCGCCGCCGTGGAGGGAAACGGATAATCCGGCGTGATCGTCGCAACGATGATGAGGTCAATCTGCTCCGGCTTCACGCCCGCGCGCTCCATCGCCTTGAGCGCGGCCTTCGTGCCGAGGTCGGAGGTGAATTCGTCCGCGGCGGCGGTGCGGCGCTCGCGGATGCCGGTGCGCGAGGTGATCCAATCGTCGGTGGTCTCGACGATCTTCTCGAGGTCGGCGTTGGTGACGATTTTCTCCGGAACGTAGGAGCCGACGGCGGCGATGGAGCAGGTGCGGCCCTTGAAATCGTGCTTCGCCCGCGGGTTCTTGAGGAGCTTGGCCGGGACGGGGCTCATGCGGCGGCGGGGTTCGCGGCGGCCGCGGCCAGGCGCGCGTCGGCTTTTTGGATGTCGGCCACAATCATGTCATTAAGGTGATGTTCGACCGCTTCGCACGCGACGCGGATGGCGCTCATCACGGCTTTCTCGCGCGCGGACCCGTGGGTCTTGATCACGTTGCCCCGGAGGCCCAACAGCACGGCCCCACCGTAGACTTCCGGATCCATGCGACGCTTGAGATTGCGGAAAGCGGCCTGCGAAAGCAAGGCCCCGAACTTGCGGAGCGGATTGGCGGTCAGCTCGGCCTTGAGCAGCTTCATCATCGTGTGCCCGAGACTCTCGGCGGTCTTGATCACCACGTTGCCGGTGAAACCGTCCGTCACCGCCACGTCCACGCCGTCGTTGAACAGGTCGAAGCCCTCGACGTAGCCGAGGAAGTTCAGGTCCAGCAGCGCGCAGAGCCGCGCCGCTTCGCGCGTGAGGTCGGTCCCCTTCGATTCCTCCGAGCCGTTGCTCAGGACGCCCACGCGCGGATTTTTCTTTCCCAGAATCGCGCGCGCGTAGATCGCGCCCATCACCGCGAACTGCGCGAGGTGCACCGGCTCGCACGCGGGATTCGCGCCGGCGTCCAGCAAAACAAAATCCCCGGTGCGCGAGGGCGCCCGCGCGGCGAGCACGGGCCGCTCGACGCCCTCGAGCCGGCGCAGCTTCATCGAGCCGGCCACCAGCGCGCCGGTGTTGCCGGGGGAAATCACCGCGTCGGCCTCGCCTTCGCGGACGAGTTCGATGGCGCGGACCATCGAGGAGTCTTTTTTCTTGCGGATGCCTTCGAGGGGTTTGTCCTCCATGGTGAGGACTTCGGTGCAGTGGAGAATTTGGACGCGCGCGTCGCGGAGTGCGGCTTTTTTCAAAGCCGCTTCGATCTGGCCCTGGTCGCCGACGAGATGGAGCGATGAAATCTTAACGTCGGCTTCGAGTGCCAGTTTGGCGCCGGCAATGACGACCTCGCAACCGTGGTCGCCACCCATGAC
>JACQFS010000119.1 GCA_016199935.1 Verrucomicrobiota bacterium
AACTGTTCGCGGCGGCGGACGCAAGCGTGGCGGCGAGGCCGTCGCTCAACTGCGTCGCGGTCACATCGCCGGGATCACCCTTGACGCCTTTCTCGCCCTGAGTGCCCGTCCCGCCGTCGTTGCCATTCGCGCCGGGTGCGCCGGTCACGCCGTCGTGGCCGCGCGGGAGGCCGAGGGTGAGGTGGACGTTCGTCCCGTCGAAGCTCGCATCCACGGTCGCGGGGTCGTCGGGGTTGAGAGTGTTGACGGCATCCACGGCGACGCCGGCCATCGGCGGGCCGATGGGGCCGTCGTTGCCGGGCGGCCCCGGCGGGCCGGCGGGCACGGCGTCAATCTTGTCATTCAGCGCGTTGAACTGGACGCGGAAATCCGCGGCACGAATGCGCGTGCCGGCCTGGGGATAATTCGGATCAAAGGACATGGCTGTGGATTGGGAGTTGAAGGTTGAAGGTTGCGAGTTGAGCGGGGAGTTGGAGTTTCTCAACTCTCAACTCCCCAGCTCTGGACTCACTTTACGGCACCATGGCGCACGCGGGATCGCTCCACGGGCCCGGGCCGTTGGGGCCGATGGCCCGCACGCGTCCCCACGTTTTCTTCCCGCTCGTCAGGTCTTCCGCGTCCAGCCGCGACTTGCGCGTCGTCCCGGCGTGGGTCCACCCGTCCGGCAGATTCGGGTCGAGCGTGATCTGGAACTCATAGGTGTAACTGCGCCCCGAGCTGTCCCACTTGAAGTGCAGCATCGCTTCCATTCCGTTGGCGCGCGCCGCGAGGTTCTGCACGGCCGGCGTGGCCGGACTGGGGGAGCGGGGCGAGGCGATGTCCGCGCCGGTGCCGAGGATTTTCTCCGGATGGCCACCGGTGGCCGTCTGGATGTAGGCGCCCTCCTGACGGAGCAGTTCCGTCAACTCCTCCTCGTCCTGCTCCAGTTCCGAATCCAGCGCGTCCAGTTCCGCCTGCTTCTGGGCGCGGTCGTTTCGTTTGGTCTCCAGCGCCGTCCGCTTGGCGGTGAGGGTGGCCAGGGGCGGCTCGGGGGTGGGCGTGTCGGCGTTGCCGGCCATGTTCGTCTCGAACGCCAGGCAGAGCTGGAGCTTCTCGTCCAGGTTCTTGCGGCTGAGCGACAATTTTACCTTTGTCATGTGTGTTGTCCTTTCACTTTCCGCCGCGTCGGAATCAAAGACCGCCTCCTCGGAATCGAAGAATGCGTTTGAATCGTTGAATCTCATGCGCGGCTTGTTTGCGGAGGCATTGCTGGCCGCGTGCCAGCTTTTTCGCGCCCCGCGCTTCGCGCCGGCGAAAATATTTTGTGAAGCCTGAGAAAAAAAGCGCGTGCCGCCGCCCGTGCGGCACGTGCCACGGCGGGAAAAGTGTGCGCGAATTTCCCGCCGCTGCGTGCCACCGCCTAAAAGTTGCGTGCGAAATTTCCGCCGGCACGTGCCGCCGCCGAAATGTTGCGTGCCAAATTTCCGGCGCTGCGTGCCGCCGGAGAATTTTTACACATCCCCGCCGCGATCGCGCGTGCCGGCGAAAGTTCCGCGCGCAGTGCCGGCGCGTCGGCACTCATCATTTTTGAAAAAGCGTGTCCACCGGTGACCACGGGACAATGTTCCGAGCCGAGACACTACCGCGTTGTCCGATCGGGTCCCTTCGGTGTCTCGGGGGGGGGGGTGCATTGGCTCGGTCAGCGGACCGTCCGCTGTAGCGGAATCCGCTACATAATTATCCGCCGAATTACTTTGCTGGAGCCGACTGCGACGGGGAGTCTGCTCCTAGTTCCCAAAGGTTTTGTGAAACATCAACCAACAAACTTGACGGGGTCGGCCCGGGCTATGGAGAGGGTCAAAAGCAACCGCAGCTTCACGCGCGTCAACCTCCTCGCCGCGGTCGGCATCGCGGCGGCGGTGGTGTTGTTCCTCGCCGGCTCCGCCTTCCTCTCGCGCTCCGCCGCCACGGCCGCCACCGTGCGCAGCACCCCGACGCTGGGTATGGACAGCGTGGCGGTGGGCAATTACGTTGACCTCGTGAGCAACCGTCTGGTCATGCCGGTTTCGGCGCGGGTCAAAGGCCCGGATGGTGTGCTGGCCGACGCGACGGTGGTCTTCGCCGTGGACAGCGGGGCGGCCGGATTTTGGGTGGAGGGCCAGTCGGGTTTATCCAGCGAGGTGACGGTGAGCAGCGATGCGGACGGGATCGCGCGGGCGTGGTTGTTCCTGCCGGTGGACTTCACCGCCACGAATCTGCTCTCCATCACGGCGGACGACGGCGACAACACCGTGCAGGCGCGCCTCTCGGTGGTGCTGGATGATTACAGCGGCACGGGCACGCTCCAGACCAATTGGAACAAGGTTCCCGGCCCGCTTTCCGTGGCCACGCGGGTGCGCCTGCTCAACCCGGACGAACTGGGCGGCGGCGGTGGCGGCCGGATGTCCATGATGTCGGAGGTGGCGGGTTTCACCGGCGGCGATGTGTTTCTTTCCACCGAGCTTTTCCTCGAACCTCGCGGGTATTCCAACGACGCGACATATCTGACGCTGCACAACACGGCGACCAACATGAGCTACCAACTGCTCTGGAAGTTCGACTTCAACAACGAAACCAACTGGCACGCCGGCCAAACCGTCACCGGAAACGGCAGCAATCTGGACTTCACGCCCGTGCCGGCCTACGGCCACCAGAAGATGTTCTTCGCGGTGACGACGAATTCGCCGGCGAACACCGTCTCGATCAATTTCACGAACGGCATCGCGACCAACGCGGTGGAACCCGACAGCACCAACTCTGATCCCGGCCTGGTCGTCGTCTTGCGCGTCGCACGCACCGGGTCCACCAATGCGGCGCTGCCGGTGTTCTTCAACCTCAGCGGCTCGGCCGCCTACACCAACGACTATTCGCTGCAATATACGAACGGCACCGCCGTGACGAACGGGACCATCGTCATTCCCGCGGGCGCGACGAACATCGACCTGGTGGTCCAACCGGTGGACGACCAGGTGGCGGAGTTTGACGAATCGGTGGTGGTGCTGCTGATGTCGCACGGGGGCTACTTCGTGGACACGAATCACGCAATGGTGCAGTTCCTCATTGAGGACAATCCGGGCACGAACCTGTTTGAATTGGTTTATCACGACATGCCGACGCCCGTGGGCATCGATTACCATCCCGTGAGCAACGCCTTGATTCTTTCGGTCAACTTCAACAGCAATGGTTACTACCCGAATTTTTACATCGTGACGACGAACGACGCGGGTGACGACGTCGTGGCGGACAACTGGTCTTCGATCATTGGACTGACCAATGAGATCAAGCTGGCCGTGGTCCAGACGACCACCAACGGCTTCACCGCGGGCGACATGTATTTCGGCACGGGCACCAACGGAGTCGTCGGTAAACTTTCGGCGGACGGCACGACTTGGAACCTCAAATGGCTGACGCTTCCGGACACGAACGGGAGCAACACGCTCCTGCGCGGCGGCCTTTACGTGGATCAGACCGGTGTGTTTGGAAACGATCTTATCGTGGTCACCGGAGGATTTGCAGACGAGGGCGGGCAAGTTTGGCGAATCAGTCAAACAAATGGGCTGGCAACCAACGCAGTGCTTCTCGCCAATCTGGCTGACAATCCGTATCCGCATCTCGAAGGAGTGACCACACTGCCCGACGACCCGCTCACCTATGGACCTTGGGCTGGGAAAATCATTACGGGAGCCGAAAGTGCTCAAAACACAAACGGCGCTCCGCAGCCTCGCATTTATACGATCACGCCGGGTGGCATCGTGGCCACGAACTATTGGGGAATCTCACCGGAAGACTTCGATCTCATTCAGCCGAATCAGGATTTATATGCCGTTTCCGAAACGCTGAGTCTTTTGGAAAAAGTGTCGCGTTCCCGCTTCACTAATCATTTGAACGATCTGCTGGTCACGCAATCGGGGGAAATCATAGGCTTTGCCAATGCCCAACTCGTCATTGTGCATTGGGATTCGACCAATTTACTGCATTACCAGACGGTCATTCCACACACCAACGGCGCCTTGGAGCACGTTACTTTTGCGCCGCTCGATCTTCCGGTTCCCCCGCCTTAAGATATGCAAGCGCGCACGATTTCGTTATTGCTGTTCGGTTTCGCCATGACTAGTTCGATTCAGGGCCAAACTAATTTTTTTTATGACCAGCAATCTGCGATCGAAGGAGCCTCTGCAGAAACGGTGGGTTCAATCAACTTCGCTCAGCCCTACGGCCAGTCATTTGTTCCCACGTCAAACGCGGTCGGTTTCATTCGATTGTGGATGCGTGATCTTAACGCAGGGAATGGGCTAGGAGCGGACGTTTTTGTAAATTTGCGTTCGAATTCCATTTCTGGCCCGATTCTGGGTTCCTCAGAAACCGTTTCATTTACGGATGGCTTTGGTGGGCCAGGGGATCGAATTTACCCGGACTTTTTCTTTACCAATCCGATTTCTGTCGTTCCCGGCGTGACCTACATTTTCCAGCCGGTCGTGCAATCTGGCGATAGTGTGTCCGTGTTTGCCGATTCAACCTACAATTATTCATTCGGAGATTCGTTATATCAGGGTGCGGTTCAAACTGGAATTGACCTTTGGTTCCGCGAGGGCGTCATCACCGTGCCCGAGCCGTCGTCGGTGTCCCTTGGCCTGGCTGGAGCCGCCGCGCTCGGCTGGTGGCGGTGGTGCAGAAATCGCCGGCTTTAAGGTTCCTAAATCCTTTATTGTGCATTGGGATTCGACCAATTTACTGCATTACCAGACGGTCATTCCACACACCAACGGCGCCTTGGAGCACGTTACTTTTGCGCCGCTCGATCTTCCGGTTCCCCCGCCCTAAGTTATGCAAGCGCGCACGATTTCGTTATTGCTGGCCGGTTTCGCCATGACTGGTTCGATTCAGGGGCAAACAAATTTTATTTACGACCAGCAGTCCGCTACTGAAGGCGCAAATGCGGAAACTGGCGGTTCGCTAAACTTTGCGCAGCCATACGGTCAGTCTTTCACGCCGTCGTTCAACTCTGTCGGATTTATACGGTTGTGGATGTATGATAATTATCCGAGTAACGGTTTGGGAGCCGTAGTTTTTGTCAATTTGCTGTCGAATTCGATTTCGGGTCCGATTCTTGGCTCCACTGACCCCGTTACCTTGGCGGATGGATTCGGTTCAGGTGGGAATCAAGTTTACCCAAACTTCTTCTTTTCCAATCCGGTCTCTTTAGTGACCGGTGTTACTTATTTTCTACAACCGATCGTCCAAACTGGCGATGTAGTAACCGTAAATGCGGACATCACTTATAACTATCCCGGTGGAAACGCTTTTTACCAAGGGGCTGCTAATCCCAATCACGACCTCTGGTTCCGCGAAGGCGTCATCACGGTCCCTGAGCCGTCAGTGGCGGCGCTGGGGGCGGTTGGACTTGCGGGTTGGGTTGGGTGGCTGGTGCGCCGACGCGTGCGGGCCGCGCAGAAGGTGTGAGGTTTCACCATTCGCGATTAAGCGCCGCGCGTTTTCCGCCCCATTCCCGCGCGGCACAGTTTTTGCGAACATTTTGATCGTGCGCGCGTTCGTTCCAATCCTCGCCGGTGTCGGCCTCGCTCTCGCACATCATGCTTTGGCGCAAACAAATTTTATTTACGACCAGCAGTCTGCGGTCGAAGGTGCGAACGCCGAAACCGGAGGTTTTATCAACGGTGGTCAACCCTACGGGCAATCCTTCATTCCATCGTCAAACGCTGTTGGCTTCATTCGTCTTTGGGTTGCCGAAGATTTTACACCTGGAAATGGCACTGGAGCGGTTGTTTATGTAAATTTGCTTTCAAATTCCATCACTGGGCCGATCTTGGGTTCGTCGGAATTGGCTTCCTTACCAGACAGTTTTAGCGGTTACCCAGATTTCATTTTTACCAATCCGGTTTCAGTCGTCCCCGGGGTGTCGTATTTTTTCCAACCAGTCGTGCAGTCAGGCGACAGCGTTTTTGTATATGCGGATGCGTTTTACCAATATTCGAGAGGGGACTCCTATTATCAAGGAGCTCTCCAGACTGGAATTGACCTTTGGTTCCGCGAAGGCGTCATCACCGTGCCCGAGCCGTCGTCGGTGTGCCTTGGCCTGGCCGGGGCCGGCGCACTCGTCTGGTTTCTCCGCCGTCGTGCTTCCGCTTCCGGCTAGTCCCACCGCGCGCCTTTTATCCCCCGCGTGCGCTTTCAATAGGAGTCAGTCTTGAAAGTTCTTTCGGCTGTCTTTCCGGCACGCTTCGCGCTAGCTTCGGCACCATGCCGCTGGTGCGAATTCTCGTGGATGGCTACAGCCTCCTGCACGCGTGGCCGGACCTCGCGCCCGGCCGGCCGCGCCATTCCGCCGCCGCCCGCGACGAACTCATCGCCGCACTCACCCGTTATCGCGACTCCGTGGCCACGCCGGTCACGGTGTTTTTCGACGGCGCGGGCGCGCCCGCCGGCACGGGCGCGCCGCACAGTTCGCCGGAGATGGAGGTGCTCTACTCGCGCGACGGCAAGACGGCCGATGACCTCATCGAGCGCGCGGCGCACCGCTTCCGCGACTACGGCGAGGTGCTCGTGGTGACGGACGACTCGGCCGAGCGCGACACGGTGATCAATCTCGGCGCGTCCGCGATGAGCTGCGACGTCTTCATCCGCACGATGGAGAATGCGCTCGCCGAATTCCAGTCGGAGCTGCAACACTTCAACCGCAAGGAACGCACGGCGTTCAAGCAACGAAGATGAAGCTCAAGCTCCTGGCCCTCACCGTCCTGCTCGCGTGGCTCGCGCCCGCGCGCGCCGCGGACGCGCCGCCGGCCGCCAACGGGCATCGCTTCCTGTTTCTCGTGGACGCCTCGACGAACCTCGCCCGCTGCCACGAGGCCACGGTGCAGACGGTGAACGAGCTCCTGCTTTCCGCGATGAACGGCGAGATGCGCACGGGCGACTCGTTTGCGATCTGGCCGTTCCGCGCGAAAGTTTTCACCGAAACCTTCCCGCCCGAGTCGTGGGTGGTGGATCTCAAGGACGATCACGCCGCGAACGCCAGGCAGTTCGTTGAGCGGTTGAAATTCGAGGGCCGCACGGGCATCGGCGCCGCGCTCGTTGAACTCGCCAAGGGCGTCGCGGCCTCGCGCTCGGTCACCGTGTTCCTCGTCACCGACGGCAGCGAACCGGTGACCGGCACGCCGTTCGACCTGTATGTGAACACGATCTTCCGCGATCAGGCCGCCGAGTTGCGCAAGAGTCGCAAACCCTTCGTCACCGCGTTCCTCGCCGTGGACGGAAAGATCATCGATTGCCTGGTCAGCACCGGCGGGGAAAAAGTGCAGGTGCCGCGCATCCCGGCCGACGCGCGCCCGAAAGCCGCGCCGGCTCCGGCACCGGTCGCGGCCGTCGTGAAACCGAACGCGCCGGCTCCGCTGATCCTCACCAAGCCCAAGCCCGAGCCGGTGCCTGCGCCCGTCGAGCCGCCCGCGCCGGCACCCAAGCCGACGGTGGCCGCGACGCCGACTGAACCGGCCGTTCCGAAATCCGATCCGCCGGCGACGGAACCCGCAAAATCCGGGACGCCCACACCGCCGATGAGCCTGGGCAAACTCGACGTCGAGCCGCCCAAGCCCAAAGCATCGCCGCCGCCGGTCACCGCTCCGGCACCCGCCGCCCAAACGCCCGCGCCCGTTGCGATCACGCCACCGCCGACAGCCGCACCCGCGACGGCGCAAGTGACGACCACCGCCGTCGCCGCGGCCACGAAGCCCGGCCTGCCGGCGGTGCTCGCGGGATTTCTACCCGAGTCGAAGCCGCTGCTCTCGCGGACCATGCTGCTCGCGATCGGCGTGCTGTTGATCGTGATGGCGACGGTGATCTGCTGGTTCATGGTCCGCGCCGCGCGCCCGGCCAAGGGCCCGAGCCTCATCTCGCGCTCGATGGAGCGGTGAGCGGTCGCGAGCGTTGCGTTCAGCAATCGCCTCGATAATTTTTTCCGGAAGCCAAACGAGGAAGCGCGCGGAAGAAAACCTCCACCTTGCAACCCGCCATCCGAAACCCGAAACTCTCCGCCATGTTCACGGGCATCGTCGAAGAATCCGGCGTGATCGGAAAAATCCGCCGCACCGCGCGCGGCATCGAGCTGACCGTGCGCGCGAAAGTCTGCGCGCGTGGCGTGAAGCTCGGCGACAGCATCGCGGTCAACGGCTGCTGCCTCACGCTCGTGAAGGCCGCGGGCCGCGGCGCGGCGCGGACGTTGCGCTTCGATCTGCTGCGCGAGACGTGGGAGCGCACGAGCTTCGCCCAGCTTAAAACCGGTTCCGCCGTGAACCTCGAACGCTCGTTGCGCGCGGACTCGCGGCTCGGCGGGCATTTCGTCACCGGCCACGTGGACGCGCCGGGCCGCATCACGCGCTGGGAAAAATCCGGCGCGGACTGGCTCCTCGAAATCGCCGCGCCCGCCGCGGTGCGGCGCTACGTGATTTTCAAAGGCTCGATCGCGGTGGATGGCATCAGCCTCACGGTGGCCAGCGTGGCGCGGGGAAAAATCCAGCTCTGGATCATCCCGCACACACGCGCGGTCACCGCGTTGCGCGAGCGGCGGACGGGCGACGTCGTGAATCTCGAAGCGGACCTGCTCGGCAAATACGTCGCGCAGTTCGTGCGGGCGCGGCGCTGAAGCTCAGTGGCGGTCAATGCTCAGCACCCGGCCGGGCGGGATGCTCGCGTCGTGGCCCTGGCCGTCCTTGAAGACGTAGGCGTTGTCCTTGATCACCGGCCGGGAGTAGGCGTCCACGGTGCGGCCGTTGGTGAGCTTGAGCACGTAGTGCGAGCGGCAGCCGGCGGCGGCGCCAACCACCACGACGAGGAGGAGGAGCTGGGCGGTTTTTTTCATAGGCTGGGTTGGAGGAAAAATTGGTGCGCACGGCAGGACTTGAACCTGCACACCTTTCGGCACTACCACCTCAAAGTAGCGTGTCTGCCAATTCCACCACGTGCGCAACGGGCCGGTATAAAGCCGCCTCCCGGCGCGCGGTGCAAGAGGTTTTTCCGCGCGCGCGGCGGGCGGGAGTTTTTGAATTGGTTTTCCGGGCCGGCTCGTCTAGCGTTGCCGCATGGCCGAAAAGAACCTCACGGAAGTTCCGCGCGAACTGCGCGACCAGTTTGAGAAGGGCATGACCGCGCTCCAGCGGAGCAACTTCGACTATGCGATCCAGTTTTTCACGTTCGCGCTGAGCAAGGAGCCGGGCTTCTTCGAGGCGCGCAAGGCGCTGCGGGCGACGCAATTCAAAAAGGCCGGCGCGGGCGGCGGCTTCTTCAAAAAAATGATCGGCACCGCAAGCAACTCGCCGCTCGCGGCCAAAGCGCAGGTGCAGATGCGCAACAACCCGCTCGATGCCATCGCCACCTGCGAGCAGATCCTCAACTCCGATCCCAACAGCACCAGCGCGCACAAGGTCCTCGCCGAGGCCGCCGCCGCCGCGGACCTGCACAAGACCGCCATTCTTTCGCTGGAGATCATCCTGAAAAATTCGCCGAAGGATCGCGAACTCACGATCCAGCTCGCCGATTCGCTCGCCGCCATCGGCGAGGTGGCCAGAGCCGAGCAGTTGCTCCACGAGTTGCTCCGCTCCCGACCGACCGACGGCGATCTCGCCTCGCATTTGAAAAATATTTCCGCCCGCCGCACGATGAAGGAGGGCCAATACGACAAGGCCGGCGAGGAAGGCGTCACCTATCGCGACATGCTCAAGAGCAAGACCGACTCGGAATCGCTCGAACAGGAAAAGCGCGAGGTGAAGAGCGAAGACCTGACGCAAAAGCTGATCCGCGAAACCGAGGCGCGCATCGCGAAGGAACCGGGCAACCTGAAGCTGCTCCGCTCCTGCGCCGAGTATTACTCGCAGATCAAGGACTACGACAAGGCGCTCGAATACTACCGCCGCATCTCCGGCTCCGAGGGCGCGACTGATCCGTCGTTGGAAAAAGCCATCTCGGAAACCGCGATGAAGAAGCTCGACCACGGCCTCGCGCAACTCGACGAGGCCAACCCCGATCACGCCCCGCGCCTGGCGCAGCTCAAGGCCGAGCGCCACGCCTTCCTCCTCGCCGACACGCAACGCCGCGCCGAGAAGTATCCGACCGACCTCGACATCCGTTTCGAACTCGGCCGCCTGTTCTTCGAGGGCGGAAAAATGAACGAGGCGATGGCGGAATTCCAGAAGGCCCAGAACAATCCGCACCGCCGCCTCTCCGCGATGGGCTATCTTGCACAGTGTTTTGCCAAGAGCGGCAAAATCGACATCGCGGCGAAAAAATTTCAGGAAGCCATCAAGGAGAAGCTCGTGCTCGACGACGAGAAGAAGGACCTCATCTACAACTACGGCTGCGTGCTCGAGAAAATGGGCAAGGCCGACGAGGCCATCGAGCAGTTCAAGCTCATCTACGAGGCCGACATCGGCTACCGCGACGTCGCCGCCAAGGTGGACGCGTATTATTCGGGCCGCTGAGGCACGCCCGACCAAAAGTTTTCCGCCGCCCGCGCGATCTCGGCCGCGCCCCGCACACGCCGCACCCGCCACCACGACGGCAGCAGCGCCGCGTAGTTTTCCTCGCGCCACCGCGCGTCAATGAGCAGCACCGCGCCGCGATCCGTTTCCGAGCGGATGACGCGGCCGGCCGCCTGCACCACGCGGTTCACGCCGGGGAAACGGTAGGCGAATGCGAAGCCGTCCTCGCCGCGCTCCGCAAAATGCTGCCGCATCCATTCGCGCTCCGGCCCGACCTGCGGCAGGCCGACGCCGACGAGCACCGCGCCGATGAGCCGTTCGCCCGTGAGATCAATGCCCTCGCCGAACGCCCCGCCCAGCACGGCGAAACCGGCGAGCGTTTGATCGTGTTCCGCGTCGAACTCGGCCAGAAAACTGGCGCGCTCCGCGTCGCTCATGCCGCCGCGTTGGACGAGGAAGCGCGCGCCCGTCAGCCGAGCCTCGACGAGCGGACGCACGGCTTCGAGGTAGGAGTAGGACGGAAAGAACACGAGGTAGTTCCCGCGCCGCGCCGCGAGAAACGCCGCGATGGATTCGGCGACGGCCGCCGCGCTGGCCGCGCGCGATTTGAAATCGGTGCGCACCGTGTCCTCGATGAGCACGCCGAAATTCTCCGGCGGAAACGGCGAAGGCAATTGCAGCGTCCCGTCCCCTGCCCCGCCGCCGAGGAGGCGTCGGAAAAAATCCAGCGGCGAGAGCGGGGCCGAGAACATCACCGCCGCTCGGCCACGCGCGAGCGCCTCGGCCAGCCGCTTCGAGGGATCGAGGCAGAAGAGCCGCAGCCGCCAGTCGTCTCCCGGCCCGGCCAGCAGGACGTAGTTTTCATCAAAGCCCTCCGCGGTGCGAACGAAGCGGTGCGCCTCGAAGTAGAGTTGCAGCAGTTCATCGCGAAACGGCGCCGGCCGGTTTTGCGCGAGCCACGCCTCGGCGAGCGCGAGGAATTTTTTCAGCAGCTCCGGCAGCTCCTGGGGCAGGTCGCGGCTCGCGGGATTTTCCGCCGCGAACTTTTTCGCGAACGAAGCGATCTTGCCGAGCGCGCGGCCGCACGCGGGCAGTTCCTCCGTGATGGCGCGGCGCACGGCGGCGAGAGGCGCGGCGCGAAGTTCCGCCGAAAACATCTCGCGCCCGCGCTCAACGAGGTTGTGCGCCTCGTCCACGAGGAAGGCGTAGTCGCCGGGGCCGTCCTCGAAGAAGCGGCGGAGATTCACGGCGGGATCGAAAACGTAATTGTAGTCGGCGATGATCGCGTCGCACCAAGTCGCGGCGTCGAGCGAGAGTTCGAACGGGCAGACCTCGTGCCGGCGCGCGACCTCCTCGATGACCTCGCGCGTGAGCGACTCGCGGCCAAGCGCGTCGCGCAGTGCGGGCTTCACGCGGTCGTAGTAGCCGCGGGCGAACGGGCACTCGGCGGCGTCGCAGGGTTTCCTTTCGCCGAAACAAATCTTGTCGCGCGCGGTGAGCGTGACCGCGCGCAGACGCAGACCGCCGCGGCGCAGGTCGGCCACGGCCTGCTCTGCCACGGCCCGACCGCTGGTCTTGGCGGTGAGGTAAAACAGTTTGCTGAAGTGACCCTCGGCCATCGCCTTTGTCGCGGGAAAAATCACGGAGATGGTTTTGCCGATGCCCGTGGGGGCTTCCGCAAAGAGCCGGCCGCCACGCGCGAGCGTGCGATACGCCGCGACCGCGAACTCGCGCTGGCCCGCGCGGTATTCGGCAAAGGGAAACGCCAGTGCGCGGATGGACTCGTCGCGCGTCCCGGCCCAGCAGAACTGCTCGCCGAGCCACGCGACGTATTCGCCGGTCACGCGCGCGAAGAACTCCGCGAGCTGCGCGTCGGAAAAACTTTCGCGCAGCGTGGTGACGTGGCCGGAATCGAGTTCGAGATAGGTCAGGCGCACCTCGAGCGACGGGATTTTTTCGGCGGCGCACCAGATGGCCGCGTAGATTTTTCCCTGCGCCCAGTGGAGCGGGTCGGCTTCGCCGTCCCATTTGCCGGCGATGGTTTTGATTTCCTCCAGCCACGGCGCACACGCGCCGCGCCAGCGGCCGTCCACGCGGCCCTTGATTTCCAGCGTGAATCCGTCGGCTTCGAGCACGCACGCGAGCGGCACTTCCTTCTCATAACCCTCGGGCCGTGCCTGCTGCACGCGCTGATGGCCGCGCGTGCCCGCGAGCGCGCGCGACGCGCCGGTGAACTCCCCGCGCCCGCCGAGGTCGCCGGTGCGGCACGCGAACTCCACGAGTTCGCGGACGGAAACGGTGAGCGTGCGCGGGGCGGCCATGTGGGGCGAAAATATTTGATCTCGTGCAATACGGTGACGGAGTGCGGGCTTTAGCCCGCTTCGATGTCCGTCGTCGTGCGGCATCGAGAATGCCCGGCCCGCTGGCACTTTGCACGTTGAAGCGGCGTGAACGCCGCGCTCCGGCTCCGCGGCTCCGCCCACGGCGCGCTTGACCCGTCGCGCATTTGTCCTGAACCTCGCGCGCGTGAAATCCTTCTTGGCGACTGCGCCGGTGCGCCTTCTGATTTTGACCGTCGGCCTGATGTTCGCGGGTTGCGCGCACGGGCCGGTCAACGCGCCGCTGTCGGGCAGCACCGGCGGCCCCGGTTATTATTTCCGCAATGAACCCCAGCCGGGCAACGCGGAGGACACGCTGTTCATCCTCGCGTTCTCGGGTGGCGGCACGCGGGCGGCGGCGTTCGCCTACGGCGTGCTCGAGGGGCTGGCCGAGACGCACGTGCGGCGCGACGGCAAGCTGCACCGGATGCTCGACGAGGTGGACGCGATCACGGCGGTGTCGGGCGGGAGCTTCACCGCGGCGGCGTTCGGACTGCAGGGCGATAAAATTTTCGAGACGTTTCCCGACGCCTTCCTCAAGCGCAACGTGCAGGCCAACCTCGCGTGGCGCACGCTCGACCCGCTGCGCTGGCCGCGGTTCTGTTCGGGCCGCTACGGCCGCTCGGAGATGGCGGAGGAGTATTATGACAAAATCCTTTTCCACGGCGCGACGTTCGCCGCGCTGCAACGGCCCGGCGCGCCGTTCATCATCATCAACGCGACGGACATCAAGGCCGGTTCGCGCTTTGAGTTCACGCAGGATTATTTCGACCTGCTGTGCTCGGACCTGCGGAGTTTTCCCGTTTCGCGCGCGGTCGCGGCGTCGTCGGCGGTGCCGGGCTTGCTGACGCCGATCACATTGCATAACTACGCCGGCGAGTGCGGCTACGCCCCTCCAACTTGGATGTCCGCCCAGTCCACCAACCGCCCCGGCCGGCTGCGGCTGCGCGCGGAGGAACTCGGCCGCTACCTCAACCCGACGAACCACCCGTTCATGCACCTGGTGGACGGCGGGGTGTCGGACAATCTCGGCCTGCGCTCGCTGCTCGACGCGCTGATGATCATCGAGGCCGAGCCGTCGCTCGCGCGCCAGCAGCAGATTCAAAAGGTGAAGCGGCTCGTGCTCATCAGCGCCAACGCCCACTCGTCGCCGGAGAACGATTGGGACCGGCACGAATCGCCGCCCAACTCGATCGCCGTCGCGGCGAAGGCGGCGAGCCACACGCTCGATCATTTTTCCTTCGAGACGCTGGAGCTGATCAAGGACGTGTTTGAAAAACTGCGCGGCACGTCCGGCGCGAGCAACGGGTTGAAGCTGTATCCGATCTTCCTGAACTTCTCGGAGTTCGCGGACCCGCAGAAGCAGCGGTTCTTCATGAACCTGCCCACTTCATTTTCGCTCTCCGACAATCAGGTGGATCACCTGCGCAAGGCCGGACGCCAACTGCTCCACCAGTCGCCGGAGTTCCGTGAATTCGTCCACGACTTCGCCACGCCGGCCGGCAAGGCGTCGAAGCCGTGAGCGTTCGCGCCCCCGCTGCACCGACGCCGCTGCCGCCATCTTTCTTCCGGCCGGCCGCGGACCTTGTCGCGCCGAAACTGCTCGGACATTTTCTCTTCCGCGCACGCCGCGCGGGCTGGCCGGTGGCGTGATCGTCGAGGTCGAGGCTTATCTGCACGACGACCCGGCGAGCCACACCTTCCGCGGGTCCAGTGCGCGCAACCGCGTCATGTTCGGCCCGGCGGGGCGCAGCTATGTGTATCTCATCTACGGCATGCATCATTGTGTGAACGTAGTCTGCCACGAAGCGGGCGTGGGTGAGGCCGTGCTCATCCGCGCGCTCGCGCCGGCGTTCGGCGAGGAGTGGATGCGGAAACAGCGCACCGTGAAGTCACGCCGCGAATTGACCAACGGCCCGGCGAAACTTTGCGCCGCCCTCGCCATCACGCGGGAACTGAACGGCGTGGATTTGTGCAACGTTCGCTCACCGCTCTTCATCGCTCGCAACCCGGCGCGCGAAAAATTCCTCGCGGCGCAAGGGCCGGTTACGGTCAGCACGCGCATCGGCATCACGCAGGCGGCGCATCTGCCACTGCGGTTTTATCTGGAGGGATGCGAGTTCGTTTCGCAGCGGTGAGGAGCGCGGTCGGCCCAACCGCGCTCCGGACCGCGTGAATTTAGCGTTGCCTCCCCCGTCAAAAACCGCGATTAACGCCGCGCTCTGCGTCCCAAAACACATTACATGAAACTCCATCGTCGGTTCGGTCCCGTTCTTCCCACCCTCGTGCTCGCCCTGTTCGCGGTCTCCGGCTTTGCCGCCGACGCGAAGAAGCCCGCCAAGAAGGACGCAAAAAAGGCTGAGGCGAAAACGGACGCGCTGGGCCGGCCCAAACCGCAATACGACGACGTGATCCTCAACAGCATGGATCACGGGCCGTTTTACTCGGGCGTCTTCAACGGGCGCGACCTCTCGCTCAAGGGCATCGCCATCAAGCTGGATGGCGGGAAGGCCGGCATTGTTTTCGACACGCTCACGCTGCGTTACGGCGACGGCTGGACCGGCGGCTTCATCCAGATCAACGGCGAGCGCACCCTCGGCTGCAACTCGACGCCCGTCGGCGACCTCGCGTTCTCCACGCACCCCGGCCCCGGCTGGGCGAAGGGCGGCGCGTTCGACGCGCCGCGTCCGCGTTACGAATCCACTCCGGGCCACGACAAGAAGCACGACGTCGCCGCGCACAAGGGAATCTGTGACGGCCCGCTGCCGCGCGAGTGGGCGAAGTGGAAGGGGATTTACCGCAACGGCGAGAGCGTGGTGCTCACCTACTCCGTCGGAACGGCGGACGTGCTCGATTTGCCCGGCTTGGAAAATCGCGACGGCCTCGCGCTCTTCACGCGCACGCTGCACGTGAGCAAGAGCAGCGAGCCGCTCATCGCGCTCATCGCCGAGGACGCGAGCGCGACGGCCAAGACGGACAACGGCATCGTCACGCTCACGACCACGAACGGCACCGTGGCCATTGGCGTAAAACGCTCGAAGGCTTCGAAAGGTGTGAAGCTCAGTGTCGCCGACCATGGCCGCGTGCTGCTGACGATAGAGAACACCCCGAGGGCGCACACCGTGCAGGTAGTCATCGCGAAACTCGCCGATAGCAACACCGCGAAATTTTCCGCCGCGCTCAAGAGCTACAGCCGAATGCCCGAACTTGCAAAGCTCATCCAGCCCGGGGCGCCGATCTGGCCGCAGACCGTCACGCTCAAGGGCACGGTGCCGCTCAGTTCCGAGCCTTACGTGTCCGACACGATTCCCGTGCCCGACCTCGACCTGAATCCTTGGAAGTCCTGGATCCGTTGCAGCGGCTTCGACTTTTTCTCCGATGGGCGCCTGGCGATCTGCTCGTTGAGCGGCGACGTGTGGATCGTCTCCGGCCTCGACGCGAAGCTCGACAAGGTGACGTGGAAACGTTTCGCCTCGGGCCTGTATCAGCCGCTCGGCCTGAAGATCGTGAAGGACCAGGTGTTCGTCCTCGGCCGCGACCAGCTCACGAAGCTCCATGACTTGAACCACGACGGCGAGGCGGACTTCTACGAGAACTTCAACAACGACGTCGCGATCTCGGAGTATTACCACGAGTTCTGCCTGAACCTGGAGACGGACTCGAAGGGCAATTTTTATTTCACCAAGGGCGGCAACCTCGGCCCCGCGACGCACCCGCATCACGGCTGCCTGCTCCGCATCGCCGCCGACGGCTCGAAGCTCGACGTGGTCGCCACCGGCCTGCGCGCGCCCAACGGCATGGGCATGGGCTTGCACGACGAAGTCTCCACCGCCGACAACGAAGGCAACTGGGTCCCAGTCTGCCGCGTGGACCTCGCGAAGCCCGGCGCGTTTCTCGGCCACGTCTTCACCGCGCACCGCGACCAGCCACCGGCCAATTACGGCAACCCGCTTTTCTGGATCGCCTACAACCAGGACAATTCCTCCGGCGGCCAGGTCTGGGTGAACAACGACCAATGGGGACCGTTCAACGGCGACATGCTGCACATGAGCTACGGCAAATGCGCGCTCTTCAAGACGTGGAAGCAGGACGTCGGCGACGTGGTGCAGGGCGGATACGTGCGCTTCCCGCTCACGTTCGATTCCGGTGTCATGCGCGGGCGCTTCAGCCCGTTTGATCACCAGCTTTACACCTGCGGCCTGAGCGTGTGGCAGTCGAGCGGGGCGAGGAAGGGCGGCTTTTATCGCGTGCGCTACACCGGCCGGCCCGTGGTGATGCCCACGCAGCTCGTCGTGAAAAAAAACGGCGTCGAGATCACCTTCACCGGGCCGCTCGATCCGGAGACCGCGAAGGACACGGGCAGCTACGCCGTGGACCAGTGGAATTACAAATGGGCACAGGACTACGGCTCGAAGCTCTACTCGGTGAAGGACCCGACGAAGGCGCTGGACAAAAGTCTGGAGCGCGCCAGCGGCGACGAGGTGCAGGTCAAGTCCGCGAAACTTTCCAACGGCAACAAGACCGTCTTCCTTGAATTCGGCGAACCAGTCGTGCCCGTGATGGAGCAGCACGTGCGCTTCAATCTGAACGACGCGAACGGCAAGCCGCTCAAGGTCACGGAACTTTTCCACACCATTAACCGCGTGCCGGCAAACTGAGCGGCGGAGGAACGCGGCGTTCACGCCGCTTCCGTGTCCGTCGTGCGGCGGCGTGCGGCGCAGGAAACTTTTGTCCGCGCCTTGCGTCTGCCATGTTCAATCACGCCAGGAACACCCGTTGCCCAACCCGCGCGCTGCTGCCCGCGGTTTTCTTTCTTCTGTTCTGCCTCGCAACCGCCGGCGCGTTTGCCGCCGACGCGAAGCCGCGCCGCCTGCTCATCGTCGGCCAGGGACCGGACGGGCATCCGCCCACGACGCACGAGTTCATGCCCGGCGCGAAGGTGCTGGCCGAGTTGCTCAAGCCCTTCCCCGAAATCCAGACGACCATCGCGAACGCCGACGAGCCGTGGCCGGAGGGACCGAAGCTGATTGATGCGGCCGACGGCATCGCGATGTTCGTGACGCAGGGCGCGCAATGGATGCAGGACGACCCGGCACGACGCGCGGCGCTCAAGCGGCTCGCGGCTCGTGGCGGCGCGGTCATCGCGCTCCACTGGAGCGTCGGCGCGAAGGACGCGAAATACATCCAGGGCCAGCTCGATTTGCTCGGCGGCACGCGCGGCGGCGAGCAGCGCAAGTATCAGAAGCTCGAAGTGGAGTTGAAGCGCGCGGATCCGAAGCATCCGATCCTCAGCGGCCTCGGTGACTTCAAGGTGTTCGACGAATTTTACTACGCGCTCGACCGGTCGCCCGGCATCACGCCGCTGTTCACGGCCAACATTGACGGCCACGACGAGACCGTGGCGTGGTCGTGGGACCGGCCCGATGGCGGGCGCGCGTTCGGTTTCGTCGCGCTGCACTTCCACAGCAACTGGCAGTTGCCCGCCTACCGCCGCTTCGTCGTGCAAGGCGTCCTCTGGTCGCTCAAGCTGCCCGTGCCAGCCGGCGGCGTGAACGTGGACATTGATTCCAAAAAGCTGCAGCTCGACGGCGTGCTACCCCCGCCCGCCGGATCGGAAAAGGTGAAGAACACGAAGAAGGTGAAGGCGGAAAAGCCCGCCAAGTGAGCGGTGCCGGCGGCGAAGGAGGTTCGGCGTGCGATCGCGAAACGGAACTGGCGAAGGCGAGCCGGCTGCCGCATGATGCCGCGTCCCTTGCCACGACTTTGAAAGCCAACACGCAACCCATCGTGAAACCATCGGCGAACCGGTGGCCCGGCGGAGTTTTGCTTCTGCTCGTCTGGCTGGCGCTCGCGGTCGCGCCGGCGAAGGCCGCGACCGAGTTCACCATCACCGACGCCGACCGAAAGCATTGGGCCTTTCAACCCGTCACGCGTCCCACTCCGCCAGTCCTGGTGCACTTCGCGCCGGGAGTTCAAAATCCGATCGACCTGTTCATCCGATCCAAACTCGAAGCCGCGGGGCTCCATCCTTCGCCGCCCGCGGGCAAGGCCGCGCTCATCCGCCGCGTCACGTTCGACCTCATTGGCCTGCCGCCGACGCCCGCGGAGATTGATGCGTTCGTGAACGACCCGTCGCCAAAAGCTTACGAAGCGCTCGTTGACCGCCTTCTCGCGTCGCAACACTACGGCGAACGGTGGGGCCGGCACTGGCTTGATCTCGCGCGCTTCGCCGAGACCGATGGCTTCGAGCACGACGCGATCCGCCCGCACTCGTGGCGTTACCGCGACTACGTCATCAAGTCGTTCAATGACGACAAGCCCTACGACCAGTTCATCCGCGAGCAAATCGCCGGCGACGAACTCTACGCGAACTCGAAACCCGAAACTCAAAACCCGGAACTTTTAGTGGCCACCGGTTTCAATCTGCTCGGCCCGGACATGGTGGACAGCTCCGATCAGATTCAGCGCCGTCACAACACCCTCAACGACATGACCGACACCGCCGCGCTCGCGTTCCTCGGCCTGACGATGGGTTGCGCGCGCTGTCACGACCACAAGTTCGAGCCGCTCTCGCAGCACGACTACTACGCGCTGCAGGCCTTCTTCACGCCCGCGAAATTCCAGCGCGAGCAGCCGATTCCGACTCCCGATGCGCGGGTGGCCTACGACGCTGCGATGAAAAAGTTCAACGAGCACCCGAAGGTCCGTGAACTCACCGCCCTCGAAGGGCCCGTGCGCGAGAAAATTTTCAGCCAGAAGACTGCGAAGCTTGCGCCCGAAGCGCAGGTCGCGCACCGCACGCCGCCGGAAAAGCGCGACGCCGAGCAGGCGAACCTCGTGCTCGAAACGGAGGACAAGGTGAAGATTTCAGACAAGGACCTCACGGCGGCATTCAGCGGCGAAACGAAGACGCGGCGGAAGGAATTGCTGGATGAAGTGAAGTCGCTGCCCAAACCGCCATCGCTCCCGAAGGCGATGGCGCTCACGCAAGGCGACGCCTCCACCGCGAAGACCTTCATCCTCCGCCGCGGCGAATACAGCCAGCCGGGCGAGGAAGTGTCGGCGGGATTTCCGACCGTTCTGGTGTCCAGCCTTCAGGCTGCTTCGGCGGGGAACAGGCTGAAGCCTGGACACCAAGCGCATTCCCGCGCCGCACTCGCCGACTGGATCGCTTCGCCCACCAACCCGCTCACCGCGCGCGTGATGGTCAACCGCATCTGGCAGCACCATTTCGGCCGCGGCCTCGTGGCGACCCCGAGCGAGTTCGGCACGCACGGCGCGAAGCCGTCGGACCCGGAGTTGCTCGACTGGCTGGCGAGCAAGTTCATCGCGCGCGGTTGGAGCGTGAAGGCGATGCACAAGCTCATGCTCATGTCCGCGACGTATCGGCAAAGTTCGTTTGGAGTCCCGCCTTCAGGCGGTTCGGCGGCCGGGGACAGACTGAAGGCTGGACTCCGAACCGACCCCGACAATCGCCTGCTCTGGCGCATGAACCGCCTCCGCCTCGAAGGCGAGGCCATCCGCGACAGCCTTCTGGCTATCAGCGGCCAGTTGAATCCGCAGATGTTCGGGCCGGGTGTTTTCCCGCCGATCCCGAAGGAATCCATCGCGGGCGTGAAGGGCGGCTGGCCGCAGAACGACCACGTGCGCGAATACTCGCGCCGCAGCATCTACATCTTCGCGCGCCGCAATCTGCGCTTCCCCTTCCTCGAAGTCTTCGACGCGCCGGACAACAACCTGAGCTGCCCCGCGCGCGAACGCAGCACCACCGCGCCGCAATCGCTCACGCTGCTCAACGCGGACGAAGTCACGACCGCCGCGCGCCTCACGGCAGAGCGTTTGAAAGCGGAGGGCAAGTCCGCTGACAAGCAGATCACGCTCGCCTATCGGCTCGTCCTCGGCCGTGCGCCCACGGCAAACGAACTGGCCCTCGCCCGCGAATTTCTGGCGCAGTCGCCGTTGAATGAGTTCTGCCGCGCGCTGTTCAACCTGAATGATTTTGTTTATCTGGAATGAGCGCGCCGCGCGTCTGAGTTTTTGATTCGTTGACCACCATGAACACCTGCCCCGGCCCCAGCGGCTTCAACACGCGACCCGCGTCGCGCCGCGCGTTCCTGCAACGAGCCGGCAGCGGCTTCGGCATGGTGGTGCTCACGTCATTGCTCGCCCGCCAGGGTCTGCTCGTTGCTGAAGAATCATCGGTCGTCGCAAACCCGCTCGCGCCCAAATCGCCGCACTTCGCTCCCAAGGCGCAGCGGGTCATCTTCCTCTTCATGTCCGGCGGGCCGAGCCACATGGACTTGTTCGACCCGAAGCCGGAATTGATCCGCCTCGCGGGCCAGCCGATCCCGGAATCGTTCGGGAGCTTCAAGACGCGGCGCGCGGTGGCGAAGAACAAACTGCTCGCGCCGTGCCGTCCGTTCCGCGCGCGCGGCCAGTGCGGCATGGAGATCTCGGATTTTCTCCCGAACATCGCGCAGCACGCCGATGACCTCTGCCTCTTGCGCGGCTGCTACGGCGACAGCGTCACGCATCCCGAGTCGGTGTATCTGATGAACACCGGCACGATTCTCATGGGCAAGCCGAGCCTCGGCGCGTGGGCGACCTACGGCCTCGGCACTGAGAATCAAAACATGCCGGCCTTCGTCGTGATGCCCGACCCGTCGGGCTGGGTGAAAGGCGGCGCGCCTGCGTGGAGCAACGGTTTTCTGCCCGCGACGTATCAGGGCACGATCCTGCGCGGCGGCGAGTCGCCGATTTTGAATCTCAACACGCCAAAGGGCGTGAGCGCGCAGCAGCAGCTCGCGACGGTGAATCTCGTGAACCAGTTGAATCGCGCGAGCCTGCCGGCGGGCGAGGAAAATTCCGAACTCACCGCGCGCATTGCCGCTTACGAACTCGCGTTCCGTATGCAGTCGCATGCGCCCGAGGTCGTGGACATCTCGAAGGAGAGCGCTGCGACGAAGAAACTCTACGGCCTCGACAGCAAGACCACGGCGGAGTTCGGCCTGCGCTGCCTTTTCGCGCGGCGGATGCTCGAACGCGGCGTGCGCTTCGTGCAGCTCTACTGCGGCGACACCAACGGTTGGGACGGCCACAGCGACGTCGAAGGCAATCACGCGAAACTTTGCGCGCAGAGCGATCTGCCCGTCGCCGGTCTGCTGAAGGATTTGAAATCGCGCGGTCTGCTCGAATCCACGCTCGTCGTGTGGGGCGGCGAGTTCGGCCGGATGCCGATGAGCGAAGGCTCCAACGGCCGCGATCACAACCCGCACGGCTTCTGCCTCTGGCTCGCGGGAGGCGGCGTGAAGGGCGGCCAGGTCATCGGCGCGACCGACGCCGTCGGCCTGCGCGCCGTCGAGGAGAAAACGCACGTCCACGACATTCACGCGACCATTCTCCATTTGCTCGGCCTCGATCACACGCGCCTCACCTATCGCCACAACAGCCGCGACGAGCGGCTCACCGACGTGTCAGGCAACGTGATCACCAAGGCGCTGGTGTGATTGCCTCGCGTCCGGTGCGCTCCGGCCTCGGCATTTTACCTCCATGAAACTGACTCCAATGAAAACGAAACTCCACCTCCTCGCCTCCGCCGCCTTGCTCGCGGCTGCCCTCTGCCTGCCGGCATTGCCCGCGTCGGCCGCGCAACCAGTCCAGCCCATCGCGGCCAAACTCCAGCCGTTCGTTGACAGCCACACGCTCGCCGGCGCGGTGACACTCGTGGCGAACAAGGACAAGGTGCTCGACCTCGAAGCCGTCGGCTTCATGGACGTGGCCGCGAAGAAGAAGATGCGCACCGACTGCCTGTTCTGGATCGCGTCGCAGTCGAAGCCCATCACCGCGTGCGCGCTGATGATCCTCGTGGACGAGGGCAAGGTGAACGTGAACGACCCGGTGGAAAAATATCTGCCCGAGTTCAAGGGCCAGATGGTCGCGGTGGAGCAGGACGCCGAGCACGTGCTGTTGAAGAAGCCGAGGCACCCGATCCTTGTGCGCAACATTCTCAGCCACACGAGCGGCCTGCCTTTCAAAACGGCGATCGAGGAGCCGACGCTCGACTTGTTCCCGCTCGCGCTGCGCGTGCGCAGCTACGCGATGACGCCGCTCCAGTTCGAGCCGGACAGCAAGTATCAATACAGCAACGCCGGCATCAACACCGCCGGCCGCATCATCGAAGTGGTGAGCGGGATGCCGTATGAAAAGTTTCTGGAGACGCGCATCTTCAACCCGCTCGGCATGAAGGACACGACCTTCTGGCCGACGAAGTCGCAAATCCGCCGGCTCGCGAAAGCCTACAAGCCCAACGCCAAGAAGGACGGCCTCGAGGAAGTGCCCATCGGCCAGCTTCATTACCCACTCAACGACCCGATGCGCCAGCCGATGCCCGCGGGCGGACTGTTTTCGACGGCGAAGGACCTTTCGCTTTTCTACCGCATGATCGCCAACGGCGGCGCGTTCAACGGCCAGCGCATTCTTTCCGAGGAAGCGTTGAGGCAGATGACCTCCAAGCAGACGGGCGAGCTCAATACCGATTACGGTTTCGGTATGAAAGTGGGCAAGACCATCGGCCACGGCGGCGCGTATGGCACGAACTCGTCGTGGGACCCCGAGCACGGGCTGATCACAATCTACCTCATCCAGCACGCGGGCTTCGGGCCGGAGGGCAAGACGATCCTCCCGGCATTCGTGAAGGCGGCGACCGATCTGTTCGGCGCGCGATAAACAACGACCAACATAGCACGGCAAACTTTCAGAAAACAAAACGACCATGAACTCACGCGAACTCCCCCAACCTCACCGCCGCCTCGTCACCTTGCGTGCATTGACCGCACTCGTCGCGGTTACCGCGACCCTCACGTGCGGCAACCTGTTCGCTCAAGTGGACGGCCAGGCAAAGAACGCGAACGCCGCGAAGCCCGCTGCCAAGCCGTTCACGTTGCCCGCGGGCATCCGCATGGAGAAGGACATCTCTTACATCCCCGACGGCGATGAGGCGCAGAAGCTCGACCTTTATCTCCCGGAGCAGCCGTCGGACAAACCGCTCCCGCTCATCGTCCACATCCACGGCGGCGGCTGGCGCGGCGGGAGCAAATTTCCCTGCCCCGTGGCGATGATGGTGCTCAAGGGCTACGCCGTCGCGAGCGTCGAGTATCGCTTCAGCCAGAAGGCGATTTTCCCCGCGCAGATTCAGGATTGCCAGGCCGCCATCCGCTGGCTCCGTGCCCGTGCGAAGCAATACAACTTCGATCCCGAGCGCGTCGGCGCCGTCGGCAGTTCGGCGGGCGGGCACTTGTCCGCGCTCGTCGGCACGTCGGGCGGGAAGAAGGCCTTCGCGCCCATCGGCGGACATGAGGAACAGTCCGACCGCGTTCAAGCCGTGTGCGATTACTTCGGGCCGGCCGATTTCACGACCGTCGTGCAGCAGGCCGACGCCGACAAGAACGTGCGGAACATTTTCAAGTTCAATACGCCCGCCGATCCCTACTCGTGCCTGACCGGCGCGGACCTCTCGGACAAATCAAAGAGCGACGCAAAAAGGCGTCGAGGCGTGGTTGCAAAAACTTCCCGGCTCGGGTCACGGCGGCCCGGCGTTCAACAAACCGCCGCTCACGAAGCTCATCCAGAACTTTTTCGACAAACACCTCAAGGGTGCGGACGTGAAGCTCGCGCTCGTGCCGGAAGCGGAACTCGCCATCGAGCCGCCAAAGCCGGCGGCGAAATGACCCGGGACCGCGTGAATCCCATGAGCACTCACCGACCGGCTTCGCTCGTCATCACTTTCGCCGTCAGCATGACGGTGCTTCTGTTCGCCCGCCGCGGAGAGACTGCCGACGAACCAACGCCCCGCGCTCGCCGCGCAGCCGCCGCGGCTGCCGGGGCCACGAACGCGCCCGCCGCCTCGAACCCGCCGCGCACCCGCCGTGCCTCCGCGACGAACGCAACTCCACCGGTTCCAGTTTCCACCGCGCCCGCGAAGCCGCTGACTGTCGGGCCGGAGGAACTCGTGGACTTCACCGACCCGACCTACGGTTCGAAAATCCGCCAGCTCCGCAAGGACGACGGGCACGAGCACAACTTTTACTATTATCGCAATCCGTGGAACGCCGATGGCAGCTACCTGCTCGGCGTCCAATCCGACCTCCAGCAGAAGAACTGGCATGTCGTGCTCCACGACGGCGACGGAAAATTCATCAAGGACCTTTTCACGATCGACCGATACGACTGGCGACTTTGCTGGGACGGCAAAGACCCGGACATCCTTTACACGTGGAAGGGCAGCGATCTGTTCCGCTTCCATGTGAAGGACGGCAAGGCGGAGCTGATGAAATCATTCAAACCGCTCTCGCTGATGACCAGCGGCCCGTCGGTGAACCAAACGGGTGACCGCATCCTCGTCGCGACTTCGGACAAGACCTTCCGCTCGTATCATCTGCCGGACCTGAGCGACGAGCGCACCTTCCAACCGCAGATACCCAAGGGGGCGGTGATGATCGGCTGGGACAAGCCGCGCTTCACCGGCTACGGCAACACGATTGATGTCGCGTTCCATTCGCAGGACATGAAGACGCAGGGCGTGCTCGTGTATGACGACACGGGGAAGCTCGTGCATCGCCTCGACGGCTTTGGCGGCGGTGGCCACTGCGCGTTCTCGCCGGATGGGCACGTCGCGTATTTTTTCATGCCCAACTATCCGCGCACCGACGGCAAGGACTCGCTCGACATCCACGTCGCGAAGCTGGACGGCAGTGAAGATCGCGTCGTGTTCAGCGTGCCGCGCGCGCAGGCGGCGCAGGTGCAGAACCTGCATCTCTCCTGGCCCGCGAAAGTGAACGGCTGGTTCCTCGCGTCGTTCTTTCATTTTCCGAACTCAACGCAGCCCGCCTACGCGCCGCTGTTCGATGAGATTCTGCAAATCAATCTTGACGGCAAATTCAAATACCTCGCTCGCAGCGGGGCGAACTATTCTCGTGGCGCAGGCCGCGGCACGAGCACGGATATGTTCTGGGCGATGCCGCTCGCCGCGCCGCAGGCGGACGGGAAGCGGATCAGCTTCAACAGCAATCGTTCCGGCACGATTGATCAGTTCATTCTCTACGTGGATGGCGCGCCGAAGCGGTGAACGTCGCCGCTTTACTTGTTTCCCCAACCTCGGCCACCTTCGCGGCAGCATGAGAACATTTCTTCTCGCCGTCATCGTGGCCGCGACTTTTTTTCCCGCCGCTGCCGCTGAACACACGCGCGCCGAAGTCATCGTCTACGGCGGCACGCCCGCGGGCGTGATGGCGGCGGTCGCCGCCGCGCGTCAGGGGCACACGGTCGCGCTCGTGGACCTCAACAACCACATCGGTGGCGTGGTGAGCGGCGGGCTCGTGGCGAGCGACATGGGCGACCGCAAGACCGTCGGTGGACTCGCGGATGATTTCTTCAAGCGCATCGTGAAATTTTACGCGGACAAATACGGCGCAGCCTCGAAGGAGTTCAACGCCTGCCGCAACGGCGCGACGTTCGAGCCGCACGTCGCCGAACTCATCTTCGACCAGATGCTCAAGGAGCAGCCGCGCGTGACCGTTTGGAAAAACTGCCGCTACCGCTCCGTGTTGCCCGAGACGGATCGCGCGGTGTCCGGCAATCGCATCACGGCGCTCATCGTGGACGACGTGGCGGCGAAGACCACGCGCACCTTCACCGGCGAGGTGTTCATTGACGCGAGCTACGAGGGCGACCTGATGGCCGGCGCGCACGTGCCGTATCGCGTCGGACGCGAGGCGCGCGCCGAGTTCGGCGAATATCTCGCGGGCGTCAGCATGGGGCCGAAGGAGCAGCGCGGCCTCGGCGACCAGCGCACGATGGCTTACAACTATCGCGTCACCGTCACGTCGAACACCGCCAACCGCGTGCTCTTTCCCAAGCCCGAGCATTACGACCCGACGCCCTTTCTCGCGACGCACGGCAAGCGCATCAAGGAAGGCCGCGCGACGGGCTTCGGCAGTTTTTTCACGACCGTGGACAAGGCGCATCCCGGCGGCAAATACGACGCGAACTGGTTCGACTGGCCGGGCAACAGCGAAGGCTACGCCGACGGAAATTGGGAAACACGCGACCGGATCGCGGCCAGCATCCGCGACCGCGCGTTGAGCATGCTCCACTATTTGCAGAATGACCCCGAACTGCCCGAAGCCTTCCGCACCGAAGCGCGCACGTGGGGTTTGCCGGCGGATGAATTCGCCGACAGTGGCCACTTTCCCTTCCAGCTCTACGTCCGCGAGGCGCGGCGGATGGTCGGCCGCCACGTGTTGCGCGAAGACGACCTCACGCAGAATCGCTGGAAGGCCGACGGCATCGCGACGGGCAGCTACGGCGTGGATTGTCACACGATCCAGTTTCTCCGCGAGGGCGACCGCCTCGTGCCCGAGCACACGCGGCACGTCGCGCTGAACAACTACGACATCCCCTACGCGAGCCTCGTGCCGCCGGACGTGGAGAATCTCCTCGTGCCCGTTTGCCTCTCCGCGACGCACGTCGCCTACTGCTCGCTGCGGATGGAACCGGTGTTCATGATGCTCGGCCACGCCGCCGGCGACGCCGCGCATCTCGCGCTCACGAAGAAGACGAGCGTGCAAAAGGTGGACGCGCAGAAACTCCGTGGCCTCTTGCTCAAGGAAGGCGCGGTGCTCGACGCCGGTTATCAGCCGCAGGTGAGGATTTCCGTGACGCCCGCGCATCCGAAAGTGGGCGAGCACACGGTCATCAAAGTCGTTGCCGGCGCGTTGAAAGATCCGCTCAAGCAAATCGTGTGGGACTTCGACGGCACCGGAAAAGTTTCCGGCGAAGGCGAGCGCATCGTGCACGCCTTCGACCTCGACAAGATTTACAACGTCAGCGGGCTCGTCACCGACGCCGCGGGACGCCGCCGGCTCCTGACGACTGAAGTTGCCGTCGGTGCCGCGACCGCGCGCGACGTGACGGTGGATGATTTCGACGCCGACCTCGCCGGTCGCTGGGACGGCGCATTTCCCGAATTGGTCGCCGGCCTGCCGCTGCGTTACTCGGATGTTTTCCTCGGCCCCGGAGTCCATCGCGACGTGGCGCGCAAGGGCAAAACCTCGCCCGCGCGCGCCCGCTTTCAGCCGACCCTTCCGCGCGCGGGCCGCTACCAGGTGTGCATCGGATTCCGGCCGGCGAAAAATCAGGCGACGAATGTCCCCATCACGATTCGCCACGCGGGCGGCACCGCGAAGCTCACGTTGAACGAACGCAAAGAAACCACGCCGTTCAACTTCGTCCCCGTCGGCGAGTTTCAATTCAAGACGGGCGACTCCGGCTTCGTGGAAATTTCCAACGGCAAGGCCGACGGCCGTGTCGTCGTGGACGGCGCGCGCTGGGTGTGGCTGGGTGAGTGAGCCATCGCCCGGGAGCGCCGGCATCCTGCCGGCGGGATGCCGGCGCTCCCGGGGCGACACCTCGCGATGCAACCATCACGCCCCGGCTTTGAACTTTGAACTTTGAACTTTGAACTCCCCTTCCTAGTGTTCGCGCCATGTCCTCACGCCTTGATGTCCGCAAGACCTACAAGCTCTACGTGGGCGGAAAATTCATCCGCAGCGAGAGCGGCAAATCCCTCACCGCCCACGGCCCCGACGGCGCGGCGCTCGACAATTACGCGTGGGCCTCGCGCAAGGATTTCCGCGACGCCGTCGTCGCCGCGCGCACGGCGCACGAGGGCTGGGCCAAGGCCAGCGCCTACAACCGCGGCCAGATTCTTTATCGCGCCGCGGAGATGCTCGAAGGCCGGCACGAGGACCTCGCGCGCGAGGTGAGCCGCTCGCACGGCGTGACGATGGACAAGGCGCGCAGCGGCGTCGCGACGGTGATTGACCGCCTCGTCCACTTCGCGGGCTGGACCGACAAATATCAGCAGGTCTTCGGCAGCGTAAATCCAGTCGCCTCGCCGCACTTCAACTTCACCACGCCCGAGCCGATGGGCGTCGTCGTCATCCTCGCGCCCGACGTGCCCGTGATGCTCCCGATGATTTCGCTGCTCGCGCCTGTAATCCTCAGCGGCAACGCGGCCATCGTCATTCCGTCCGAGCGCGCGCCGCTGCCGGCGCTGACCTTTGGAGAAATTTTGGCGACGAGCGACCTGCCCGGCGGCGTGGTGAACATCCTCACCGGCAAACGCGACGAACTCGCGCCGCACCTCGCGACGCACATGGACGTGAACGCCATCGTGGACGGCGCGGGCATTCCCGAACTCAGCGCGAAACTTCGCGCCGGCGTGGCGACGAATCTCAAGCGCTACGTGAATCGCTCGCTCGCCGAGGAGGAATGGTTCACCGCCAAGGCCGAGGACCCGTATTGGATTCTCGACACGATCGAGTTCAAGACCGCGTGGCACCCGATCGGAGTGTGAGGGGCGGCGGCTGGACGCGTGGAATAACTCAGCGGACGGGAATCCGGTTGGTCATTCCGACGGGCAGGCCCGGACGAATCGAAAACGATGAGGGAGAAAGAAAACCATTCGTGCCGGGCCGGGCGCCGTGGTCGCGGAGGAAAGCGATCATGTTCGTGCGCATCAGCGCATTCGTCCAGACGGGCGCAGGCCCGCCCAAGACCGACGGCGGCGGCCCCATCGGCCATTGGACCAGCGCTAGCGCGGTCCGCCCATTTACCGTCGCGAGTTCGAGCTGCGCGCCGTGGGCGAGCAGCAGCGCCACGAAATTTGTGTCGCCCCGCAGCGCGGCGAGATGAATGGGACCGAAGCCGCCATCCATCAAACCCAGCACTCTTCCGGTGCCGCGGACGGCTTCGCGCGCGTTGGGGTCTGCGCCGTGATCCAAGAGCAGGCGCGCGCCGTCCGCCGCGCCGATCGCGGCGATGCAGAACAAAGGCGGGCGCCCGAGCGTATTCGTCGCGTTGACCGAAGCCCCGGATTCGATCAGCCATTCCATCACCTCACGCTGCCCGGCCGACGCCGCCTCGACCAGCGCCCGATCCAGCAATGGAGCGGAGCCATTGGCGCGCACGAATTCCTTCACCACCGCGAGGTGGCCGAGCCGCACGTCATCCGTGAACGAGAGCCGCGCGCCCGCGGCCCGCAGCGCCTCGGCGATCCGCGCCTGTCCGCGACGCTCGGCGCGGCCGAGCAGCGACTCGCCGGTCGCGGCGTTCATTTGATTGGCCGTCCATCCGTGCGCGAGCAGAAACTCGACGGAGGCGAGCTGCCCGGCATCAATCGCCGCCACCATCGCGCCCGTTGTGGAAGAGCGGTAGCTGGCCTGGGGCGACGAGGAGTCGGGATTCGCCAGCGCCAGGGCCAGCTCGTTGGTGCGCCCCAACTGCGCGGCCATCGTCGCGTCGAGCCGCGCGCCCGCGGTGATCAACCGCTCGACGACTGCGGTCTGGCCGCGGATGGAAGCCTGTTGGATCAACACACGATCGAAGTGCGCCGGCTCGGCCAGCCGCGGCTCGCGCCGGAGGTATTCGTCAATGAGGTCGAGTTCGCCGGACTCGATGGCCTCGCGAAAACTGTGCGCGCGGCCCGGAAGTCTCAGCTCGTTGGGGTTCAGCCCGCGCGCGGTGCCGGCGAGGAGGAGCGGCGATTCGCCCAGCCGGTTGGTCACCATCGGGTCCGCGCCTTTGGCCGCGAGCAGCGAGACGAGGTCGTGATTGCCCGAGCGCAGGGCGAGATGCAGCGCCGTGTCGCCGTGATCATCCTGCGCATTGAGCCGCGTTCGCGCGGTGACCAGTGCGTTGCCAATGTTATCCTGCGCGTCCGGCCGATTTCGCCCAATGACCTTCGCGGCACCAGACGCGCGCATGAAGAACAGTGGCTGCTTGTCGAGCTTCGCCAGGTAATGCAGGGCGGTCTGTCCGGCGGCATCCGTCGCGTTGACATCGGCACCCGCCGCCACGAATTGTTTTGCCTGATCCGCCACGCCATCCCAAGGCCAGCTCCGTTTGAGGAGCAAATGCAGCGCGGTCCGGCCCGAAGCATCGCGCGCATTGTGCGACACCAGCAAGGATAGCAGCGACACGTCTTCACCCGGTTTCGCGGGAGTCGCGGGCGTTGCCCCCCCGGATGCCCGCC
The DNA here is from genome assembly GCA_016199935.1 of Verrucomicrobiota bacterium. GTDB lineage: Bacteria > Verrucomicrobiota > Verrucomicrobiia > Limisphaerales > JACQFS01 > JACQFS01. The sequence goes on from JACQFS010000119.1 coordinate 30,972, forward strand.
GGGAGTCGTTTTGCAAAGCCCATTCGATCAGCGACTGGTCCTCGTCGAATTCGATGTTCGGGCTGGCCCCTTTCTCCAGCAGCATCCGCGTCACCGGCAGCGACCCGAGCGCCAAGCGCAACACTGGCTGCCCGTTGGTGGTGCGCCGATTCGGATCGGCTCCCTGATTGATGAACAGCCGGGTCAGCTTTTCGTCACCGCGCAGTGCGGCCAGCATCAACGGTGTGATCCCATCCTTGTTACGAACGTCAACCCGGACGCCGTAGGCGATGATTGCCTCGGCGCATTTGAGCGCCCCAACGTTCGCGGGAGGGGCATTCGGCAGAAGGGTCGCCTGGGAACTAATCCGCTCGGACCGGACGAAGCTCGCGAACACGTCTTCCGTCGTGCATCCCGCCACCGCCGCGTAGTGCAGCGCCGTGTTCCCTTCGCGATCCACCGCGTTGACGTCCGCGCCCGCGCGCACGAGGCGCGCGAGATTGGTGAGCCACTGGTTCGTCGGCGCGCCGCCGGAATGATTCACCATCGCCAGTTTGTGCAGCGGCGTCTGGCCGAGCGCGTTGGCCGCCTTCACGTTCGCGCCGCGCCGGAGCAGGAAGCCGAACACATCCGCCTGCGTCTGCGGCGGCGGCCAGGTCGCGGGCACTGGCGCGACCTTCGGGCGGAACGGGCGCGTAAGCGATGTCAGCCACGGCGCTTTCGCTTGCGCGTTCTGCCACCACGTCGGCGGGGGCGGCGGGACCGGGACGAAATTGTTTTCCAGCATCGCGCGCAGGTGCAGCAGGGTGTCGCCTTGCTGGTTGGTCGCGTTGAGGTTCGCGCCGGCGTCGAGCAGCGTTTCCAGCACGGCGAAATGTGTCGTCGGAAACCCGGGTTGCCCGCCCGCGGCGAGGTGCAGCGCCGGATGTCCGTCCACATCGCGCGCGTCAATCTTCACGCCGCGCTTGAGGAATTCCTTCACCAACACCGGGTCGCCCACCCGCGCCGCGAGATGCAGCGGCGTGGTGACGTTGGTTCCGCCTTTGGAAAACTGCGCGCCGCGATCCAGCAGTTGGCGCACGGCCGGCAGTTGGCGGGCGGCGACCGCATGCGTGAGCGCGTTCCACCCGCGCGGGTCCACCGCATTGACCTGTGCGCCGGCGGCGAGCAGCGCGCCGAGCGAGCTCATTTCGCCGCGCACGGCCGTCATCATTAGCGGCGTTTGCCCGCCGCGGTTCGTGGATGTGCGCGCCTCAATGGGCGCGCCCAGACTCAGGAGCAGCGCGGCCAGGCCCTCGTTGCGAAGTTCCAGCGCGAGGTGGAGTGGCGTGAAGCCGGTGGTGTTCGTGACCGAGATGAGGGCCGGCTCCGCGCGCAACACGGCGACGGTGGCGTTCGTGTGGTTGAGTCGGACCGCGGACCAGATGCTCCAGCGCGCGCCGTTCTCGATCAATTGGTCCACGATCTCGTTCCGGCGGTCGGGTTTCGCCGCCACGGGGGGCCAGGAACGAGTCCAACCGCCGAACCAAATATTCTTCGGCGGCCACGACGCCACCAAGTCCAGCGCAGTCTGGCCGGCGGCGTTGGTGGCGTTGACGGGGATCGGCAGGTCGAGCAAGGCGAGGAGCGCGTCCTGATCCTCCCGCTCGGCCGCGAGCGGAAGCAGCGAGCCGAGCTGCTCTTTCAACCCGGGCTGCCCGAGCCGGTTGGTCGCGGCGGCGAGGAACTCGTCAAACAATTCGCGCGGCCCGGCACGCAACGTCGCCTCGAGCAACGCCACCGGGCGGTCCGGGCCGGCGGCGATCAAAACATCGGCGCCGCTTTCGATCAGGAACCTCGCGGTCTCCGTCACCTCGGGGGACACGCGCGTGGAATAGCGATCGCGGGGCAGCTCGCGAAGCAGCAGCGCGCCGAGTGGCGTTTGACCGGCCGGGCTGTTGGTCGCATTGACGGAAGCACCGAGTTGAAGCAGGGCGGATAGCAAGTTGGAGTCGCCCCGGCGGGCCGCGAGGTGCATCAACGTCCCGCCTTCGCTGGTGCGCCCGTCGAGCAGGGCGCGGTTGGTCAACGCTCCGAACCATTCGTCGAACAACTCGCGCGGGCCGTCGCGCAAAGTTATCTCCAAGGCCTCGATCGAAGGCTCAGGGTGCGTCGCCCGCCACACGTCCGCGCCGCGGGCGACCAGCAACCGTGCGACCACCGCGCGGTTGGATTGCGTATCAGCTCTGAATTTGACGCGCGTTTGCTCGCGAAGAAAAGCCCCGAGCGGAGTGAGACCCGAGGGGTCGCGCCGATCGGGCGTGGCCCCGGAATCGAGCAGCAGGCGCACGGTTTCCAACTCGCCTTCCCGGGCGGCGAAATGAAGCGGAGCCTGGCGGTTGGTCGCCCCGATGTCCACGGAGGCCAGTCCGTTGATGTCCACGCCCAGCGCGAGCAGTTGGCGGATGGACCCGGTCGCACCGCGCTCGGCGGCCGCCGCCAGCAAGCCCGGACCGCCTTCGGCAAAGGTCGGCATGGGATCACGCACGTAGCCCAGCAGCGCGCGCAATTCACCGCCCACCGGCCAGTTCGTGACGACGCTCCAGTGGGTCGCGAAATAGTTGGAGCGGGCCGCGCGTTGCAGTTGGAGCGGAGGAAGATAATAGAACCTGCCGGACCGCTGGATTTGATCGGAGTTCCACTTCCGAAAACTCTTCAACTCCGCTTCCCACTCGGCCGGGCTCATGCCGATCGCGGCCCAAGTGCCACCCAGCAGCGCGAGCACGCAAATCGTCGCGACTCGAAATGGCTGGCCGAAACTTCGCATGGCTGGATCTGCTTTGACCGTAGCCGCAAGGCCCCGACGATTCAATGCTCATCCGCCCGCGCGCCGTTCACTCCTTCGCGCCGTGCTCACGCAGGAATTTCGCGAGCTCCGTGCGCTGGGTTTGGTTTCGCAACACGGACGTGTTGCGATTCGGCGGCAGGCGGAGATACGCATAGCTTCCGGACTGCGTAACCAGTGCGAGCGGCGTCTTTCCCGCGCGGTTCTTCGTGTGAATGTCCGCGCCGGCGGCGAGCAGCGCCTCGATGATTTCGCGGTTGGCGGCCAGCACGGCGAAGTGCAGCGGCGTGTGGCCGGTGTCGCTGGAACTGATTCGCGGCCGGCTCTGCCGCGCGCTTTCGGCTCCCGTCGCGGGAACTTTCCGCTCCAACAGCAGCCGGACGGTTTCGAGATTTCCCGCGCCCGCGGCGTAGTGCAACGGCGTGAAGCCGAAGTCATCCACGGCTTGAAGGTCGGCTTCATTGACGACGAGCACGCGAAGGAGACTCGCGTCCTTCATCGCCGCGGCGTGGTGAACGGGCTGCCGCCGTCCGTAACCTCCCACCGCGTTGACCTGCGCGCCGGCGGCGATGAGCTGGAGTGCGGTCTCCGTTTTTCCCGAAGTGATCGCGAGCAGGAGGGGCGTGGCGCCGTCGCCGGCCGGCGCCTCGAGGCCGGCGC
>JACQFS010000114.1:0-3523 GCA_016199935.1 Verrucomicrobiota bacterium
AGCACGTAGTCGCGCGTGACGCCGTATTTCAGGCAGCGCGGCCCGCCGGCGTTGGTCGCGATGTTGCCGCCGATGGAACAGTCCGCGCGGCTCGCGGGATCGGGCGGGTAATAAAGTCCGCGCTTCGCGACGGCGTCCTGAAGTGTCGCGGTGATCACGCCCGGCCCGACGACGGCGACGAAATCGCGCGCGTTGATTTCGCGGATGCGATTCATCCGTTCGAGCGAGAGCGCGATGCCGCCGCGCATGGGGACGCAACCACCGACGTAACCGTAGCCCGCACCGCGCGGCGTGACGGGGATGCGGTGCTGGTGCGCGAACCGGAGAATTTTGCTGACGCTTCCGGCCGACTTCGGAAGCGCGACGGCGTCGGGCTGACGCGAGGCGAACCATTTGTCGCCCGCGTAGCGCGCGCAGTCAGCGGCGGCGAGCGTGAGTTCGCCGGACGGGAGGGAACGCGCGAGGCGACGGAGAACGGCGGACGAAGCGGACTTCATTCGAGCGACGGGGCCGCGAGAAGTTCCCGCGCCTCCCCGGCCTCGGCCGCGGGAACCTGGACGAGAATTCCGCCGACGCCCTGCGCGTAGCCTTCAAAGGAAAGCGACGACAGTTCGTGCTGCACGAAAACCGTGAAGCCTTCCGCCTCGAGCCGAGAGCGGACGAGCTGCGCCTCGGCGGGATTGAGCGCGCGGTAAACAGTGGTGAGTGACATTTCAGGCGGCGACGGGCGCGGTGGCCACGGCCCCGGGTTTGGCCTCGGCAAAAATCATCCGGCCCGCGCCGGTCTGGAGCACGTTGGTCACGTGCGTCTCGACCTGCTGGCCGACATAGGCCTGACCGTTGGTCACCACGACCATCGTGCCGTCGTTGAGGAACGCCACGCCCTGTCCCTTGTCCTTGCCCTCGCGGACGATGCGCAGGCTGAACACATCGCCCGGGAGCACGGCGGGCTTCAGCGCGGCGGCGACCTCGTGCAGGTTGATGCACTGGGTGACCTGCAGTTCGGCGAGCTTGGCGAGGTTGTGATCGTTGGTGACGAGTTTCGCGCCGAGATGTTTGGCGAGGCGCAACAGCTTCGCGTCCACTTCCGTTTCGTCGGGGATGTCGGCCTCGTGGATTTTCAACTCGAAGCGCCGGTCCGCCTGGAGGCGCGCGAGAATGTCGAGACCGCGCCGGCCGCGCGCGCGTTTGGTGGCGTCGGCGGAATCAGCCACCTTCTGGATTTCCTTCAGCACGAAACGCGGCACGACGAGCGTGCCTTCGAGCAGGTGCGTCTGCGCGAGATCGGAGATGCGGCCGTCGATAATGACGCTCGTGTCGAGCAGGAACATGGCGGTCGGCGAGTTCTGCGAAGTGAACCGCACGAAGGGGATGATGAGGGAGAAGTCCTCCTTGTTGCTGCGCACCGCGAGGATCATGCCGATGTAGCCGAAGGCGAGGAAGAGGCACACGCGGACCAGCCACATGGTCGGTTCGTCCGCCTTGGCGAAAAGTTCGGAGTGGCCGATGAGCGAGGCGATGATCAGTCCCAACCCGAGGCCGACCGAGATGGCGGAGAATGCGCGAATGGAAAGGCCTTTGACCATTTCATCGACCGCGATCACGAGCCAGCCGAAGCCGAAGCCGATGATGAGCCCGTAGCGGCCCTCGGTGATCATCTCGGGCTGCACCTGGCTCACGGCGTAGCCGCCGAGCGTGCATAGCACGAGAAACAGCAGGCGAAGGGTCCAGAGGTGTTTTTTCATCAGTTGGGGGTTCGTCCGCGTTGCAGCGACGGCGACGTGCCGCTCGTGGTGCGCGGCGCCTTGGGTTTGTAGAGGAGACCGTAATGACTGAGGTTGCTGCTCAACACCGCGAGGTCCGTCACCACCTGGTGCATCTCGCGCTTGAGGTCGTCGTCGCGCAGCAGGCAGCCGACGAGTCCCTTGCCGGCCTGCACGTCGGCCAGCAGGTCTTTCGCGGAACTGGTGGCGTCGTTCAAATTCTGCACGGCCCGGTGAATGTCCGCGCGGTTGTCACCGACGATGCCGTTGATTTCGCCGCCGGCGCGTTTTAATTCCGCGGAGAACTGCGTGAGGTTCGACACGGCGAGCGCGACGCCGGCGGAGTTGTCGCGCACCAGCGCGTTCGCGCCGTCCACCGTGCGCTCCACGCCGGCCAGCGCGTTGGTCGCGCGCCGCGAGACGTCGCGGATGTTGGCGACGGAATCGGACAGCGAAGCGAGATTGCTCTCGTTCAGGAGCAGCTTGTCCACGCGGCCGACGGCGGTCTGCATCGTCGTGGCGATTTCGTCCAGCCGCGTGATCAGCCCGGCGGCGGAGGCGAGCATCATTTTGAAATCGGTGGCCGCGGCGACGGACACCTCCTCGCCGTCCTGGATCATCGGCCCCTTGTTCTCGCGCGGGACGATGGAGACGTATTGGTCGCCGAGCAGGCCGGCCTGCTCGATCAGGAAGTTCGCGTCGCGATGGATGCTGTATTGGTCTTCAATCTTCAGCGTCAACACCGCCGACTTGCCGTCGGGCATGAGTTTGATCTTGGTGACGTTGCCGATGTGGACGCCGGCCATGAGCACGGTGGCGCGGGACTTGATGCCGCCGACGTCGGTGGTGCGCAGCTTGATCTCGTAGGTGGACTTCACGAGGGAGAAACCCTTGCTGAAGCTCACCACCAGCAGGCCCACGACCGCGAGGCAGAAGAGCACGAAGAGGCCGACTTTGATTTCGTAGCGTGGCTTGGCCATAACGATTCAGTTTTTTCTCCGCTGCCCGTGCATCAGGGCCGGTGCCTCCGCGACCACGGTGTCAGAGATGCCGTTGACGAACCGGTTCACAATCGGGTCGGCGCAGTCAAAGATTTCCTTCGGCGTGCCGGAATAATGGATGCGCCCTTCGTAGAGCATGATGATGCGCTCGCCCACGCGCGCGGCGCTGCGCATGTCGTGCGTGACGACAATCGAGGTGACGTTGATGTGCTGGTTCACGCGTTGAATGAGCCGGTCAATGCTGTCCGACACCACGGGATCAAGGCCGGTCGTCGGCTCGTCGTAAAGCACGAACGCCGGCTCATACACGATCGCGCGCGCCAGGACCACGCGCTTCTTCATGCCGCCGGACAGCTCGGCGGGCATTTTCTTTTGCGTGCCGGACAACTCCACGACTTCGAGCACGCGATCCACCTTCTTCCCGATCTCCGCCTCGGTCCACTTGCGCTCGCGGCGCAGGGCGAAGCCCACGTTCTCCTCGACGTTGAGCGAGTCGAACAGCGCCGCGCCCTGAAACAGCATCCCGAACCGCCGCCGCACCCGCAGCAACTGGCGCTCGGTCAGCCCCGCGATGTCCTCACCGTCCACCAACACCGAGCCGGCGTCCGGACTCAGCAGGCCGATGAGGTGCTTGAGCAAAATACTTTTGCCGCCGCCGCTGCGCCCGATGATGACCACGGCCTCGCCGGTTTCAATCCGCAAATCCACGCCGCGCAGGACTTCCTGCGCGCCGAAGCTCTTGCGTAGCTCGCGCGTCTC
>JACQFS010000114.1:3533-13074 GCA_016199935.1 Verrucomicrobiota bacterium
GATGCGGTTGAGCAGCAGGGTGAGGAAAAAATTGCTGATGAGGATCGTGATCGAGGAATACACCACCGCCTCGGTCGTCGCCAGACCCACGCCCTCGGCGCCGTTCGGGCAGTTCATGCCCTTGTAGCACGCGATCAGGCCGACCACGCCGCCGAAGATGCTCGCCTTGATCATCCCCATCACCACGTCAATGTCGCCGGTGTATTTCACCATGTTGTGAAACAGATACGCCGGATCAATGCCGAGCAGGAACACCCCCACCACGTAGCCGGCGGTGATGCCGACCGCGATGGACTCGGCCGTGAGCAGCGGCATCGCGACGACCGCCGCGAACACCCGCGGCACCACGAGGTAGTCCACCGGATGCGTCGCCAGCGCGCGCAACGCATCAATCTGCTCCGTCACCTTCATCGTGCCGAGCTGCGCCGCGATGGCCGCGCCGACGCGTCCGGCCACCATGAGCGCCGTCAGCACCGGGCCGAGTTCGCTGCACATCGAGACGCTCACCACCGCCATCGTCGCCGTGTCCATCTTCACCTTGTGAAATTGAAAATACGTCTGCGCGCACAACACCATGCCGGTGAACGCGCCGGTGATGAGGACGACCGACTGCGACTTCACGCCGACGAAATAAAGCTGGTAGGTCCACTCGCGCGCGTTGGGCCGGTGCGTGAAAAGGGAGCGGACGATTTCGAGCCAGAGGAGGGCGAGATTGCCCAACCCTTCAAGCCATTCGCCTATGATATTGAGCGCGGAGGAAATCATGCCGTCGTTGGCGTCGAATCAAGCCTGCCACGCGCCGGGGGTGCAACAAAAAATCTCCGGAACGAAATCGCTTGCGGCGGTCAGCGGCAGGGATTACACTGCCTTCGTCTCCCGGCATTCAAACCCAATCACGGAACCGCATCATGAATTCCAAACCGCTGCTCACCGGACTGCTCGCCGCCGTCGTCATCACATTCTCGTTTCAGCCCGTCTCGGTCTTCGGCTGGGGCGACGAAGGACATCAGGCCATCGCGCTCACGGCCTTCGACCGGCTCACGCCCGCGGTCAAGACGAAGGTGCTGGCCCTGCTCGCCGGCGAGGCGATCACGGACGCGGCCGTGTGGCCGGACAAAATCCGCGCGGGCGGTCATCCCGGCCCGCTCGCCTTCACGCCCGAGGGTCACGCGTTCAACACGAACTTCCCGCACAACAATCTCTGGCACTACGCCAACCTCCCGGCCGACGCGCCGAAGTATTCGCTCACCTCCGCGTTCACCACGACCAACGACGTGGCGCACGGGATCATGAATTGCATCGCGGTGCTGGAGAAGCCGGGCGTGACGCCGCACTTTTCCAAACACGACGCGTTGCGCTGGCTCATCCACCTCACCGGCGACATTCATCAACCGCTCCACGTCGGCTGCGGCTACGTGACGCGCGACGACAACGACCAGGCGCACCTCTTCACCGCGCCCGCCGATTGCACGGGCAAGAGCAGCGACGAAGGCGGCAACATGCTGCACTACTCCGCAAGCCAGAAATTGCACGCCTACTGGGACGGCACGCTCGTGGACGCGGTGGTGAGCGGCGGCCCCACCGCCCTCAAGCCGGTGCTCGAACAAAAGATTGCCGCGGCGCATTACAAGAACACCGGCACTTATCGGAAGTGGGCCGTGGGCTGGGCGAGCGTGTCGCTCAAGGCCGCCCACGGCGCGTATCAGGGATTCACCGTCGGGCATTGGGACGCGGACGCGCAACACCGGCCGTTCATCCACATCACGTTCAACGACCCGGCGCAATACAAGCAGGCCAACACCGCCGTCGCCACCGAGCAACTCGCGCGCGCCGCGTGGAACCTCGCGGAGCTGCTGAACGCGATCCATTGGAACTGACGCCACGGTGGGGCGAGACTCCGTCGAGCCGAGTTCATTCAGCACCAACACGGCTCGACGGAGTCTCGCCCCACCACGGAAAAACGCCCGCCGGAAAACCGGCGGGCGTCTTCGTGATGCGGAATTATCTCAACTCACCGTCGGCAGCGCGCCCTCGGCGGCGGCCTTCTGGGTGAAGACAAGCTTCTCGCCCTCGGTGGTCACGGTGACCAGTTCGTTGTCGCGGATGTTGCCCTTGAGGCGTTCCTCGGCGAGCGGATCCTCGACGTAGCGCTCGACGGCGCGGCGCATCGGGCGCGCGCCGTAGGCAGGGTCGTGGCCCTTGGCGATGAGGAACTCCTTCGCCTTCTCGTCGAACACCAGCGTGATGCCGCGCGACTTGAGCCGCACGTCGATCTTCGCGAGTTCGAGGTCGAGAATCTGGACCAGCTCGGGCTTGGTCAGCGTGCGGAAGACGATGATGTCGTCGAGGCGGTTGAGGAACTCGGGCTTGAACGCGCGCTTGGCCTCGTCGAGGATTTTCTCGCGCATCTTCTCGTAAGTGGCCTCTTCGCTGATGGCCCCAAAACCCATCGCGCCCTGCTTCTTCATGGTCTCCGCGCCGACGTTTGACGTGAGGAGGATGATGGTGTTGCGGAAATCAATCACGCGCCCGGTCGAGTCGGTGAGCTTGCCGTCCTCGAGAATCTGGAGCAGCATGTTCATCACGTCGGGGTGCGCCTTTTCAATTTCGTCGAAGAGCACGACCGAGTAGGGCTTGCGGCGCACGGCCTCGGACAACTGCCCGCCGTCGTCGTAGCCCACGTAGCCGGGCGGCGAGCCGATGAGGCGCGAGACGGTGAACTTCTCCATGTATTCGCTCATGTCGAGCATGATGAGCGCCTTGGCGTCGCCGAACATCTGCTCGGCGAGCGTCTTGGCGAGGAGCGTCTTGCCCACGCCGGTGGGGCCGAGCAGCGCGAACGATCCGATCGGGCGCTTGGGATCCTTGAGGTCGGCGCGCGAGCGGCGCAGCGCCTTGCAAATGGCGACGACGGCCTCGCGCTGGCCGACGATGGTCTTGGCGAGATCGTCCTCCATCTTGAGGAGCTTCTCGATTTCCGTTTGGCCCATGCGCTTGAGCGGGATGCCGGTCCACTTGGCGACAACCTGGAGCACCTCGTCCTCGTCCACGGTGACTTTTTTCTCCTCGCGGTTCGCGCGCCACGCGGCGAGGACGGATTCGAGTTTTTCCTTCGCCTGCTTTTCCTTGTCGCGCATCGAGGCCGCGCCTTCGAAGTCCTGGTCCTTGATGGCGCGCTCCTTCTTGATCTTGATCTCCTCGATCTCGGCCTCGATGGCCTTCACGTCGGGCGGACGGGTCATCGCAGCGATGCGCGCGCGGGAGCCGGCCTCGTCCATCACGTCAATCGCCTTGTCCGGCAAAAAGCGCGCGGTGATGTAGCGGTCGGAAAGTTTCACGGCCAGTTCGACGGCGACATCGGTGATGGTCGCGCGGTGGTGCTCCTCGTATTTCGGGCGGAGGCCCTTGAGGATGAGAATGGCCTCGTCCACGGTCGGTGCCTCGACCAGCACGCTCTGGAAACGGCGTTCGAGCGCGGCGTCCTTCTCGATGTATTTGCGATACTCGGTGAGCGTGGTCGCGCCGATGCACTGCATCTCGCCGCGGGAAAGCGCGGGCTTGATGATGTTCGAGGCGTCCATCGTGCCCTCGGCCGAGCCGGCGCCGACGATGGTGTGCAATTCGTCGATGAAGAGAATGATGTTTTTGGCGCGGCGGATTTCGTCCATCACAGCCTTGATGCGCTCCTCGAACTGGCCGCGATACTTGGTGCCGGCGACCATGAGGGCGAGGTCGAGCGTGATGACGCGCTTTTCGCGGAGGATTTCCGGGACATTGCCCTTGATGATCTCCTGGGCCAGCCCCTCGACAATCGCGGTCTTGCCGACGCCGGCTTCGCCGAGCAGCACCGGGTTGTTCTTGGTGCGGCGGCAGAGAATCTGGATGACGCGCTCGATCTCGTTCTTGCGGCCGATGACGGGATCCATCTCGCCCTTGCGGGCGATTTCGGTAAGGTCGCGGGCGAATGCCTTCAACGCCGGCGTTTTGACTTCGCCTTTTTTCTCGACGCCTTTTTCGCCGCCGCCACCGCTGCCACCGCCGCCTTCCGGCGCCGACGATTCTTCCTGTGCGCTGAAGTTCGGGTCCAGCTCCTTCAAAATTTCCTGGCGCGTCTGCTCGATATCCACGTCGAGGTTCTTGAGCACGCGGGCGGCCACGCCGTCGCCTTCGCGGAGCAGGCCGAGGAGGATGTGTTCGGTGCCGACGTAAGTGTGATTGAGCGCCTTGGCTTCCTTCTGCGCGAGCGCGAGGACTTTTTTCACGCGCGGCGTGTAGGGAATATTGCCGATCATTTTTTGATCGGGCCCGGTGCCGACCTGCTTCTCGACCTCCATGCGCACGGTCTCGAGGTCGAGGCCGAGTTTCTGGAGGACGTTGACGGCGACGCCCTGGCCCAGCTTGATGAGGCCGAGGAGCAGATGCTCGGTGCCGACGAAATTGTGGTTGAACCGGTCGGCTTCCTTGCGCGCCAGCGCAAGCACCTGCTGGGCGCGGGGCGTGAAATTGTTCATGGCTTCATCGCTCATACTTCTTAAATAAATGCACCAGGCTGGAAATTTGTCCAGCGTTGTCCGCGCCCGTCTCCGCGCCGCTGCAACACCGCTACCGGACCCGTGACGCGGCGGCTGACTCTGCTTGCCAGATATATCGTTGCGCTGCGGGAAAGGTTTACCAAAAAACTGCCGGCCGCACACGAAAAACGGTGCTGCGTTCGCGGGGCAAACTTCTGGTTGCCGGTTCGAAGTCGCGGCTTCCAAGTGCGCCGAAAGTGGGGTTGCAATCCACCGTCCCATCGCTACGCTGCGCGCCATGATCCGTTCCACGATTTCCAAATCTTATTCTCCGATCATTTGCCGAGTGACTGGACTGACGCTCGCGTTGCTGGCCGGCGCCGTCCTGGCCGCCGAACCGCGTCACAACGAACTGACCGCCGCGGAGAAAATCGCCGGCTGGAAGCTGCTCTTTGACGGCAAGACCACGCAGGGCTGGCGGAGCTTCAAGAAACAAACTTTCCCGGCGCAAGGCTGGACCGTTGAGGACGGCTGCCTCAAGTGCATCGCCGGCGGTCACGGCGGCGACATCATCTCGCTCGACACGTTTGACAACTTCGATTTGCGATGGGAATGGAAACTCCCGCCCGGCGCGAACAACGGCGTGAAGTATTTCATCACCGAGGAGCGCGCTTCGGCCATCGGCCACGAATACCAGATGCTCGACGACGCATTGCATCCGGACGGCAAAGCGGGCGCCAAGCATACGACCGCATCGTTCTATGACGTTTTGCCGCCGAAGGAAGGCAAGCCGCTCAAACCGCCCGGGCAATGGAACACGTCGCGCGTGCTCGTGCAGGGCAACCACGTCGAGCACTGGCTCAACGGCGAACTGGTGCTCGTGTATGAACTCGGCAGCGACGAAGTGAAGGCTGGCGTCGCCGCCAGCAAATTTAAAAACGTCGCCGGCTTCGGCACACACATCAAAGGTCACATCCTGCTGACCGAACACCAGGACGAAGCCTGGTTTCGCGACGTGAAAATCCGCGAACTGCCGGCGAAGTAAGCGGACGTGGTGGTAGCGCGGCCGTCCTCGGCTGCGAGTTGCCGGAGCTTCCACGCCCCGTTGAACCGGTCTGTGCGGCGGGATGTCGCCCGAACCCGCGGCGCGGAGGCCTGTGCTAGGAGAGCAGTGTGCGGATGCGCTCCGGTGTTTCCAGCGTGGGAGAATAGACTCGCCAAACGCGGCGCAACCGGGTATGTAGCGACTATCTAATCTCAGGGAACGGCAGTGCCGATGAATTCTGCCTTGCCACAGGAGAAGGGCTGTTATGAAAAAAACAATCCTGTTCGTGGTTCCGCTGCTGTGGGCGATGTGCGCTCTCGGTCAGGGCCAGGTTAATTTCAACAACCGCGTGGCGACGGTGGTCTCGGCGCCGATTTACGGCCCGGACCCGGTCGATCCCAATCTTGAATTGCACGGCAACCCGCCAGCATCGGAGTTCGGCGTCCCGCCCGGCGACACGATCTACCGCGGCGAGAAACTTTCCGGCGCCGGTTATTCGGCGCAACTGTTCGGCGGCCCGTTTAGCAGCTCGGAGGCACAGTTGCTGCCCGCGACGGTCGTGAATTCGACCGAGCCACTGACATTCTCCTTTCGGACCGGCATCGCGGCTGGATTCGTTGCTTCCACGCAGACGGCGCAGATTCCCGGCACGGTGGTGAAATCGAACGCGGTGGTGCAGTTGCGAGTGTGGGACAATCGGGGCGGCACCATCACGAACTGGGAGATGGCGGTGACGAACCCGCTGGTTTCTTGGGGCGTGTCCGAGCTGTTCGAGGTCAGTCCGCTTGGTGGTATTCCGACCGACGGCAGCGCACCCCAGTTCAATCCCGATCTCACCGGCTTGCGCAGTTTTAACATTCATTTGCACGGGGGGAATTCCGCTCCCGTGATTTATTCAGCGCCAGCCAACACCACTGCTGTTGCGGGTGACACGGTGATTTTCCGAGTCGGCGCAGCCGGAGCGTCGCCGCTCACGTATCAGTGGCTGAAGAATGGCGAGAGCGTTCCGAGGGCCACTCTGAGCACGCTCAAGCTGCTGAATGTGCAGGCTGGAGATGCAGGCAGTTACTCAGTCATCGTGGCAAATGCCAATGGCTCCAAGACGAGTTCCAGTGCAACTTTGGCGGTCAATTATTCGCTCGCCGCTCTTAGTGACAGCGGCGGAAGCGTGAGTGCGTCGCCGCAAGCCCCTTCGTATCCTCCCGGAACAGTGGTTGTGCTTACAGCCTTGCCTGCGGTCGGGTTTGGCTTCACCGGCTGGTCCGGTTCGGCAACCGGTACTAACAATCCACTCACCGTGGTGATGGACGGGAATAAGAGCATCAACGCCTCGTTCACACGGTACCTTCTCTCGGTGACAACCAGCGGCAGTGGCACGGTCACCCGCAATCCCAACCAAACATTTTTTGCGCCTGGGTCCGTGGTCACTTTGACGGCGCTTCCGGCTGTGGGCTTCGGTTTCACTGGCTGGTCCGGCTCCGCGACCGGCACAGTCAATCCACTCATGGTGGTGATGGACGGGAACAAGAGCGTCAACGCAAGTTTTGCGTCCAATGAACTGAGGGTGGTGACCACGACCGGCGGCAAGGTGTTGCGGAATCCCAATCAAACGAATTTTGCGTCAGGGACGACCGTGATTTTGACGGCGGTGCCCGACCCGGGTTACGGCTTCACCGGCTGGTCCGGTGACGCGACTGGAACAAACAATCCGACATCGGTCGTGATAAACGGAAACAAAACTGTCTTCGCGAGCTTTGCCAGCTACGCGCTCACTGTCACCAATACCGCTGGCGGTACCGTCACTCGCGATCCCAACCAAACCAATTTTCCACCCGGCTCGCTCGTGACACTCACGGCCACGCCGGCGTCGGGCTTCGGATTTCTGAACTGGTCCGGCGACGCGTCCGGCAACGACAGTCCGCTCACGCTCGTCATGGACACCAACAAAAACGTCGGCGCACGTTTCGTGTCCACGGTGCTCACGCTGCGGATCCAGGGCGGCGGCACGGCGGCCCGCGTGCCGGACAAACCGTTCTACGCGCTCGGCGACGCCGTGACCTTGACCGCCACGCCCACGGCCGGCCATGTCTTCACAAGTTGGAGCGACGGAGATACGACGAACCCACGGGTCGTCATCATTGGCGCGAGCAACAGCTACACGGCGGTCTTCTCGCTCATCCCCGAGTTGGAAACGCTCACCTTCGGCGGCGTCACGCGCGTGGCCCAGAAGGGAACGCCGGCGATTTTCGTGGACGGTGAATTCGTCATCACCGGCAGCGTGACGCGCGTGGCCTCCGCGCAGATCTCGATGCTGACCACGTTCGAGAACGGCGAATTGTTTTACACGCTGGACGACTCGGAACCGTTCTTCGACTCGCGGTTTTACGAAAACCCGTTCACGTTGCGAAGCACCGCGACGATCCGTGCCGTCGCCTTCGACGCGGAACTCACCGACTGGCTGGAATCCGATCCGGTCGAGGTCATCATCATCCCGACGTATTCACTGAGCGCGACGACGGCCGGCGGTGGCACAGTGACGGTCGATCCGATCGCGCCCGGCTGGACATTGTTGCAATGGTTGGGCGATCTCGCGGGCAACGACCCGACAAATACGCTCGTGATGTCGCGCGACAAATGTGTCCAGGCGGTCTTCGGCACCGCATTTCAATCGACGGCGAACGGCGCGGGCACCGTGCTCGTCGATCCGGTGACGGATTTTTACCCTTACGGCACCGTGGTGCGGTTGACGGGTGTACCGGACGCCGGGAATTTCTTCGCCATCTGGGGCAATGCTGCCGGCGGCAGCTTGAACCCGTTGAACTTTCCGATCACCAATGCGAATCCGACCGTGTCGTCGTTGTTCAGTTCCCTGCCTGCCGCGCAGTACGCGTTGACGGTGATTGCAGACGGTTACGGCCATGTGAATGTGAGTCCGCGGGCCAATCGGTACAACAGCGGAAAGTTTGTCGCGCTCACGGCCGTGCCGGGTTCGGGGCAGCAATTTCTCGGCTGGAGCGGCGCCGCCAGTGGGAGTCTGTCACCGCTGTCGGTGACGATGAACCAAAGCAAGATCGTCACGGCGCATTTCACGCGGCGTCCGCGACTGGACGTGGTGCGTTGCTTCGGACAGCCGGCGGATGATAATCTCCAGATCGCGTTGACTGGCGACTTTGATGAAGTTTATACTATCCAGCATAGCACCGCGTTCACGACTTGGTTCCCGCTGATGACGATAACAAATCGATACGGCGTCACACAGTTCGTGGATTCCTTCGTGAACAAACTGCCAACGCGCTACTACCGTGCGGTCAGCGCGCCGTAACGGAACCGCGACGTGTCAATGTTGCCCCGGACGTTGCGCGATGAGTCGGTGATTTGAGGTCTGTTCGAGACCTGTTCGGACGGGCGTTGGGATCAGTCGAGGAGAAGGGTTTTCCTGTCCTAAAAAGTCACACAAATAGTCTTGCCAGACCGTTGAAAGATTCGGAGGGTGCCGAGCGTATTACTGGGAGCAGGGCCTGTTGAGAATGGAAACTGGACATGCCGCTTTTACACATAGCGCTACAGGAAGGATTCGCCGGCGATGCGGTGGTGCTGCGCATCAATGGGCGGGAGGTTTTTAATCAACCCGCGGTGAAAACCAGGATGCAAACCGGCTTTGCGGCGGCGTGCGAGGAAAACGTCCCGGCCGGGGCGTGTCGCGCGGAAATCTGTCTGCCGGGCCGGCCGTTGACCGAGTCGATCGACTTGTCGGTGGCCTGCGATACGTGGCTCGGCGTGTCGCTCATGCCGGAAGGGCGGTTGAGCCGGAGAATTTCCACCGAACCGTTCGGCTACGTTTAGAAAGGAGGTGTCGCGATGATGATGCTGTAGCCCTGGTTGTGGAGTCGCCGGATGGCGGCTTCAATGGCCAGGGTGTCACTCATGTAGTGCGGTTAAACTCAGGAGCTGCCTCGTGCAGCTTGGAGGATGATTCAATATGAAA
>JACQFS010000128.1 GCA_016199935.1 Verrucomicrobiota bacterium
AAGCACGGCCTTGAGCTTGCCACCGCCGCGCAGACCGCCGCCGATTTCTTCGACGATGTGCCGCACGGTAACGCCGAACTCGACCTCGTAAAGGCCGGGGCGATTGAAGAGCGAGTTGAGCGAGAGCGCCTTCGTGCCGCGGCTCTTGTTGAAACCCAGCGCCGCGTAAGCCTCGCCACCGTGCGTGACGATCCACGGCACGTTGACGAGCGTCTCGACGTTGTTGAGCAGCGTCGGCTTGTCGAACAGCCCGCGCTCGGTCGGATAGGGCGGGCGCGCCATGACTTCGGGGCGCTTGCCTTCGATGGAACGGAGCAGCGAAGTCTCCTCGCCGCAAACGTAGCTTCCGTGGCCGGTATAGACTTCGAGTTCGAACGCGAAATTTTTCCCGCCGATTTTCGGACCGAGCCAGCCCGCCGAGTGCGCCTCGGCGATGGCTGCGCGCAGCACGGAGTTGGCGAGCGGATATTCGAGCCGAACGTAGATGTAGCCCTTGCTCGCGCCGACCGCGTAGCCCGCGAGGATCATGCCCTCGATGAGCGCGTGCGGATCGTCTTCCATGAGGTAGCGATCAATGTAAGCGCCCGCGTCGCCCTCGTCTGCGTTGGCGACCACATACTTTTCGCCCGGCGGCTGCGACGCGACCGCGCGCCACTTGCGTCCGGCGGGGAAGCCCGCGCCGCCGCGTCCGCGCAACTGCGAAGCCTCGACCGCAGCGAGAACTTGTTCCGGCGTTTGTCCGAGCACCTTCTTGAGCGCGCCGTAACCGCCGAGCTTTTCGTAAGCTGCGAGCGTTCGCGCGCCGCCCGCCGCGATGCGGCCCAGCACGATGCCGTGCTTGGAGAAAACCTTCACCGGCGGACGCGGATTGGTCTGCCCCTTCGCCGGCGCGGCGAAACATTCACCGAGGCAATACACGCGCGGGTTTTGCGCGTTCGCCTCCGCCCACAGCGCAGGATTGAGATGCCGCGCCGCGAAACACGCCGTGCCCTGACACGCTTTGCCAACATGTTCGCCGTGCGGCAGGTGGTAGAACGACTCGACGTCCGGCGCGAGCGCGTGCGGGGAGCCGGTGGCGGTGGTGGCGTGCATGGTTTCGGTGCGTTGGGCGCTGCCCGCCGAGTTGTGCGCGGATTTACTTTTTCAACCCACGACCACCGCGGCCCTTGAAGGTGAGTTCGGCCACGCCCGATTTGTCGAGTTCGCCGAGACCCATCTTGGTCATCTTGCTGAACTGCTTGAACGCGGCGGTCGCGAGCGGCAGGTCCATCTTCTTGTCCTTCGCCAGCGAGAGCGCGATGCCGGAATCCTTCGCCGCGTGCGACGCGCTGAAGAAGCAGGAGTGGTCGCGGTTCAGCATGTCCTCGCCATCGGTGACGAGCACGCGCGAGTTGGCGCCGGTCTGCGAGAAAACTTCCATGACCGCCTTGAGGTCGAGCCCATGCGCGGCGGCGAGGCCAAGCCCTTCGGCGAGGCCGGCGGTGTTGATGTTCATCACCATGTTGACCAGCGCCTTGACCTGCGCGGCCTGGCCGGAATTGCCGATGCGGCGGAGCAATTTTCCCTCGTCGCTCAGCTTGGTGAGAAGCGGCTTCACGTTGTTGAACACCTGCTCGTCGCCGCCGATCATGAGATAGAGCGTGCCCGCGCGCGCCTGGTTGATGCTGGAGGCCATGCAGGCTTCGAGCGAATTCGCGCCGGCCTTCTTCGCGAGCTTCTCCACGAGCACGTGCGTCTTGGGAGTGATGGTCGCGCAGTTGATGAACACCTTGCCGCGCGCGCCCTTGAGAAGGTTGTCCTTCTTGTTCGTGTAAATGTTCTCCATCGCCTTGTCGTCGGTGACGACGGTGATGACCACGTCGGAAAGCGCGGTGACGCGCGCGAGCGACAAGGCGGCTTCGCAGCCGATTTCCCGCGCAAGGTCGAGCGCCGACTGCGCGCGCACGTCATACACGGCGCTGACGGTGTAACCGACTTCCTTCAAACGGCGGGCCATGTTCGCGCCCATGCGGCCGACTCCGACGATTCCAATTTTCTGCGACATAACTTGGTGGGTGATTTGAATGTTGAACTGGTTGCTGATCCGATGCGCCGCGCTGCTCCACGAACGAGGGACAAACGCAAACGCCATTTCGGAAACGCGCGCACTCTAGGTAATGGCCGGAGTCGAGGCAATGAAGGATTGTCGCTCACGCAATGTAAATTCCTGCGCGGGGGAGAAAGTGTCGGGGAGCCGCTTCTTGCGGAGGTGTCGCGTCCGGCACGATGGCCGACGCGGTTCCGCCTTTTCATCCGCGCCGCGCTTCCGCCAGACTCGCCGCGCGCATGAGCGCCCTTGAACTCAACGAAAGTCTGTTCGCCAAAATCGCCGGCTGGGACGTGGTGAAGGAGGCGCGCAACGCCGTCGCCTCGGGCAAGGTGCTGAGTGCCGACTGGCAGCCGCCGCTCCTGCGCGGCGTTTATCAACAGGGCGGCTCCGCGATCCGCGCCGGCCTCGTGCTCAAGGACACGATCAACATCGAGAACCTCTGCCCCTGCCGCCAGTCGCGCGAATCGGGGATGATCTGCGCGCACTCCGTCGCCGTCGGCCTCCACTGGCTGAAACAAAATGCGCCCGTGCCGCCGCCGGCGGGTGCCGCAAAAAATTCCGCCGCGTCATCCGCCGCGAAGCAGGCGAGCGCGACAACATCCGCCAAGCGCCTCCGTCGTGCGGCGTCAGGAGAAAACGGTGAAGCGTTGGAACTCTTCGTCCTCTTCCCGCCCAACTTCGCGCCGGCGGCCGCGAAGGGAAAAGTCACGCTCTACTTCGAGGCCAAGACCGCGCAGGGGCGCGCGCCGTTGAGCACGCTGCCGCTCGACAAACCATTCGCCGTCACCGCCGAGGACGCGCCGATGCTCGAAGCGATCGAGACGCTCGCCGAGTCCGGCCCGCCCGCGATGCTGATGCTCACGGCGAGCCAACTCACCGAACTGTTGCCGAAACTCACCGGCCATCCGCGCGTGACGCTTGGCAAATCGCAACCGCTCACCGTCAGCACCGAGCCGTGGCCGCTGCCGCTGGCGGCGACGCTGCTGGAGAATGGGGAGATCATTCTCAAATGCAGCGTCGCCACGCCGCCGTCACTGATTCGCGGCGTGGCGGTGACGTGGGTGTTTGTCGCGGACGGAGCGCAGAGCTCCAGCTCTGCGCGGTCATCGCCCGACGAAACACGCGGAGCCGGAGCTCCGCGCTTCGACGCGCCGGTGCTCCACCCGATCGGCATCCCCGCAAGCATCGCGGAAATTTTCGAGGGCCCGGTGAAAATCCCACGCAGCCGCGTGCCGCAGTTTCTCAGCGTGGACTGGCCCAGGCTCGTGGCGAACTGCGACGTCGCCGCGGATTTTGATCCCGAGGATTTCGAACTCACCCCGGCCACGCCACGTTTCAAGCTGCACCTCGCCGGCGGGCTCGCAATGCTCTCGGCGAAGCTGGAATGTTTCTACGGCGAGCGCCGCATCACGCCCGGCGTCTCCACGCCCGAGGACGCCGTGTGGCTGCCCGACCCGGTCGTGACCACGCGCTACAGCACGCGCAATCTTCCGGCGGAGCAGGAGGCCGTCGCGCGATTCACGCGTCACGGATTCAGCGGGCCCGACCAGCACGGTTGCTGGAACGTGAAGGATCAAAACTCCGTGCTGACTTTTTTTGCGCGCGAGTTTCCGCGCATGGAAAAGGAGTGGAGCGTCACGCTGGAGGAGCGGCTCGAACGCAGCACGGAACAGAATCTCGAACGCGTGGATTTGCATTTCGCCGTCACGCCCTCGGGCGAGCAGTGGTTCGACCTGCGTGTGGATTATCAGACCAGCGGCGGCGAGCGACTCTCCGCCGCGGACGTGCAGTCGCTGCTGCTCTCCGGCCGCGGCAAATCGAAGAGCGGAAAATTTCTGCTAATTGATTCCGAAGCGGTGGAGGAATTTCAGGAAGTCCTGCTCGATGCGCAGCCGCGGCAGAATCTGCAAGGCTACCGGCTCGCGAACGCGCAGGCGGGCTTCGTGGACGCCACGTTGCGCAAGCAGGGCTGGACTCCGCAGGCTCCCGCCGCCTGGACGCAGCGCACCGCGCAGCAACGCGGCGAGGCGAAGCCGGAACTGCCGGCGCTGGGCGAGTTGGAAAAAATTCTGCGTCCGTATCAGAAGGAGGGCGTCGCGTGGCTGGCGTTCCTCCGCGCGAACGGCTTCGGCGGCATCCTCGCGGACGAAATGGGTTTGGGGAAAACGGTGCAGGTGCTGGCGCTGATCGCCGCCGGTAGCAGCCGACGTAAGGAGGCTCTGACTTCTTCGGCCGGAAATAGTCAGAGCCTCCTTACGTCGGCTGCTACCCTGGTCATCTGCCCCACTTCGCTCGTCCACAATTGGGCGGCCGAGGCGGCGAAGTTCACGCCGCAGTTGCGCGTGCTCGCGCTGCACGGGCCGAGGCGAGCGGAGTTGTTCGCGCAGATTCCGACTAGCGATCTCGTGGTGACGAGCTACGCGCTCGCGCGGCGCGACTTCGAGCAGTATCGCGACGTGGAGTTCGACACCGTCGTGCTCGACGAGGCGCAGCACATCAAGAATCGCGCGACGCAAAACGCGCAGGCCGTGAAGGCCATCCGCTCGCGTCATCGTCTCGTCCTCACCGGCACGCCGATGGAAAACTCGGTGCTCGATCTCTGGAGCATGTTCGATTTCCTCATGCCCGGCTACCTCGGCGCGGCGAAGGATTTCCGCGAGCGCTACGAGGTGCCCATCGCCAAGCTGCGCGACGCCGCGACGCAGGACCGGCTCGCACGGCGCGTGCGACCGTTTCTCCTGCGTCGGCTCAAGCGTGATGTCGCTCCCGAGCTGCCGGAAAAAATCGAGCAGGTCAGCTATTGCGAACTCAGCGAGGAACAGCGAGCGATCTACACGCAACTGCTCGAGGCCGGCCGCCGCGAAGTGCTCGACGCCGTGGGCGCGAACGGGCTCGCGAAGAGCCGGATGCTCGTGCTCACCGCGCTGCTGCGGCTGCGGCAGGTGTGCTGCGATCTGCGGTTGCTCGGCGTGCAGGAGCGCGGGCGGCCCGCCCGCGCGTTGGAAAGCGACGCAGCAGCCGAACGAACTGAACCGGCGGGCGGGCCGCCCGCGCTCCAAGCGTCGGGCAAGCTCGACCTCTTCGCCGAACTCCTCGATGAGATTCTCGACGGCGGACATCGCGTGCTCGTGTTCAGCCAGTTCACCACGATGCTTGGGCTGCTGCGCGAGCGGCTTGAAGCGGACGGCGTGCAGTTCTGTTACCTCGATGGCTCGACGACGAACCGCGCGGAGGTCGTGGAGAAATTTCAACGCGACGCGCGCATCCCGGTTTTCCTCATCAGCCTCAAGGCCGGCGGCACCGGGCTCAATCTCACCGGCGCGGACACCGTCATTCATTTCGACCCGTGGTGGAATCCGGCGGTCGAGGCGCAGGCGACGGATCGCGCGCACCGCATCGGCCAGCGCAAGGTGGTGACGAGTTACAAGCTCATCACGCGCGGCACGGTGGAGGAGAAAATTTTGAACCTTCAGGAACGCAAGCGCGCGCTCATCCAGGGAACGCTCGGCGGCGAGGAAACGCTCGCGGAGGCGTTGAGCTGGGACGAAATCCAGGACCTGCTCGCCGGGTGATTTTTTCCGGGATCGCCGCGCCGATCACTTCCCGCCTGTGAAGGTGAACGTCTGCCGCAGCTTCGACTCGACTTGCGCCGCGGTCTTTCCCGTCGTCGCGACCGTGCCGGCGGCCATGCCCGACATGAACGCCGTGGCCGCCGAGGTGCCGCTGACCATCCACGTCTTGCCGCCGTATTGCACGATGCTGATGCCGGGGCCGACGACGTCCACAAACGAGCCGTAGTTGGCGTAGCTCGCGAGGTTGCCCTGCTTGTCGCCGGCGGTGACGGCGGTGACTTCGGGATACGCCGCGGGATACGTCGGCGCGCTGGTGGGCGTGTTGCCGGCGGCGGCAAAAAAGACGACGCCCTGGTCCTTCGAGTTCTGGATGATCGTCTGAAGAATGCCGCTGCTGCCGTCGCTGCCGAGGCTGAGGTTGATGATGGTCGCGCCGCCCTGGACGGCTTTGGAAATTCCCCACGCCACATCGAACGTGGTGGTGGTGGGGTTCGCGCCGTAAACGTCCACGGGCAAAACGCGCACTGAACTCGGCACGCCGGTGTCGGTGGCCACGTCGAGCCCGCGCAACAACGTTTCCGCCATCGAACTGCCGTGGAGCGGCGTGTTGCCGCCGGGTTTGTATTCGCTGTCGATCGCGACCGCCGGGAGCAGGAACGCTGCGTATTTCGGATCGAGCGCCTGCACGCCAGTGTCCACGAGCCCCACGACGGTGCGGCTCGTGTCGGTGCTCGCGGTCGGCTTGAGTGAGAAGGGCAGGGACGAGCTGGCGGCCAGCGTGTCGGCGCCGACCGGGCGTTCGAGGTTGTAGTTGTTGTCCACGCTCGCGACGGAACTGTCGGCGGCGAGCGTGTCGCGCGCGGCCTGCGCGGCGGCCTCGTCGGGGAACTGGAGTCGGTAGGCGTGCAGATCGTCAATGCGGCCCTTCACTTTCGCGCCCAGCTTTTTGGCGAGGTCATCAATGTTCGCGCCCGGCTTGAGCGTGACGAGCAGTTCGTTCGCGATGGGTTTGCTCGTGCCGCCGGATTTTTTCGGCGGGGCTTTCACGAGCTGCGTGGCCTCCTGCGCGCTGGTGCGGAAGACGAAAAGTTTCGTGGGGCCGCCGGCCTGCGGGAGCAGGGCGAAGTTGAGATTGCCGAGCAGCAGGCCGAGCGCGTCGGCGGCGGGCTGGTTCTTGAAACGCGCCGAGACGGTGTGTTGCGAGTTGGGTTCCACGAAGACCTGCCAGCCGGTGGCGGCGGTGACTTCCTCGAGCACGCGCGCAAGCGGCCAAGCGCTCACGTCGGCCTCGACGCGGTTCTCGGCGGCGTGCCAGTCGAGCCGGTCGGCGGCGCGGAGCGAGGTCCGGGAGGAGGCTAGCGCGAGGAGAATCAGGAGACAGAATTTCAGCCACGGATTGAACACGGATGAAACACGGATGAAGTGGCCGGCGGGCCAGCGCAAGGGCTGGCCGGCGTTTAATCCGTGTTTAATCCGTGGCTTCATGCTCAGGGTGTAACCCTGACCTTGTAGAAACGTTGCGCAATGTTTGTGTTCAAAACATTCGTCTCGGGCCAGAAGGTGTTGACCGAATTGCTCGCGGTGAGCGTCTCGCGGAACGCGAAGCTGTTCGTCATCGCGTCGGCCGCGAGCACGTCGTAGAGCCGGCCGGCGATGCCGGGCCAGAGGAGTTGCACGGGGGCCGGTCCGAAAATCTGGATCGGGATCGCAGACTCGCGCCCGACGAAGCGCGTGACAAAATTCGTGGTGCGAAACTGCTGGCCCGAAGCGTCCGTGATGACCGCGTAGAACGGCACGCGCCCGAGGCCGAAGGTCGAGCCGCCGAGGTTGAACACCGTGCTCGCCTGGTTCGTGACGGCCGCGACAAGGCCGCCGGCACTGAACAGTTCAATGAGCGTGATGTTCGTCGCACTCGCCGCGACGCCAAGGGTGAACGTCCCCTCGACGGCGGTCGTGGCGTCCGCGTTCGTGATCGCGAGCGACGCGGTGAGGGCGGAGTTTTTGATCTGCACCGGCGCGCTCGCGCGCGTCTGCGTCCAGACGTGCGTGCCCTCGTAGGCGACGGCGGCGAGTTCGTGCGCGCCGTCGGGGAGGTTGGTGGTGACGAGCGCGAGGGTGAGCGTCTGGTTCGTCGTGCCGGCGGAAAGGTAGAGGTGATTGCGCGGCTCGAGGTCGGTGAGATTTTCGTCGAGCGCGAGATTGCTGGCCGGCGTGATGAAGAGTCCGCCCGTCGCGGCGAAGTCGGCCTTGATGCCGGCCGGGCCCCAGCCGGGCGCGCGCGCGCGGAGATTGAAATACGACTGACTCCCGCCGGCCTGCGCGTCCTCGGCCACGAGGCCGTCGGTGTTGGTGAGGCTGGCGGTGGCGTTGATGAGGTTGAGGAGTTGCTGGACGAAAGTGAACTGGCTGTTGCCAGCCGTGTTTGTCACCGCGAGCAACACGGTCGAGCCGTTGGTCTTCGTCACGAGGACGGAGAAAACGCTGAGCGTGGTCGGCGTGCCGAAGTTGGTGTAGCTGCGCAGGCCGAAGGCGACGGTGTCCAGAAAGTTGGCGCGCGCCGGGTTGATGAACGTCGTGAGCGCGCTCGCCGTGCCGATGGCGCTCGTGACGGTGCAGGAAAGCTGCGCGCCAGATTTCGTCGTGTCCGTGGATTGCAACTCGAGGCGGTCGCCGTGCTGGAGGGCCACGACCTTGGTGAGCGCCTGGTAGGCGGCGCCGTTCAGCAGCGCCGTCACTCCGCTGGCGACGGACTTGATCGTGGCGCTGGCCGGCACGGTGTAGGTGGTGGCGTGGCCGTTGAGCGTGACGGTGACGGTGTTGTTCTGCCGCGGCGCGAGGTTCGTCACCGTCTGCAAAAATTTTCCGTCGAGAAAAAGGTCCACGCGCTGGAGCGGCGTTCGCGTCGCGCCGGCGGCGATCTGGAGCGAGAGATTCGTGGTGCCGGCGAGCACGGTGTTGGACGCGAGGCCGGTCCAGCTCACGCTGCCGTTCGTGGCGAACGGCGCGGCCAGCGGATCGCCGAGGATGACGCTTTCGTAGGGGTTGGTGATGCTCTGGTAATAGCCCTCGGCGAGGGCGAAGCCGCGCGCCTGGTAGAAATAATTTTCCGCCGCGGGGAATTTCTCCACGTAGTTGCACGGCTCGATGATCGTGCCGTGACTGCCGGCCGCGCCGGCCCGGACGAACTCCAGCGCGTTGGTCTGGCCGGAGTCCTCGAGCAGCCAGCCGCTGAAGGAATTCAAACTGTCCGCCAGCGCGCCGGGCACGAGCAGGTTGCTGGCGGCGGTGAAACCGGGGAGGCCGGTTTGAAAACCAAGCAGGTTCGTGAACGTGCTGACGGCGTCCGTGTTGGTGCGGTCCAGCGAGTAGTTGCCGCGCAGGCGCGTGTTGAAAATCGCGTCGTCGAACGACTGGTAGCGCACGTTGTTGGCGACGAGCGAGGTTTTCGCCAGCAGCGCGGTGTTCGTGGGAAAGGTTCGGTCGCTGTTCACGCCCTGGTCCACCAGGCGCATCGCATTGGCAAGCGTGTCGGCGGTCAGCATCGTCGTGAGGAACGAGCTGTTCGGGGCGTTCGTCGGCTTGGCGAAGCGAAAAATTTCCTCGGTGCCCGCGAACGAATTGGCCGAGTTCGTCGCCAGCGGGCAGGTGAAGACGTCGCGCGGGTCCGTCTTGAAGCCGTAGAAGAGCGCGGCCGTGACGCCGTTCACGCCGACGCCGGCCGCGATTATGCGGTAGGGCAGGTCCATCGAAAGCACCACGGCGTCCACCTGGCTGGTCAGGCCGCGGGTGGCGAGCAGGTTCGTGAGCGGATTGAGCAGGACGTTCGTGAAGGTGGTGTCCGCAATGTCCGTCGGCGCGTAGTTATACTGCACCCGGAGGATGTTTTCCGGCGGCACGCCGCGGCGTTCGCAGTAGTAGTTGGCGAGCGCGAGCGAATTACTGCTCAACGTGTTCACGATCACGACCACGTTGTAGCCGCTGCCGCCGGCCTGCACCCGTGGCGCGAGCAGGCAGATCGAAGCGAACATCAGGATCGTGGCGCCGCGCGCCGCGGAAAAGTCCTTGAAGCGGCACGTCGCACGTTGCGTCCAACGACGCGTCACAACTCGGACAAACTGTCCTCCGCGGGCGCAGAGGCGTCTGAAAAAGTTTCCCATGCAACGTCAGGATAACCGAAGTCCGGCCCGGCGACCAGCGCGAAGGCTCGTCTTTTCGCGGGTTCGGGGGAGTTTCAGCTTGCGGCTTGGGGCCGGGATTTGATACGGATACACACGTTCTCTTTATGGCAGCGATTGGGCGATTCCAAAAAGGCGACGAAATTTTCTACGCCAAGGTAGTGGATGGCGAGTTGTTTCGTCTTGTCGGCGACGTGTTCGGTTCACCTTCCTACGCGAAGAAACCGACGCCCATCCGCGGGGTGAAGACCCTCACCCCCGTGGCGCCCTCCAAGGTCATCTGCGTCGGCCTCAACTACGCCGACCACGCGCGCGAGTCCGGCAAACCGCTCCCCAAGGAGCCGCTTTTCTGGCTCAAGGCGCCCACCTCGCTCATCCCTGACGGCGCGAAAGTCGAGGTGCCCTTTCCGCATCACCGCACCGACTTCGAGGCTGAACTCGCCATCGTCATCGGCCGGCGCATTCGGAACGTCACGCCCGCGGCAGCGGCCCGCTACATTTTCGGCTACACGGCCGCGGAGGACATCAGCGATCGCACGATCCAGAACAGCGAGAGCCAGTGGGCGCGCGCCAAGAGCTTCGACACCTTCACGCCGCTCGGGCCGTATGTGGAAACGAAGATTGATCCGCACGACCTGACGATCCAGCTCTTCCAAAACGGCCAGCTCCGCCAGAACTCGAATACGAGCCAGCTCATCTTCAACTGCTACGAGGTGGTCGCCTTCATCTCGACCAACATGACGCTGCTCCCCGGCGACGTGATCCTCACCGGCACGCCCAGCGGCGTCGGCCCCATCGAGTCCGGCGATCGGTTGGAGGTGCGCATCCAGGGTCTCGCGCCGCTGGTGAACACGGTGAAGTGAAATGTTCCTTGCCTCGTCGTGTGACGTGCCGGAACTTCCATCCATGAGCAAGAAATCCCCGTCGCGCAAACCGCGAAAGATTGACTGGGACAAGGTTTGCGAGGCCAACCGCCAACAGTGCAACAAGCACACCGACGAGGAGCGGCGTCACTTCGTCAACGAAGCCCTCCGCATCATTTACAGCTCCGATGCAGAAGCACCAGTTCGTCGCCGCTGACACGAACGTGTTGCTCCGGCTGGCCGGCGGGCACGAGCCGACGATTGACGCCTGGCTGCTCATCCAGCGCCGGCTCCACCCGGTCCAATTCCTCGCTCCGCCCACCGTGTTGCACGAACTGGCGGGTCAGGCGGCCGGGAATTCAGACCCCGCCGTGCGGGAGGTCGCCCTGCGCGCGCTGCGCGAATTGCGCTCCCGCTGGCATTTCAAGCCCGAGGAATTCAACGCGGTCCAGGAGGGGATTGCGGACCACGCCGTGCGCCGCCTGCGCGATTCAGGTCTCCTGCCTTACGCGGAGCGCAACGATGCCGCCATCGTGACCGAATCGGCAATTTTGAATTGCGTGCTGCTGGTGAGCCACGATTCTCACCTGCTGGACCTGGATCACGAGAAGCTTGCGTTGTTGTTTCGACGGCTTGACCTTCCGGCTCCGATGATTTCCTCGCCGGAAAAACTTTTGAAGACATTTTACACCTGACCCCCATGCGCTGGACCCAAGCCCTCATCCCCACCCTCAAGGAAGCCCCCGCCGAGGCGGAGATTCTTTCCCATAAACTCCTCCTCCGTGCCGGCCTGCTGCGCAAGCTCGCCAGCGGCGTTTACACTTTCCTGCCGCTCGGCCTGCGCGCGCTGCGCAAGGTCGAGCAGATCGTCCGCGAGGAAATGGACCGCGCCGGTGCGCTCGAGATTCTCATGCCCGCGCTCCAGCCGCCGGAAATCTGGCAGCAGTCCGGCCGTTACGAGACCGCGCGCGACGTGCTCTACAAGGTCCGCGACAACTCCAAGCGCGAATGGGTCCTCGGCCCCACGCACGAGGAGGTCGTCACCACGCTCGCGGCCGGCGAACTCGGCTCCTACCGCCTGCTCCCGAAAAATTTCTACCAGATCCAGGTGAAGTTCCGCGACGAGATCCGCCCGCGCTTCGGCCTCATGCGCGCGCGCGAGTTCATCATGAAGGACGCCTACAGCTTCGACACCACCGACGAGGGCGCGATGGCCAGCTACCGCAAGATGTATGACGCCTACTCGCGCATCTTCGAGCGCTGCGGCCTGAAGACGTTCCCCGTCGAGGCCGACACCGGCGTCATCGGCGGCAGCCACTCGCACGAGTTCATGGTGCCGGCCGAGACGGGCGAGAATGACGTGGTCTATTGCGAGGCGTGCGGCTACGCGGCGAACATCGAGAAGGCCACCAGCGGCATCCCGCGCACCGCCGCGCGCGAACTCGGCGCGGCCGTCGAGAAATTTCCCACGCCCGGCGTCGTGACCATCGCCGCGCTCAGCAAGGCGCCCCACGCCGTTCCCGCCAACCGCCAGATCAAGACGCTCGTCTATCTCGCCGACAGCAAACCGATGCTCGTGCTGATTCGCGGCGACGATCAGTTGAATGAAACCAAACTCATGGCCCGCACCGGTGCCGCGCAGGTGCGGCCCGCCGACGTGGCCAATCCCGCCGACCTCGCGCACTTCCACGCGCTCGGGGCCATGCCCGGCTCCCTCGGCGCGGTCGCGAAGGTTCCCGCCGACTGGCCCGTGCTCGCCGACGAGCGCCTCCGCGGCGCGAACGACATGACCACCGGCGCGAACGAGGACGGCTTCCATTTCCGCCACGTCTCGCTCGAGCGCGACATCCGGGTCACGCACTGGCACGACCTCCGCACCGTCACCGCCGGCGAGCCGTGTGCGAAATGCGCGAAGGCCCTGAAGATCCGCCGCGCCATCGAGGTCGGCCACGTCTTCAAGCTCGGCACCAAATACAGCGAGAAACTCGGCGCGCTCTTCGTGGACGTGGACGGCGCGCGCAAGCCGTGCGTCATGGGCTGCTACGGCATCGGCGTCACGCGCACGCTCCAGGCCGTCATCGAGCAGTGCAACGACGCCGACGGCATCATCTGGCCGCTCGCCGTCGCGCCCTACGCCGTGTGCCTCACGCCGCTGGTCGTCGCGCCCGACAGCGCGGTGATGCAGTTGGCGGAAAAAATCTACGCCGCCCTCACCGCCGCCGGCGTGGACGTCATCCTCGACGACCGCGACGAACGCCCCGGCGTGAAGTTCAAGGACGCCGACCTCGTGGGCTTTCCCATCCGCGTGGGCCTCGGCGAGAAATCGCTGGCCAAGGGCGAGGTGGAACTCAAGCCCCGCGGCGGCGCGATCACCTTCGTGAAGGCGGAGGAGGCGGTGGCCGCGGTGCTCAAGGCGCTGGGGAGGTGACCGCGCCAGCGGCGCGGCTACACCCTCATCTCGCCGCCCACGCGCTCGGTCCACGACGCGAGTGGCAGCGGCAGTGGTTGCGCGCCGGCGCAGGCCACGAGCGCCAACTGCCCTTCGTCCACCCAGTAGATCGTCTCCTGTTTGAACTGCCGCCCGAGCTGCCAGCCCTCGCCCAGCGCGCACGCGATGCCGAAGGCCGGCTCGAACGCCGAGGCCAGGTCGGGGCCGGTGGTGGCGATGGGGAAGAAGAGCAGCCCGCGGGAAAAAATCTCGGTGCGCAACGAGTCATGGTTCGCCTCGTTCGAGACCCGGTCGAGCGCGGCGCCGCCGCGGTGCCAGCCGGTGATCACGGCGAACTGCGCCGGCCAGCCACCGCGCGGCATCGAGGCGTAAAAAATCGTGCGCAGATGGCGGGGATTCATCGGGCGGGTC
The DNA here is from genome assembly GCA_016199935.1 of Verrucomicrobiota bacterium. Taxonomy (GTDB): domain Bacteria; phylum Verrucomicrobiota; class Verrucomicrobiia; order Limisphaerales; family JACQFS01; genus JACQFS01. The sequence continues at coordinate 13,560 of JACQFS010000128.1, forward strand.
GGGCCGCGCGTCGGCGGAGTGGATGGCGCCAAAACGTCATGCCCCGTGTTTAACGGCGTGGGCGGAAAAAGGCGAGCGGGAATTCGGGCGGGGCAGGGCGGCGAGTCGCAAACTTGCGGCGCGCCGAGGTAGGGACGAGCCGCCGGCTCGTCCCCGTCGCCGAGCGCAGCGTCAGGCGACGGAACCGGGACGCACCGTGAGCCCCCGCCCACCGTTCCGCCCGCTGCTGAACGCGGGCGGGGACAACCCGGCGGGTTGTCCCTACCTCACCGCCGCGTGGCGCAGGTTGCCAACCTGCGGTGTCGCCGACTGGCAGTCGGCTGGCGGCCGGCGAAACCCGTGCCCGCGGATTGCCAATCCGCGACACGGCAGACTGCCAGTCTGCGCTACGGTTATCTCCGCTGCGCCAGCACGAGCGCGTTGTGCGCGGCGCGCATGAGTTCCATGTCGGCGAGCGTGGGCGGGTCGTTGACGAAGGGCGTGTCCAAAGTCGGCACCGCGTTGGTGTTGCTGCTCGTGCCGGCGATGGCCGTGTTGATCGCCTCGTTCAACTGCACGGTCGTCACCTCGCCGGGCGCGCCGGTGTTGCCGGTGTCGCCCTTGTCGCCTTTGTCACCGGAATCGCCTTTGTCGCCTTTGTCGCCTTTGTCGCCCTTGTCGCCGGGAAGGCCGGGCGCACCGTCGTTGCCCGGCGGGCCGGCGGGCACGGCGTCAATCTTGTCGTTGAGCGCGTTCAACTGCGCGCGCATCACGTCCGCATCCGCGGGCGTGTTCGGCTGGGGCAGAGTGGGATCGAAGGGCATAGGCGGTAAGGGGTAAGAGGTAAGCGGCAAGAGGTTCGGGGCGCTTCGCGCTTGCCCCTTGCCCCTTGCCGCTTTGCGCGCCTACGGCGCCACCGTCACCTTGGCCACATCGGTCCAGTCGCCGGTCGGCACGCCCTTGTCCCAATAGCGCAGGCGGTATTCGCGGATCTCGGCGGTGCCGGCCACGAGCAGCGCGCGGCTGTCCACGTAGGGGCTGAGCACGGGCACGGCGAGTTGCTCCCACGCGCCGCCATTTCTGCGGCTCTCGATATACACGCCGGTGCGGCCGTATTTGTTGAACTTGATCCGCACGATCTGGCACGTCGGCCCCTGCTC
>JACQFS010000129.1 GCA_016199935.1 Verrucomicrobiota bacterium
AAAAATTTTGCCGCACTCGGCGCACAGCAGGCCGCCCTGCACCGGCGGCGCGGTCAGCGGCGGCGCGGTCAGCGGCGGCGCGCCGGCGGCCGGCCGCGCCTCGCTCAACTTCTGCCAGCCGGCCAGACCCTCGCGCCACACGAGCGTGTCGGGGCGGATGGCTCCGCTCTGGATGAGGGAATCGAACTCCGCGTCTGCGACCGGACCCTTTTGCTGACCACCTTCGGCGTAATACCAGTTCATGATTTCTTGCTCGCTTCGGTTGAGTTTGACGGCGGGTGACGCGGCGGAGTGTGGCGAGCGGGGCGCGGAGTGCCAAGCGCAAAGCGCGCCGCGGGGAGTGTCGCGGGGAGTTGACACTCCCCCGCCCTTTGCCAACACTCCGCGTCCCTATGGCCGACCCAAAAGAGAATGTGCTGATGGAAAAGATCGTGTCGCTGTGCAAGCGGCGCGGTTTCGTTTTCCAATCCTCGGAGATTTACGGCGGCATCAACGGCTTCTGGGATTACGGCCCGCTCGGCGCCGAGTTGAAGCGCAACGTGAAGGAGCTTTGGTGGAACACGATGACGCGGATGCGCGAGGACGTGGCCGGGCTCGAAGCGACGATCATCATGTCGCCGAAAATCTGGGAGGCCAGCGGCCACGTCGCGACGTTCAGCGATCCGATGATTGACTGCAAAACGTGCAAGGGCCGTTTCCGTGCGGATCAGATCAACGACATTTCCTGCCCGCAAAAGCCGAGCAAGATGGTGAGCGAATGCGCTGGCGAGAAGACCGCGCCGCGCCCGTTCAACCTGATGCTCCAGACCTACGTCGGGCCGATTCAGTCGGAGGAAAACATCGCCTACCTCCGCCCCGAGACCGCGCAGGCCATCTTCGCGCAGTTCAAGAACGTGCTCGAAACGTCGCGGCAGAAGGTGCCCTTCGGCATCGCGCAGGTCGGCAAGGCGTTCCGCAACGAGGTCACGCCGCGCAATTTCACCTTCCGCTCGCGCGAGTTCGAGCAGATGGAACTCGAGTTCTTCATCAAGCCCGATGAAGTCGTCGAGGCCATCAGCGGCAGCGTCGCCACGCCCGCGGCCGCCGGCCATCCGGGCGAGCCGCAGCCGAACTGGGGCTGGCAGCTCTGGCACCAGTATTGGGTCGAGGAGCGCGTGCGGTTTTACGAAGGCATCGGCCTGGACCGCTCGACGCTCGGCTTTCACATCCAGACGCCCGAGGAACTCGCGCACTACGCCCGCGCCACGACGGACATCCTTTTCAAATTCCCGTTCAGCAAAGTGGACGAACAGGGCAACGTGAAGGGCGACGAACTGGAAGGCATCGCCGCGCGCAGCGACTTCGACCTGTCGCAGCACGAGCGTTTTTCCGGCAAGACGATGGGCATCTTCGACGAGGAGCTGCGCACCGCGTGGGGCAAACTGCCGAAGGAAAAGCAGGACGACCTCTGGCGGCGCTATTATCAGGCGCGGAAAAATTATCTGGAGAAATCCGGCGTGAAGCCCGAGGACGCCGAGAAGGACGCGACCGAGGACGCCAACGGCCTCGCCAAGGGCCAATACATCCCGCACGTCATCGAGCCGTCCGCCGGCGTGGACCGCCTCATCCTCGCGCTCATCGCGAACGCCTTCACCGAAGTCACCGACACGGACGACAAGGGCAAGAGCGAGACGCGCGTGGTGATGAAGTTCCATCCGCGCGTCGCGCCGGTCAAAGCCGGCGTGATGCCGTTGCTCAAGAACAAACCCGAGCTGGTGAAGAAGGCGCTCGCCGTGCGCGACCTGCTGCGCCCGTGGATGAACGTCTATTACGACGACGCCGGCAGCATCGGCCGCCGTTACGCGCGGCAGGACGAGGCGGGCACGCCCTACTGCGTGACGGTTGATTTCGAGACGCTCGGCGAAAAGCCGGAGCTGCTCGACACGGTGACCATCCGCCATCGCGACGACGGCAAGCAGGAGCGGCTGGCGATCGGCGAGTTGCGCGACTGGCTGCTGGCGCGCGGGCGGTGAGCCGACGCCGGGCGGCGTTTCGCGCGCGAGAGAATTTTTTCCCGTCAAATTTTCTTCCGGCACACGCGCGGCCTCGCTACAACCTCCGCAACTCTCGATGTCCGCCGCCGACCAACCGTTCGTCAAACAGCGTGCCCCCACGCTCTACGGCATCATCATTTTCAAACTGGTGAAGGGCGCGCTGTTCGTCACGCTCGCCATCACGGCCTATGCGCTGTCGGACAACAATCTGCCGGAAGAATTCCAGAAGTTGATGCACTTCCTGCAGGTGCATCCAGCCAACAAGTTCTTCGATCACCTCGCCGCGAGCGTCGGCAAGCTGACGGAAAACGACCTGCTCTGGACCGCGCTGGGCACGCTGATCTACAGCTCGTTTTCACTGGTCGAGGGCGTCGGCCTGATTTTCCGGCAGGGCTGGGCCGCGTGGCTCGCGATCGGCGAATCCGCGTTCTTCATTCCGATCGAAGTTTACGAATTGTCCCGGACCGACCACTTCTCCTGGGGTCTCGTGGCCATCCTCATCGTGAACATCCTCATCGTCTGGTATCTCCTCGTGAACCGGAACCGGATCTTCCGCCATCATCATCCGCACGCCGCCACGCGGGACGGGCCGCCGGACATTTGAAGTTTCCAAACCGCCGGGCTGTGGCAACCTTGACCCCGTGACTCCGACCGAGGCCATCGCGCTGCTCGCCAAGTTCCGCGCCGGGAAAATTTCCCCCGCGCGCGTCCTGCGCGCCTTCCAATCCGCGCCGCTCGCCGACCTCGGCTTCGCGCAGGTGGACACGCACCGCGCGCTGCGGAAAGGTTTTCCCGAAGTCATCTTCGGCGCAGGCAAGACGCCGGCGCAGGTGGTGAAGATCGCGGAGAAACTTTTCGCGCACGAGCAACGCCTGCTCATCACCCGCGTCATGCCGGAGCACGTGAAGGCGCTGCGGAAGATTTTCAAAAAGCTCGCCGTCTATCACGAGGCCGCACGCTGCGTGACCGTCGAGCGCGCGCCGCTGCGGAAGCGACCCGGTTTCATCGCGGTGCTTTGCGCCGGCACGAGCGACCTGCCCGTGGCCGAGGAAGCCGCCGTCACCGCCGAGATCATGGGCCACCGAGTCGAGCGCATCGCCGACGTGGGCGTGGCCGGCCTGCACCGGCTGCTCGCGCGGCTGGAGTTGATCCAAATGGCCAACGTGCTCGTGGTCGTCGCGGGGATGGAAGGCGCGCTGCCGAGCGTCGTGTGCGGCCTCGTCGCGCGGCCCGTGATCGCAGTGCCGACGAGCGTGGGCTACGGCGCGAACCTCGGCGGCGTGACGGCGTTGCTCTCGATGCTCAACAGTTGCAGCAGCGGCATCACCGTCGTGAACATCGACAACGGCTTCGGCGCCGGCTACGCCGCGGCGCAGATGAATGGGCTCGTGACGAGTAAGGAGTAATCCGTAATCGCCCATTGCCCCCTTACGCTTCACTCCTCACTCCTTATCCCCATGAAAACCCTCTACCTCGACATCTTCAGCGGCATCAGCGGCGACATGTTTCTTGGCGCAATGATTGACCTCGGCGTGGACGCCAAAAAACTCGAGGCCGAACTCCACAAGCTCAAGCTCGGCGAGGACTGGCACCTCCACGTCCGCCGCGCGAGCAAGTCGCACATCGAAGGCGTGAAGTTCGACGTGCATGGGCCCGGCTGCCACGACGCGCGCAAGTATCCCGAGCCGGCCGCACACAGCCACGGCGAGGTGATGCACGCGCATGACCACTCGCATTCGCACGAGCATGAACACGGTGGGCACACACACTCGCACGAGCACGACTGCGGCCATGACCACAGCGGTCACGCGCACGATCACGGCGGCGGCGAACACCACGACCATCTCGAAGGCCAGTCGCACGGCCCGCACGGCGGCCCGCTGGTGAAGTCCAGGAACGCGCGCGTCGAGTTGAGCGTCTTCGAGACAAACGTTCCGCCGCGCTTCCGCCTCTATTTCTTCGATGCCCACGGCCACGCCGCGAAACTGCCCGCCGCGAAAGATGTCTCGCTCGAAACGTTCCGTGGTGGAAAGAAGCGCCAGGCTTTCAAGTTCAAGGCCGTCGGTGATTATCTCGAAGCCACGACCGAACTCCCCGAGCCGCACGAGTTCACCGCCACGCTCCACCTCAAGCGCGGGACGAAGATGGAGAGAGTGAAAACCGAATTCGTCGAAGCGCATGACCACCATGCCGGCGGTCACGACCACGACGATCATTCACACGATCACGATCACGGTGGCCACGCGGAACATCCTCACGGGCACGGCCGGAATTTTGCCGCCATAAAGAAACTGATCCAGTCGTCCACGCTCTCGCCGTGGGTGAAGGAGAAATCCATCGCCGTCTTCCACCGCATCGCCGTGGCTGAGGGCAAGGTGCATGGACATCCGCCGGAGGAGGTTCATTTTCACGAAGTCGGCGCGCTCGACTCCATCGTGGACATCGTCGGTTCGTGCGTTGCGCTGGAGATGCTCGGCAAGCCGCGCGTGCTCGCCGCGCCCGTGACCGAGGGCACCGGCTGGGTGAACTGCGCGCACGGCCGTTTCCCCGTGCCGACGATGGCGACGCTTTCCATCCTCGGCGCGCGTGGCATCGCGGTGAGCCAGTGCGAGGAACCGCACGAACTCGTCACGCCGACCGGTGCGGCGCTGCTCGCGGAGTTTGTCGAGAGCTTCGGCCCGATGACGGGACTCGTGGCGGAAAAAATCGGCTACGGCCTCGGCACGCGCGACAACCAGACGCGGCCAAATGTTTTGCGCGCCGTCCTCGGCGCGTCTTCTTCATCCTTCATCCCTCATCCTTCATCCTTGGACTGGGAGACCGACACCATCGCCGTGCTCGAAACGAACCTCGACGACATCAACGCCGAAATCCTTGGCCACTTCGTCGAGAAGGCTTTGAGCGAAGGCGCGCTGGACGTTTTTCACACGCCGATCCAGATGAAGAAGAACCGCCCCGGCGTGCTGCTCACCGTGCTCTGCGACGAGGCGGAGGCGGACAAGTTCACCGAGTTGATGCTGCGCGAGACGAGCGCGTTTGGCGTGCGCCGCAGCTTCACCGAGCGCCGCAAACTCAAGCGCCAGTTCGCCACCGTGAAGACGGAGTTCGGCGCGGTGACCGTGAAGCTCGGCCGGCTGAACAAGCAGACCGTGCAGGCCGCGCCCGAGTTCGAGTCGTGCCGCAAAGCCGCCGAGCAGGCCGGCGTGCCGGTGAAGGAAGTTTACGAAGCCGCGTTGCGCGCGGCGAAGAAGTAGCTCAGGCGTCGCACGGAGGGGCGACACTCTTGTCGCCCTCGTTCTTCCAATTTGAATGACGACGGCGACAAGAGTGTCGCCGCTCCTTTACTTCATCAGCTCCGCCAGCTTCGGCGTGATGGCGTCGGCCCAGATCTGGTAGCCCGCGGCCGAGAGGTGCAGGAAGTCGGGCATGATGTCCTTGCTGATCGGCCCGGCACCCGGGACGAATTTATCTCCGATGTCGAGAAAGTGAACGTGCTTCCCGTCGTCGAGCTTCGCGAGAATGGCGTTGACCTGCTTGAGCTTCTCGTTCGCGGCACCCAGATTTCCCTCGGGCTTGTCGCCGCGCGGGAACACCGCGAGCAAAAGGATTTTGGTCTTCGGCGTTTTCTTGCGGATGAACTCCACGATCTTCGTCACGCCGCGCGCGATGCCGGGCGCATCGTCGCTGCCGGAATTGTTCGTGCCGATCATGATGACGGCGGCCTTGGGCTTGATGCCATCGAGCTCGCCGTTCTCGATGCGCCAGAGCACGTGCTGCGTTTTGTCGCCGCCGATGCCGAAGTTCGCCGGCTGATACTTGGCGAATGAGTTGGTCCAAACCGCCTTGCCGTTGCCGTTCCAACCCGCGGTGATGGAGTCACCAAGGAACACGAGCTGCGCCTTGCCCTGCTTGGCGGTGGCCACGAAGCTCGCGTGCGCTTTGAGGAACGCCTCGTTCGGCAGGCCGTTGGTGCCCATCTTCGGCGCGGCCACGTCGGGCGGCTGCGGCGGAAGTTTGACGGCGGGCGCCTTGGGCGCGTCCGTCTTGTCCGCGGCAACCAACGGCGCGGCGACCAGAGTGCAGACGAGGAATGCGGAACGGAGGGTAAGGAATTTCATGCGCGCGGGTTTTCGCAGTTGCCCCCGACGTGGGAAAGGAAAATCCGCGAGGCGGCCGCGATGTCTACCGCCAATCCGTGTGCCGCCAGTCGTCGCCGCCGTCGCACTCATCAATCAGCGCCTCGACGAAGCCGTCACACACCTCGACCTCGATCCGCTTGAGCGACGCGCCCTCGCACGGGCCACGGACGCACAGTCCCGTGAGCGGCTCGTAAACGGCACCGTGCGTCTGGCAGACGAAATGTTTGCCGTCGGTGCCGAAGAACTCCCCGCCCGCCGCGTCGAGCGCGATGGGAATGTGCCGGCAGACATTTTCAAACGCCGCCAACTTTCCCTTGAAGCGCACGACGAATCCCTCGCGTTGCACGCCGCCGCGCTGGAACTCGAACTTCACGGTCGAGCCGTTTTTAAGTTCCTTCGCGGCGATGACGCGCAAACGTTTCACGCTTTCAGAATAGCGGCACACGCGGGCGGTTGAACACCCAAACCTTCGCGTTAGTCAAAATTTCGGACAGTCGGTGCGGCGTCAGGTTGCACGAAATCAGTCGCGCCGGCCGCCCCGCTTTTCTCATCATCGGATTATGAACTGGGCCCACCTCCACCTCGCGCTGAATCACCTCCCGGTGCTCGGCACACTGTTCGTGCTGCTGTTGTTCGCCGTGGCGCTGATCCGGCGCAGTGCGGAGCTTCGGCGCGTCAGCCTGTGGGCGTTCGTGCTCGTGGCGGCACTGACCTTTCCGATCAAATACACCGGCGAGCGGGCGTTCGTGATGGTGATGGCGCAGGCGGGTTTTCCCGATGAGCCGATCGAGGCGCACGAACACGCCGCCGACCAGGCGACGACGGGCGTCGTCGTCGTGGGTCTGTTGGCGGCAGTGGGACTTTTCCTTTCACGCAAACAAAGGCCGCTGCCGGTGTGGCTCAACGCGCTCGTGCTGGTGGCCGCGTTGGGAACATGTCTGCTCATGGCCCGCGCCGCCAATCTCGGCGGAGAAATCCGCCATCCGGAAATCCACCCAGGCTTCAAGTTTTCCGAATCGGAAAAGTGATCCGCCCGGCGCGGCGACTTTGCGCGCCGGCTTGCCGGCGGCATCCCGTTCGTGGCTAAATCTCCGCCGCAACGATTATGACTCATCACGGCCCCGCGCTCATCGCCCCGAAGATTTCTCCCGTGCTCGATCCCGATTTCCGCCCGGCGGCGCTCGCCGACCGTGCCGCGCGCGCCGCCGCGAAGGCCACCGGACGCGCCGTGCCGGTCCGCCTGGCGATTGAGCAGACCGACGGCTCTGTCTTCCACCACACCACCGAGATTTTTCCCGAAGGCCATGCGAGCGCGGCGGACAATTACACCCACGTCGAGCGGCTCGTGAAGTTTCTGCTCTGGGGCTGGGGCGGCTGGCGCATTCACCTCGACGGACCCAAGCCGCTCGGCGATTTGCTCGCGAAACATTTCCGCGACTCGGTCACGGGCAAATTCGACTCGAACATCATCGGCGAAAAAATCTACGACCGCCCCATCGAGGTCGTCGTCACGCGCGATCTGCCGGCGGCACGCGCCGCGACCAAGCCGCTCGGCCGGCATCTCAACGGCTGCCGCATCGGCTTCGATCTCGGCGGCAGCGACCGCAAGGTGGCCGCGGTGATCGAAGGCAAAGTCGTCTTCAGCGAGGAAACGGTGTGGGATCCGTATTACCAGCCCGACCCGCAGTATCACTTCGACGGCATCATGGACTCGCTGAAGAAGGCGGCGGCGCATCTGCCGCGCGTGGATGCCATCGGCGGCAGCGCGGCGGGTTGCTACGTGAACAACCGCGTGAAGGTCGCCTCACTTTTTCGCGGCGTGCCGGCGGATGCGTTCAATAAGCGCGTGCGCAACATGTTCCTCGACGTGCAAAAGGCGATGGGCGGCGTGCCGCTCGAAGTCGTCAACGACGGCGAAGTCACCGCGCTCGCCGGCTCAATGTCGCTCGGCAAGAACGCGGTGCTTGGCCTCGCATTCGGCACGAGCCTCGCGGCGGGCTACGTCACGCGCGACGGCAATATCACTTCGTGGCTCAACGAACTCGCCTTCGCCCCGGTGGATTACAACCCGGACGCACCGCGCGACGAGTGGAGCGGCGACTACGGCGTGGGCGCGCAGTATTTCTCGCAACAGGCCGTCGGCCGCCTCATGCCCGCCGCCGGCATCACGGTGGATTCCAAAATGCCGCCGCCGGAAAAACTCAAGCACGTGCAGGCGCTCATGGCGCAGGGCGACGCGCGCGCGCGGAAAATTTATCAGACCATCGGCACCTACCTCGGCTACGCCATCGCGCACTACGCGATGTTCTACGACTTCGACCACGTGCTGGTCCTCGGCCGCGTGACGAGCGGTGAAGGCGGCGAGATCATCCTCGCCGGTGCGAGCGCGGTGTTGAAGGCGGAGTTTCCCGAACTCGCCGGCCGCGTCGCCTTCCACACGCCCGACGAACAGGACAAGCGCCGCGGCCAGGCGGTCGCGGCGGCGAGCTTGCCGCAAATCGGTTCTTGAACGCGCGAGCCTCGCCACCTATCGGCCGTTGAGCCACGCCCGATAATCCTCACGCAACGTCGCCGCCGCCTTTTCCGTCGGCGGAAACTTCTGGTTGAGCGAACTGATTTGCTCCACCGCCAGGCCGCGCGATCGCCACCAATTTGATTCGGTGAAGTCCGCGTCCTTGAGATTCGCGCCGCTCAGGCGGGTGAGAAAGAGGTTCGCGCGACGGAGCACGGCGGCCTCGAGATTCGCGCCCGAGAGATCGGCCCCGGTGAAGTTCGCGTCCGACAAGTCGGTCATCGAAAGATTCGCGTCGCCGAGATCAGCGGCTTCGAACGTGGCGGCCGTCGCAACCGACGCCTGAAGAAACGCGCCGCGAAAGTTGGCCCGGTAGAGTCGCGCGCGGACCAGCTTCGCCTTGATGAGTTCCGTGCCCGCGGCGTTCACGCGCTCGAGGTTCGCCTCGGTCAGGTCGGCGATTTGCAGCCGCGTCTTCGAGAGCTTCGCGCCGGCGAGCGTCGCGCGCGCCAGTTTGCTCCGGGTCAGGTCCGCGCCCTCCAGATCGGCGTCGGGCAGGAAAGCGTCTTCGAGATTTGAGCCGGCGAGGTGTGCGGCGCGCCACTCCTTGTTGCCGAGCGCGACCAGTTTTCGAAATGCATCGGCAGCCTCGTCCGGCGAGGCGTCGTCGTGGCAGAGGACCCAAAAGAGATGCTCGCGCTCGATCGCCGAGCGCGAGCGACCGAGTTGGACGGCCTGCCAGACATTTAGCGTGAGGAGGACGACCACCACCGCGAGCAGCGCGATCAGCGGGCGGGATCGGATTGGATGTTCAACGGCTTGACTCATGGTTCACGTGTTGAGCGTAGCGGCCCGCGGCGGCGCAGGGCGAGTCTTTGAAAATCCGTGTCCATCCGTGTCCATCCGTGGTTAAACTTCGCGCCATGCAAGCTGACTTCATGCACGAAGCCATCCGCCTCGCGCGCGAGAACATGCTCGCGGGCAGGGGGGGACCCTTCGGCGCGGTGGTGGTGAAGGACGGGAAAATCATCGGGCGCGGCTGGAACCAGGTCACCAGCACCAACGACCCGACCGCGCACGCGGAGGTCACGGCCATCCGCGAGGCGTGCGGCGCGCTCGGCGATTTCAAATTGAGCGGGTGCGAACTCTACACGAGTTGCGAGCCGTGCCCCATGTGCCTCGCGGCGATTTATTGGGCGCGCGTGGACAAAGTTTTCTACGCCGGCACGCGCGCCGATGCGGCGGACGCGGGCTTCGATGATGATTTCCTCTACCGAGAAATCCCGCTCCCCATCGAGGCGCGGAAGCTGCCCATGACGCCGCTGCTCCGCGCCAATGCGCAGAAAGTTTTCGCCGAGTGGAAGGCCAAGCCGGACAAGGTTCCGTATTGAACCAGGACCAGCGCGGTCACTTCCCCGACTCCCCGAGCGTCTTGAGCTGACGGTCCGTGATGAGCCACACGAGGCCGTTCTCCTTCGCCAGCCTCTTCGACAACGCCTGCCGCTCCGCCGTCTTCGGATACTCAATGAGCAGCACCGGCTTCTTCGCCGCCGCCAGCTTTTTCAGATGGCCGAGCACCTCGTTCGTGTGCGACTTGGGCTGGAGCTTGTTGCCGTTGGTGAACAAGTCCTCGACGCCGATGGCGCTGATGGCCTCGATGAAATCCGCGTGCGCAACGAGTTGCGAACCGTTCTGCGGGATGACGAGCGCGGCGGGATTTTTCGCGCGCGCGCGG
>JACQFS010000117.1 GCA_016199935.1 Verrucomicrobiota bacterium
GGATCGAGCGGATTGCCGCGCCGCAGTCGCGCGAGCGTGCGCACGCCGATGAGCACGGGCCACGCGCACGCGAGCCGCACGCGGCGCTGGTTGCGGGGCAGGGCGTTGGTGTAGGCCCAGCCGGCGGCGAGATGCGCCTCGGCCAGCGTGAGCAGCGGATCGTAAACCGGCCGGAGCCGCGGCTCGTTCTCCGACTTCAGCAAATCGGCGGGCACGAGCCCCGCCGCGCGCAACTGGTCCGCCGGCAGGTAGCAGCGCCCCTGCGCGAGATCGCGCGGGAGGTCGCGCAGTATGTTCACGAGCTGCAAACCTTTGCCGAAGCGGATGCCATTTTGCAGAAAGCCCGGCTCATCCAGCGGCGCGTTCGGGAAAAGGTGCGTGCGGCACATCTTCGTCCAGAACTCGCCCACGCACCCCGCCACGCGGTAGGTGTAGTCGTCCAGCGCGGCGGAGTCCGGCAACGCGATTGGGCTTTGCGCCGTCGCGCCGGCGAAACGCTGGAGGTCCAGCTCCTGTCCGCCGGTGATCGTGGTCAGCACTTCGCGGATGAGTTGTTGGTCGGCGGAGGAAAAATTTTGCAACACCGTGAGCGCCTCCTCCACGCGCGCGAGACGGATGGGCGCGGGCAGCACGCGCAAGGTGAGGTAGAACGAACGCGACACGTCGCGCAGGAGCGAAGTGAGCAGGTCGTCAGAGCTGGCCGGGCCGGACACGCGCGGACTATTGCGGACTCGCGCGCGGGAATCCAGCCCCGCCTGCGCCGCGAAAATTTCGTGGCACAGCTTATGCACCATTCCGGTCAGTGTATGAATCCGACCCGAATCGTGATTCTCCCGCGTGAAGGAAACGCGAGATGCGCCGGCTTCGCGCACCGATCTCCCCCTCAACCTCAACCCCACGGAGGCTCCCATGAATTCCGACGCACTGACTCCACCGCTGCTCTCACCCGAACCTGGCGACCCCGCGCCCGCCGCGCCGATGCCGCCATTCGACTGGCGCTACTGGGCGCGCCGGTTGCTCGTGTGCAATCCGTTTTTCCTGTGCAGCGTCGCGTTGCTGTTGCTTGGCGTGGACAAGCTCAGTGGCGACCGCGGATTTCTCGGCGGGGATGAGACGCGCCAGTTGCTCTTCGTTTTCTTCGCGCTGCAAATTTACGAACTCGTCGTCGTGGGCACGGCGCTGGTGCTGGCGCGGCGGCGCGTGTGGTATGACTCCGCGCTGCTCACCGTGCTCGATCAGGGGCTGGTGCTCGTGCCGTTCATGATGATGAGCCAGGCGGTGCTCACCGGTTGGCGGCTGACCTTCATCCTCGCGGCAACGGGCGGAGCGATGGCGGTCGGCCGCGCGCTGGCCATTCGGAAATGGCATCCGCGCTTCAATCTTCCGCCGCGCGCCCTCGCGTTGGGTGGCGCGCTGCTGCTGCTGAATCTCGGGCTGCCCGTCGCGTTCCGCTTTGTGATGAAAGAGGACTACGAGCGCTGGGCCGGGCCGAATGCGTGGCTCTGGATCGTCGCGCTGCCCGTGCTGGCCGCGGGTGCCAACTTGCTGCCGCGTCCGGTGCGCTACGGCGGCATCGGGCCGGAGCGGCACTGGCTGCCGCTGTTTCTCTTCGGCCTCTGGCTCGCGGGCACGGCGGTGCATGTCTGGAGCGTTGGCTACGTCGCGAAGCTGCCGCTGCCACTGGCATCACTCGCGCCCCTCGCCGTCGTCGTCGCGTGGACGATGGTCAACCGCATTTCCGATTGCCTCCCCGAGCCGTCGTGGCGATGGCGCGGGGCGATGTTGCTGCTCGTGTTCGGCGCGCCGCTCTTCGCGCTGGAACGTCCGGAGATTTTTTTCCCGCTCGCGCTGCTGAACCTCGCCGGGTTCGTCGCGCTCTGGCGCAAAGTTCCGGGCGAACTCGCCCGCGTCGCGCGGGGGCTCGCGCTGGCGTCGGGGCCGCTGTTCGTCGCGGGGATTCCGGAGAAGTGGTTCGCGCTCCTCGGGCCGGAACTTGCGCGCGTCGATCCGCTCGGCGCCGGAATCGTTTTGTTCATCGCAGGCGCGGCGTTCCATTCGGTGCGGTGGCAGGTGGGCGCCTTCGGCGCGGCGGTCGTCGCGTTCGCGATGGGTGGAATCTATCCGCACGGCGTCGCGCACGCCGCGGTGCAAACGGGGATCGTCGTTCTCTTCATTCACAGCCTGCGCTGGGTTGCCAATGACCGCACCGACCATCGCGCGCTCCGCTGGTCCCTGGCCGCGACGTGGATCGGCGACGCGGCGGTGTGGACGCACGGCGCGGGCTGGGAGCCGGAAATTTTCACCACGCTGGGCGCGGCGCTGGTGGCGGCGGCCGCGCTCGGGATGTGGCTGCGCTGGAAATTGCCGATGCCGCACGCCCTCTGGGCGGGCTGCGCCGGCGCGGCGCTCGCGGGACCGGGCAACTGGTTCGTCGCGAACAGCCGCCCCGGCCTGATCGCGCTGGCGGGAAGTCTCGCGCTGTTCGCCGTCGGCACCGCGCTCGCGTGGACGCGCCATCGCTGGGAACAACACCCGCATCCGAGCGGAACGGGCTGAGTCAGGCCGGAGATTTCGCGCGCGGGGACGTCTAGGCACGGCCTCGCGCGCTACGTTTTTGGTGGCGTGGGCGGGAGAAGATCCGTCCGCCTCGGTTCCTTACCGCAAAAGATTTTTCCACCGCGCGAGCTGCTTCTTCACCTCGCTCGTGCCGGGCGCGCCGGTGAGTGTGCGGCGTTGCATCGCGCGCTTGAGGTCGAACACGGTGCGCACGTCGGGGCCGAACTTCGGCGAGATTTTTTGAAACTCCGCCACGCTCACCTGATTCAGCGGCCGGCCGGCTTTCTCCGCGAACGCCACGACCGCGCCCACGACGTGGTGCGCCTGGCGGAAGGGCAGGCCCTGCTTCACGAGATAATCGGCGAGGTCGGTGGCGAGCAGTTGCGGATCGCTCGCGGCGGCACGGCACACGTCGGCCTTCACGGTGGTGTGGTTGAGCATCGCCGCCATGAGGCGCACGCACGCGCGCACGGTGTCGGCGGTGTCGAACAGCCGCTCCTTGTCCTCCTGCAAATCGCGATTGTAAGTCATCGGCAGGCCCTTGAGCAGCGTCAGCAGCGACACGAGATTGCCGATCACGCGCGCGGACTTGCCGCGCGTGAGTTCCGCCACGTCGGGATTTTTTTTCTGCGGCATCAACGACGAACCCGTGGTGTAGGCATCGGCGATCTTGATGAAATTAAACTCCGCGCTCGCCCAGAGGATCACGTCCTCCGCGAGCCGGCTGAGATGCACGGCGATGAGCGCGGCCGCGGCGGCGAACTCCACCACGAAATCCCGGTCGCTCACCGCGTCCATCGAATTCTGCGTCACGCGCGGCCGGCCTTTCTCGTCCACGAAATGGAGGAGCCGCGCGACGAGTTCGCGGTCGAGCGGCATGGTGCTGCCGGCGAGCGCGCCGCTGCCGAGCGGGCAGACATTGGTCCGCTCGTGGCAGTCGAACAGCCGGCCGGTGTCGCGCGAAAACATTTCCACGTAAGCCAGCAGGTGATGCGCGAAATAAACGGGCTGCGCGCGTTGCAGATGCGTGTAGCCGGGAATGATCACGTCGGCATTGTGCAGGCCGAGGCTGACGAGCACGCGCTGGAGATCGCGGAGTTCGCCGGCGAGCGCGCGCAATTCGTCGCGCAGCCAGAGCCGCACGTCGAGCGCGACCTGGTCGTTGCGCGAGCGGGCGGTGTGAAGCTTCGCGCCGGCGGGCACGCGGCGCGTCAGCTCCGCCTCGAGGTTCATGTGGACGTCCTCGAGCTCCGGCTTCCACGGAAATTTCACGGCGGCGATTTCGCGCCCGATGGCGTCAAGGCCGCGGAGGATGGCCTTGAGCTCGGCCTTCGAGAGCACGCCGATTTTTTGCAGCATCGTCGCGTGCGCCATCGAGCCGAGCAGGTCGTGCCGCCACAGCCGCCAGTCGAACGAGATGGATTCGGAAAAGGCGGCGACATCCGCGGCGGGGCCGGCGGCGAAGCGGCCGGAGCGGGAGACCACCGGGGCTTTGGTTGAACGCGGTTTGGTGCTCATTGGGCGGGCGGAATCTGCGACGCGGCGCGGGCAAAGTCACGCGGGAAGAAGGCCGGTGACGCGGCTGTGACGCGCGGACGGTCTGCCGGCATTGGGGGTTGATTGAGATTCAGTCGCAAGAAAATCATTGACGCTGAGACTGGTTCTCAATTCAATCGCGCCACCTTCGGGCTGAACGAACTTATGAAACTGCAAAACTTGAACTTGAACTTGAACTGGAACTGCCGGCGAATCCTTGCCCTCGGCGCGTTGCTCGCGCTCGCCGCCACGAACCCAACCCTCGCGACGGAGCGCGCCTTCACCTTCACTTACGAACCGGAAACCATGCCCGAGGGCGCGACCGAAGTGGAGCAGTGGGTGTCGCTCGCCGCCGGTCGCCGCGACCTCGTCGGCGGGGTGAACGACCAGAAGAATTACCACCGCTGGGAGTTCCGCACCGAACTCGAATACGGCGTGAGCGACATTTACCAGGTGTCGCTCTACCTCAACGCGCAGCACGAAAGTTTTCGCGACGCGACGGGGATGAACCTGGCGAAGACCGAGTTCAAGGGCGTGCTGGAGAAGCTGGGCAAGAGCGTGGAAGAGCTCCACGCCTACGCGGACGCGCATCCGGAGATGAAGCGCGCCCTCTATCGGGTTCCCAAGTACAAGGGCGTGATCGGGACCGCCGCCAACTTCGCCATCCACACCGCGGAGCGCATGGGCGCGAAGGTTCCGTACCACGTGGACGGGCACTAAGCCGCGGGCGGGACGCCGTGGCAAGGCAGCTTCCCACGTTAGCGCCGAGAACCCACGGCGCGAACGTGGGGCA
>JACQFS010000126.1 GCA_016199935.1 Verrucomicrobiota bacterium
GACGCCGGAAAATGGGAGAGTGGATCGCATCAGTAACCGCCCGCTTGCGGTAATGGCGAGCTTGGCGCGAACGCTCAACGAGTCCGGTTCCGCCCCGCGTCTTTGCGCCTTTGCGTCTTGGCGTTGAATTCAACTGCCTGGTTCCGGTCTTGGCGTGTCAGACGGGCAAGCCGTGGGTGGACATGGAGCCGCGGTGGCTTGCAAACCTGCGAATTCCGGCCGAAATGCGTGCTGATTATGCTTCCCGCCGGCTGTGGCGGGCGCATCATGGCTCCGTGCCCCTCAGACACACTCTCCGCGCGGAGCCTCGCGTCGAACGGTCCAGGTATTACCTGCCCCGATGGCGCTTCCATGGTTTCTGGGTGGACGTCTGGCTCGTCCTCGGCGTGCTCGGGCTGCTGATCGCCGCGGTGGTGTTGATCATCGGCTCACTCTCCCGCGCGGGCATGAATTGAGGCGTGGATGGTCACGATGCCGCCGATACCCGTTTACGACCCCAAGGGGACTGGTCGCTGGGTGAAGCCGGCACGCCCGTGGTGGCGCACGCGTGGTTTCTGGATGGTGGTGTGCGTGCTGCTTTGCGTGGTGTTGCTGGCGGCCACGGCGTGGTTCCTGATCTTCGGCGCGTAGTCCGCGAGACGGGCTGGCGCGGTGGCGGCAAGCGGGACGGGGCAGGGGGCAAGCGTGAAGCAGGCGTCGGCGGTCGCCGCCCTTATTTCTTTTTCCGAAAGAAATCCACCGGGTTGAACTTCGCCGGGCGGTTGGTGATCACCTCGGCCGTGATCACGTTCGTTTCCAGGACGGGCGGCTTCCCCGTCACGAGTCCGGTGAGGCCCTTCACCACCTGGCCGGCGGTGCCCGCGAGATCCGTGCCCACGGCGTTCTCCACCACGCCCACCACGGCGTTGAAGCCGAGGCCGGCGAGCGCCGCGGCCTCGAACTTCGTCGTGGGATTGGCGAGCGTGCCGGAAAGTTTCGCGAAGTCGGGCAGGGCCGCGTAAGGCGCGTCGGCCGAGCCGGGCGAGATAAGCCGGGCCTTTTGCGCGAGCGCGCGGCGCAACTCGATGTGCACGGGCAGGTCCAGCGGCGAATCGGCAAACACGTCCGCGATCGGCACGCTGCCGGTGAGGTTCGCCACGAACGCGTCGCTCGCCACGCGCGACTGGGCGAGGTCGATGCGGCCGTTGCCGAGCTTGAGCTGCGCGCCGGCCCAGTTGACGGGCGAGGTGCCCAGCTCGGGGATGCGCAGGAACTTGGAAAGCGTGAGGACGTAGCGCTGGAACCTTTCGCTCGAAGGCTTGATCTCCGCGTTCATCAGGCTCAGGCCGATCTCGCCGGTGAGATTCTGGCGCAGGCTCGTGCCGGTGAGCCCCGCGCCCTTGATGACGGTGTTCAACAGCAGGTCGCCGCGGTAGCGGCCCGGCGTCTCCGGCGCAAACGAATCGGCGAGCGGCTGGAGCGGCACGCGGTCGGCGGAGATTTCCGTATCGTAGGTCCAGCCCCGCACGCCGAGGTTGAAAGTGCCGCTGAGCTTCGCGGGTGCGCCGTTGAGCGAAAGCGTGAACGGCTTCACCGTCACCACGTTGTCCTTGGCGACGACGAGCGCGGCCCAGTTGCTGACGGCAATGTGGCGGAGGAAAAGTTTGCCGATGGCGAGTTCGCCGGTGAACGACTTCACCGGCAGCTTCACCGCCGCCGGCTCCGTGGGCGCGGGTCCGGGCGACGGCGTGCCGGGCGCGGACTTCGCGGGCGCAGCGGGCGGCGTCTTCACGTCGAGCAAATCCATCACGCTGGTGAGGTCGAGCGCGTCGGCGGAAATCTTCAGCGAAGCCTCGGAGGCGTCGGCCACGCGGAAGTCCGCGCGGCCGGTGAGGGCGAGGCGGTTGGTCGCGCGGTCGGTCGGCGGCAGCGCCAGGGTGAACTCCTTGAGCTCGTGCAGGCCGTTGAGCGACGCGGCGTCGAGCCGGAGCGCGGCGGCGAAAGGCTGGCTCCGGCGCGCGTCGGCGAGATCACTGACGACGAGATTGGTGAGCGCGAGTTCCGCGCCGAGCGTCGCGCCGGTCTTCGGCTCGTAGCGGAGGTCGGCGTTGCCATCGAGCGCGGCGGCGACGACGGTGCGGTCGGGGAACGCGGCGGTGGTGAACGGCCGGAGCGCGTGCTGATTCAAGGCGGTGAGCTTGAAACTGAAGGCGCCCTTCTGCGTGACGCGGTCGTGGTGGCCGTTGAGGTCCACGGTGCCGGCGGGCTCCCGGTTGTTCTTGATCGCGATGGACGCGCTGCGGAGCTGGAGCACGTCGGCTTTTTCCGCGAGGTCCAGGTGGCCGTCGAACTGGAGCGTCCGCGGCACGAGATCGCCGGGCGCGCCGGCGGGATTGGCGACGGTGAGTTTGCCCGCGAGCGCGTGCGTGTCGGCGGCGACGGAATAATTTCCCGCAAACTGCGCGTCGAGCCGCGACTGGCGGAGCGCGTCGAGCGCGAAGTCGTCCAGGCGCGCGTGGGAATTGAGCGAGAGCTGCTTGGTCTCCGGCGTGGCGGAGAGGACGAGGCTGCCGGCGAGGCGGCCGGCGAGATTGGTCGGGCCGGCGAGCGCGCGCCATTCCGCGAGATTGAGGTCGTTGAGTTCGAGGCGGAGATTCGAGCGCGTGAAACTCGTGGGCTTGCCCTTGCCCCACGAGAAGCCGAGCGGGAAATCAATGCCGCCGGTGAGGAGTTCCTTGCCTTCCTTTTTCACGCTGAGCTTGAACGCATCGAGCGTGAGGTTGCTGTCGGGCAGGCTCGATTTGATTTCGTAACTCAGGTCGAGGTCCACCGGCGGCGTGCCGGCGCCGCGCTGGCGCACGGAGAGCGCGCGGCCCTTGACGCGGCCCTGCGACGCGATGGCCTGCCCGCGCCGGCTGAGGTGGACGACGGCGTCCGCGCTGAACGTGGAGCGCTCGAAGTCCAGCCCGCGCGCCGCGCCAAAGAGGTTGAACACCTTGCGGTCGAGCGACGGGATGCTGAACTCGACGCGGCCCTCGGACTTGGCGAAGTCAAACGTGCCGAGCGCCGTGACCTGCCCGAGCCGCACGCCGCGCTGATCGAAGACAAGATCGAATTTCCGCAAGCCATCTTGAGTGAGCGCGAAATCGAGGCGGGCCGTGAGCGCGCTCAGGTCGGCCAGCTCGCCGGCGGCTTCGGTGACCTCGGCGGAGGCGGTGGTCTTGAATCCGCGCGGCGCGAGCGCAGGCGAGAGGTCGAGTTCAAATTCGGTGGAGAACTTGGCCTTGAGTTCGAGCGGCCGCGCGTCCACCGCGTCGCCGGGCGGACGCTGGATAATGTCGAGCAGCGTGGCCAAGTGGAGCCGCGCCGGCTTGCCATTCTCGATGCGGTCGAGGCTAAAATTGATTTCAGAGGCGGTGTAATGCTTCTGTCCGCCGCGCGCGTCCTGCTGAAAATATTCCACGAGGCCGCCACTCACGGTGACGTTCTTGATCACGACCTGCGGCGGCGCGACGACGTTGGTGGTGGCGGGGGATTTCGCGGCGGGCGTCGGTGCCGGCGCGGAGCGGCTGCCGAGGTTGTCGGTGCCGTCGGCTTTCACGACGAAATGGAAACTCGGCTTGCTGAGCGTGACCTCGTCCACCTCGAGGCGGCGGGAGAAGAGCGGCTTGAGCTGGAAACGCACCTTGACCTCGCCGACCTCGACGAGCGGCGGCTGGCCGTTGAAGCGGAATTTCACCCCGCGCAACGTGGCGGAAGAGAAGGGGCTGATGTCCGCCCCGGTCGCGGAAATTTCCGCGTGCAACGCCTGCCCGACGCGCGGCAAAACGTAGGTGCAAAAAAACGTCGAGCTCGTCAGCGCGAAATACCCGCCAACCAAAAACAGGACAGCCAGCACGAACATTCCCAAAAACAGGCGTTGGAGCCCGCGTTTGGGTTGCTTGAGCCGTATCTGGTTTGATCTGGTCGCTTCGTTTTTCGCCATGCTGCGTTACTTCGCCCGACCTTCGAGCGTCGCCACGTAGTCGGCAATGCCCGGGCCAGGCGGGAACTGAGGCGTGAACCCTAGCACCTTCTTCGCCAGCGCCATGTCCGCCTCAGTGTGCGGCTGGTAAAAGGCGTAGGGGTTTTCGAAGTAGTCCGGCTCCAGCGTCGTGCCGAGCGCGCGGTTGATCGTCGCGATCACGTCGTTGAACGAACACGGCTGGCCGCAACCGCAGTTGAAGATGTTGCTCGCCGGCGCGGTGAGCGCGCGCATCGTCAGCTCCACCACGTCCTTCACGTAAACAAAATCGCGCTGGTGCTCGCCGCCGCGGAACACGCGCGGGCGCTTCCCCGCCTTCATCTGCGCGTAGAGCTGGTAGATCATCGAGGCCGCGGATTTTTTGTGCGCCTCGTTCGGGCCATAGACGTTGAAGTAACGCAGCCCCACGATGCGCCACGCGGGCTGACGCTTGGCGTGCACGCGCGCGAGGTTGTCGCACTGCACTTTCGTGAACGCGTAAATGTTCGCGGGCGCCGGCGGTTGGTCTTCGTGGTTCACGCCCGCGGCGATGCCGTAAGTCGCGGCGGACGATGCATAGACAACCGGCGTCGCCGTCGGCGCGGCGAACTCAAGCAGGCGACGGAAGCCCTCGATGTTGTCATGCCCCTGGAGCAACTGGTTGTGCTCGGTCGTGTCGCTGATGCACGCCTCGTGGAAGATCGCGTCGAAGGACAAATCCTTGAACTGCGCGTGCCAGTCCAGCCGCGACACGTCGGCCGCGATGAAGTCCCCGCGGAAGCCGCGGAGGTTTTGGAAATGGCCCGAGCGGAAATCATCCACCGCCACAATCCGCGCGTCGGGATATTTGGCCTGCAACGCGAGCGTGATGTTGGAGCCAATGAAGCCGGCCGCGCCGGTCACCAGGATTTTTTGCATGGCGCGAGATTACGGAGCGCGGCCGGCGAGTCAATGCGCGGGCGGGAGCGCGGAGACTCACTCGCCGACGCGCGCCGTGAGCAGAATATCCTCGCCGAGCCGCCGCCATTCCACTTCACGAAGCGGGACGGTTTCCGAAATCTTCGTCGCGCCTATGCCCGCGATGCCACGGCGCGCATCGCGGCCGCCGAGAATTTTCGGCGCGTAGAAAAACGCGACGCGCTGAACGAGCCGTTGATCGAGGAACGCACCGTTCACCTCGCCACCGCCCTCGACGAGCAGGCTCGTGACGGAATCGCGCCCAAGCCGCTTGAGCAGCCAGCGCAGGTCCACCCGGCCGCCGCGCGTGGGCGCGGCGAGGACACTCACGCGACGCCGTAACGCCGCCACGCGCCGGGCCGGCGCGGCCTTCGTGACGACGATGGTCGTGAGCGCTGCAAATTTGTCGCGGAGGACTTGCGCCGTGAGCGGCGTGCGGGCGCGCGAATCCAAAATGATGCGGCGCAACTTCGAACTTTGAACTCCGCGCGCCGTGAGTGCCGGATCGTCCGCGAACACGGTGTTCACGCCGACGAGAATCGCGTCGGCGGAGTGGCGGAGTTTCATGCCCTCGGCACGCGCGCGTTCGCCGGTGATCCACTTCGAATCGCCGCCGGCCGTCGCGATTTTTCCGTCCAGCGTCATCGCCGCCTTCACGGTGACGAACGGCGTGCGGTGGACGATCCAGTGGTTGAACGCCTCGTTCATCCGCGCGGCGTCGGCGGTGAGGACGCCGGTGGTGACTTTGATTCCAGCGCGGCACAGCAGTTTGAAACCACGCCCGGCGTGCGCGGGATTCGGATCGGTCGCGGCGGCGGCGACGTGCGCGATGCCGGCGGCGCGGATCGCGTCAGTGCACGGCGGAGTGCGGCCGTGCGTGCAGCACGGTTCGAGTGTGACGTAAAGCGTCGCGCCCTTCGGCGAGTGGCCGCGGCGCGCGGCGTCGCGGAGCGCCTCGATCTCGGCGTGAGGCAGGCCCGCGGCGTGGTGCCAGCCGCGGCCGATGATCTTCCCGCGCCTGACGAGCACCGCGCCGACGAGCGGGTTGGGCGAAGTCCGCCCCGTCGCGCGGCGCGCGAGCCGCAGCGCGAGGCGCATGAACTTTTCGTCGGTGGCAACGGAACTCTTCACTTTGCTAAATGCGCTCGCTCCTGTTTCGGCCTGCGTTTTCGGCCGTGAGGCCGATGCCGTCATCACTTCGATTGGAGTTCAGCCAGGCGGGCGCGGGCGTTTGCGGCGTGGGGCGAGGCCGGGAATTTTTTCAGGAATGAGTCGTAGCCTGCGATGGCGGCAGTGCGGTTGTTTTGCGCATCGAGGCAGCGGGCGCGAAGGAATTCGATCTCGGCCAGCGCGGCCGGCGAGGGCGACTCGTAAGTGGTGGCACGGTCGAGGTGCTGGAGCGCGGTGCGGTAGTCACCGGCGTCGAAGGCGATCTGCGCGCGGTTGAACGCGCCCTGTTGCTGCATCGTGGCACAGGCGGCGAGCAGCGCGAGCGCGAGCGCGAGGGAAGGGGAGAACAGTTGGCGGAGTTGGCTCATGGCGAAATCATCGGCTGCGTTTCGTTCGTGTGCGGTTCGCCTTCGGATACTGGCTGATTTCAATATCGATGCCCAGTTCGCCAGCAGCACGCAACAAGGCGGAAGGCAGGATGTCGAATTGGAAAATGACATCTCGGCGTTCGATTCCGAAGTCAAGACGGACGGATGCACCCGTTGAAAGGTCCGTGAGCTTCCGCAAAGTCCGTTGCCATTTGTTCAAGAACTTGATCGCGTCCTTGATCTGGCCCGGCAAGTCGTCGAAATCCTTTGTGCTGACATCGCAGTTGAACCCGGACGTCTCGCGATTTTCACCTGCGGGCTTGGTCCGATGACGTGGCTCCCTTCTTTTCCAGCAGACAATCGTTTTGAGTTTGGTCTTCCGAAGAAACTCTTCGACATCAAACTTCCGTCCGCTCGCTCGTAACACGCAGGACATGGTGAGCTTTCTCAAGTTTCGCGAATCTCGAAGAGCGCGCGGGCGAAATCCTGCGCGTCGAAGGGCTGGAGGTCATCCGGCTGTTCGCCGAGGCCGACGAATTTTATCGGGATGCCGAGTTCCTTCTGGATCGCGACGATGACGCCGCCCTTGCTCGTGCCGTCGAGCTTGGTGACGACGAGGCCGGTGAGCGGGACGGATTTGTGAAACTCGCGCGCCTGGCTTAGTGCGTTCATGCCGGTGGTCGCGTCGAGCACGAGCAGCGTCTCGTGCGGCGCGCCGGCGAGTTGGCGGCCCATGACGCGGTGAATTTTTTGCAGCTCCTGCATCAGGTTGTGCTTGGTGTGCATCCGGCCCGCGGTGTCCACGAGCAGATAGGCAGCCTTCGCGGCGAGCGCGGCGGCGATGGCGTCGTGCGCGACGGCGGCAGGGTCCGCGCCGTAGGCGCCGGCGACGACGGGGACGTGGAGGCGCGTGCCCCAGAGCTTGAGCTGGTCAATGGCCGCGGCGCGAAACGTGTCGCACGCGGCGAGGACGGCGGGTTGCTTCTGCGACGTGAGCAGGTGCGCGAGCTTCGCCGTGGTGGTGGTCTTGCCGGTGCCGTTGACGCCGACGATCGAGACGACGGTGAGGCCGGCGGGATTTTTGCGGAGACCAGGCGAAACGGCGGCGAGGCTTTGCGAAACTTCGCGGCTGGCGATTTCAAAAACGTCGAGGCCGGACTTGCCCTGCGACTCGAAGGCGCGCTTCACGGCGGCGACGATCTGCGCGGTCATCGCGGTGCCAAGATCGGCACCGAGGAGGGCGGCTTCGAGTTCGTCGAGCGACTCGCCGGTCAGGCGCGGCGAACGCGTGACGATGCGCTTGAGCTCGTGGCTGAGTTTGTCGCCGGTCTTGGCGAGGGCGGCTTTGAATTTCTGGAAGAGGCCGGGCATCGAGGGGTAAGAGGTAAGCGGGAAGCGGTAAGAAGAAAAGTCAGGTGGCGGCGAGTTGCGGGGCGGCGCGGAGGGCGTGCTTGATGGCGCGGTGTTTAAGTTCCTCGACGTAGTGGTAGGCCAGCTTAACGGTGCCGATGAGCGGGTTGCCTTTGTTAAGGCCGTGGCAATCGGAGCCGCCGCTGATGGCGAGGCCGAGCTCGTTGGCCATGCCCATGTAGTGCGCGGGCGTGTTGCCGACCTGCTTGGTGTGGAAACATTCCAGCCCATCGAGGCCGAGGCGGGCGAGTTGCGGAATGAGTTCGTCGCAGCGGTAGAGGACCGGGTGCGCGAGCGCGGCGGCGCCGCCGGCCTGATGAATGAGCGCGATGGCGGCGGCGGCGGAAATTTTCGCCTTCGGAACCCACGCGGGCTTTCCCTTTTTGAGCAGCCGCTCGAACGCCTCGTCGAGACTTTTGCAATGCCCACCCTGCACGAGCGCGCGGGCGACATGCGGCCGGCCGGGGGAGTTGCAGTTGGCGATGCCGAGGACGGACTCCGCGCCGAGCGGGATGCCGAGCGAATTGAGCCGCGCGCACATGTCGTGGATGCGCTGGACGCGGATGGCCTGGAAGCGCGTCATCGCCGTGCGGAGCGGCGCGCTGTTTTGATCGAGCCAGTAGCCGAGGATGTGGATTTCGTGCGCTCCCAACTCGGCGGTGAGTTCGGTGGCGGGGATGAATTCGATGCCGAGTTTCGCGCACGCGGCGGCCATGCGCGGGCAGCCTTCGAGCGTGTCGTGATCGGTGAGTGCCAGCGCCGCCAGCCCGACGCGCTTGCCTTCGGCGGCGAGTTCCTCCGGCGTGTAGGTGCCGTCGGAGAACGCGGTGTGGAGGTGGAGGTCGGCGAACATGGGGGCGGAGTAATCAGTAAGGAGTAATCCGTAAGGGGGAGTCGCGGGTCAGACCGGGCCGCGCGCGGGGCGCAGCACTTCGCCCTTCACCTTGTCGAGGATGCCGTTGACGAAGCGGCCGCTCTGCTCGGTGGAGAATTTTTTGGCGATGTCCACCGCCTCGTTGATGCTGACGACGGGCGGGATGTCGTCGCGATGGAGCATTTCAAAAATGGCGAGCCGGAGAATGTTGCGGTCCACGGCGGCGATGCGGTGAAGTTCCCAGTTGAGCGTGTGCTGCTGGATGACGGCATCGAGTTTTTCGCGGTGTTCGAGCACGCCGCGGATGAGCGGATCGGCAAAGAGCCGGACCGCGGCCTCCTCGGTGGTGGGCGGGGGCAGGGGTTTCTCCTCGCCCCAGGTGGCGCGCCCGTCCTTGTCGGCGTGGGCGGCGGTGCGGTGCGCGTCCCAGAAACGCTCAAGCGCCTCGTCGATCTGATCGGTGGGATTCAGGTCGTGCTGGAACAGGAATTGGACCGCGCGTTCGCGGGCTTCACGTCGTTTGCTCATAGAGCCGGCGTGAATATGCGGGGCGCGCGCGGGCGGGGGAAGGAAAAGTTTGGATGCAAAATGCCAAAAAATTGTTGCATCCGCATGGGAGAGGAATAGAAATCACCCCGAAAGGAACCCCGTGCTGCAAAACTGAATTAACCACCACAAAAAACAATTTGCGTAGCTTTGGCTACGGGCTGGCTGCAAAACCGCGAATTTTCCCTGCCCCCAAGACCGCACCAAGAGCGCGCCCCATCGGGCGCGGCTTGGCGTTGCTCTTGGGGAGGGCGCTTCGCGGTGCCCGCAGCCGGGGCGCGTTAGGTTCGCGCCCCTTCAGTTCCGGGCCTGGCGAAGAAAGGCAAATCATTATGAAAAATCTCAACCATTTTCTATCTGGCCTTGCTCTGTTTAGCGTCCTCCAGATTGGGGCCGGTGCCCAAACAAACACTAATTACCTGCGGCTGGACGTTGGAGCTGTTAGCAATTTCTTCACGCTGACGCTTTTTGGAACTCAGTCGAATTTCAATTATCAAATCCTCAGCCGCGATGATCTGAAGGGCGCGCCTTGGGTATCGGAAACATTTGTCGTTGGGCCAACCAACACGAATTTTGCGTTTGCGACGATCTCCATGACCAACTGGTCCCGTCGCTTCTTTGTTGCCGGCTCCGGCGAGGATTCCGATGGTGATGGTCTTCCTGACATTTATGAACTGATGGTCACCCATACCGACCCGTTCAACCCGGACACCGGCAATACTGGAACGATGGACGGGGCGAAAGACTTGGACGGCGACGGCTTGAGCAACCTCGAAGAGTATCTTGCCAAGACCAGCCCGGTAGCCTTTTCCGCACCACCGCCTCCGTTTAATTTCAAAGCCACACAAACGAATGCGAATGGCAACGTGCTGCTGACTTGGGAAGCGGTCAATGGTCCGGTCACCAATTATGTCATCGTAACCGACATTCTCGTCGGCAACACGGTTCAGACCATCGAATTGGCACGCCTCTCCTCCAACACACTTTCCTACCTCGATACTCGCGGTGCGCAATCATATCCGCCTCGCTATCGGATTCGCGCTCTTTTTCCTGGAGGCGAGTCCGCCAGCAGCGCGGACGTTTTTATTAACACACCTCCGGCGCGAACATCCGCCGGAGCGTTGTTAACTCACGGGCCGAACGGACGGTTTCGGCTGACGGTTTCTGCGCCACCCGCCAATCTCGATTCCGTCCGGATCACGCGACACGCGGCCAATGCGTATTATCCACTGATTGACTACGCGCCTGGGGCCGCTTCTGGCTGGCCTTACGCGAATTATTCGACGCTATCTAACGCGCCATCGGACACCAATGTCACTCTCCTCGTCGAAAACTTTACTAATGGGGTCGCGGCACTCCCCGAGACTTTCGTGCCAAACGGTTTCGATTATACATTCGACGTGCAACTTATCCTGACGAACAATGTGCTGGGGCCAGGTGAATCTGTGAGAGTTTACGATTCCGATTCTGCGGATAACGCTGTATTTCCGCCACGCTGGGTGAGTTGGGGGTGGATCGGCCACGATTGGCCGGGCTACAAGCTGCCTTTCGTGGACGGGCGCGCGAATTTACGCGCAAATATGCACTTTCTTCTTCGCGGTGCGACTGCCACTGAGCCCTTCGAATATCAACAGGCCCAACATGGTGCTGGAGCGTTTGGTTCAGACTTGCCCTATTACCTTTACCCGGCGTCCACCAATTACGTCTACGCCGATTTCTTTTGGCGGCACCCACTGTCTGATCAGCAGTCCTACGTAGCCAACGACTGGACACCGCTTTTAATCAGCAGTCTTAACCCGTTTCTCCCGTTTCACGATAATCGTCGGTTCCAAAATTGGCTGTTCAAAGCGAGCGACGTAGTGAGCAATGGCCTATTAGGCACCGGCGTGGATTGGAACTACGATTTTAATCCGGGGCACCTGCTATTGGAAAACCCGAAGTATGTATTTGACGAATTCGGATTTGTAGATAACGGATTAACTAATGAACCAACACCTCA
>JACQFS010000123.1 GCA_016199935.1 Verrucomicrobiota bacterium
TGCTGGCCGCGCGCGGGTGAGTTGGCCTCGCGATAGCCGGGAATGAACTGGAACGCCATCCAGCGGAAAACGTAGTCAATGATGGACGACGCCTGGCGGATGTCCGGGTTCTTGGTGAAGCCGCTCGGCTCGAAACGCTGGTGGCTGAACTTGCGGACGAGCGCCTCGAGGGGCACGCCGTATTGCAGCGCCATGCTGGTGAGCGTGGCGATGGAGTCCATGAGGCCGCCGATGGTGGAGCCTTCCTTGGCCATGGTGATGAAGAGTTCGCCGGGCGTGCCGTCGTCGAAGAGGCCGACGGTGATGTAGCCCTCGTGGCCGGCGATCTCGAACTTGTGGTTGTAGGCGCGGCGCGTCTCGGTGAGGCGGCGGCGCATGGGCTGGAGCGCCTGCTTGCCGAGTTCGACGTTCTGCTTTTCCAATTCAGCGATGCGGGCAACGAGCGAGTCGTTGTCGGTGGCGCCGTTTTTGACGGCGTTGGCGCCCTCGTTGGTCTTCTTGGTGTTGAGCGGCTGCGAGCGCTTCGAGCCGTCGCGGTAGATGGCCACGCACTTGAGGCCCATGCGCCACGCTTGAACGTAAGCGTCGCGGATGTCCTTCACGGTGGCGTCGTGGGGGAAGTTCACCGTCTTGCTGATGGCGCCGCTGATGAAAGGCTGCGCCGCGGACATCATGGAGAGATGCGCCATGTAGTGAATGCTGCGCTGGCCCTTGTGCGCCTTGAACGCGCAGTCGAACACGGGCAGGTGCTCGGTCTTGAGCCCGCTGCAAATCACGACGCCCTCTTCCTCGACGTCCTCGATGGTGTCGTGCTTCTCAATGTGGGCGATGATGTTCTCGACGTCGCTCGCGCTGTAGCCGAGGCGCCGGAGCCCCTCGGGCACGGTGCGGTTGACGATCTTGAGCATGCCGCCGCCGGCGAGGAGTTTGTATTTCACCAGCGCGATGTCGGGCTCGACGCCGGTGGTGTCGCAGTCCATGAGGAACGCAATGGTGCCGGTGGGCGCGAGGACGGTGACCTGCGCGTTGCGGTAGCCGTGCTTCTTGCCTTTGGCGAGCGCGTGGTCCCACGTGCGGCGGGCTTCTTCCTTGAGATAGTTGAAGTCGCTGCTGGCCTGGATGTCCTCGACCGCGCCGCGGTGATGTTCGATGACGCCGAGCATGGAGCTGACGTTGTCTTTCGCGACGGGCTTGGCGACGCCGGAGCAACGCGCGTCCTTGTAGCCGGCGAACGCGCCCATGGTCGCGGCAATCTCCGCGCTCTGCTCGTAGGCGTGGCCGGTCATGATGGCGGTGATCGCGCCGGCGAGCGCGCGGCCCTCGTCGGAGTCATACGGGAGGCCGTAGCTCATGCAGAGGGAACCGAGGTTCGCGTAGCCGAGGCCGAGCGTGCGGTAGATGTGGGAGTTTTCCGCGATGGGCTTGGTGGGATAGCTCGCGTTGTCCACGAGGATTTCCTGCGCGGTGATGTAGATGCGCACGGCGGCCTTGAAGCGCGCGACATCGAACTTGCCGTCCTCGCGCTTGAACTTCATGAGTTTCAGCGAGGCGAGGTTGCACGCGGTGTTGTTGAGGAACACGTATTCGCTGCACGGGTTGGTCGAGTGAATCGGCTCGGTGCCCTTGCAGGTGTGCCACGTCTGGATGGCGCCGTCGTATTGCATGCCGGGATCGCCGCAGACGTGCGTGCCCTCGGCGATCTTGTCGAGGAGCTTGCTCGCGTCCTTCTTTTCGAGCTGCTTGCCACTGGTGATCGAGCGCGTCCACCATTCCTTGCCCTCGATGGCGGCCTGCATGAACTCGTCGCTCACGCGGACAGAAAGATTTTCGTTCTGATACATCACGGAGCCGTAGGCGTCGCCGTTGAACGAGCCGTCGTAACCCTGCTCGATGAGGGCCCACGCCTTGCGTTCCTCCTTTTGCTTCGCGTCAATGAACTCCTCGATGTCGCCGTGCCAGTCGCGGATGGTGTTCATCTTCGCGGCGCGACGGGTCTTGCCGCCGGACTTCACGACGTTGGCGACCTGGTCATAAACCTTGAGGAAGCTCATCGGGCCGCTGGGCTTGCCGCCGCCGGAAAGTTTCTCGCGGCTGCTGCGGATGGGCGTCAGGTCGGTGCCGGTGCCGGAGCCATATTTGAAGAGCATCGCCTCGCTGTAGGCGAGGGCCATGATGTCCTCCATGTTGTCGGACACGGACTGGATGAAGCAGGCGCTGCCCTGCGGATACTCATACTGCGTGGGGGCGCGCTCGGCCTCGCCCTTCTTGCGGTTGAAAAACCAGTTGCCCTTCGAGGAGTTTTTGCCGGTGCCGTATTGGGTGAAGAGGCCGACGTTGAACCACACCGGCGAATTGAACGCGCCGTATTGGTTCACGCAGAGCCACGTGAGTTCGTCGTAAAAAACTTCGCCGTCGGCCTTGCTGAAGTAACCGTCCTTCACGCCCCAGTCGGCGATGGTGCGGGTGACGCGGTGGATGAGCTGGCGCACGGAATGTTCGCGCTCGGCCTTCGCCGGGTCGCCGTAAAAATACTTCGAGCACACGACCTTGGTCGCGAGCACCGACCAGCTCTTCGGCACCTCGACGTTCTCCTGCTTGAAGATGGCCTTGCCGGAATCATCGGTGATCTCGGCGGTGCGGCGGTCCCATTCGATCTGATCGAAGGGCTTGACCCTGGCGTCGCTGAAGACGCGCTCGATCTTGAGAGCTTTCTTCATGTTGGAAATCTCCGATGTTTTGCGCGCGGCGGCAACCGGAGCTTTCCGGCGGGCGGGGGTGGGCGTGCTGACGATGGTTTCTCCTCGGGCGTCGATCATGGCGTGTCCTTTATTTCAGAATTTATTTTTTAAGTTAAACAGGCATCAAGGGATGGTCATCCCCTGACGACGGCCACAGGCCGCCGAAATTATTTCATCATCGGGAACCAACCGGGCGGATGTCCGGCCTGCGCGCAACACGCGAGCACCGCCGCGGCGACCAACGCCAGCAGCGCCGAACCGGACAGACTGCGGAATGATGATGCCACCGGCGGCCGGGCCTCGCCCGCTTTCAACGGACGCGGCGTGCCGAGCAGCCAGAACATCATCAGGAAAAAAATCATGTGACCGAGCAACAAAAAACCAACCGCCGTCATCCGATTTGCGAGGAACACTCCGCAGCCCGCGAAGCCCACCGCCAGCGTCCCGACCGGGAACCATTTTGTGCCACCGACCGCCGCTACCGAGGCGGCTGAGGTCTTCGCGGGCGTCAAATCGGCGGTCACTATTTCTGGGTTCTCGGGTTTACAGCAAACTACCGGGCGGCAGACTGGTTTGCCGGCCTTGTGCCCTCCAAATCTGATCTGGAGGCACGCCGCCCGCAGGGGTATAAAACCCACCTATTGGGCAGCGGCGACTTGTTTACCACTACCGGTGGTAGCATCAAGGATTTTTTCCGAAAAAGTTACACAGACGTTATTCGCATCGGAAAACTGCGGAAATGCCCGTCACCCACGCTCCAAAACCCCCTCCGTGAATAACTCCGCCAACCGCTTGTGAACACTTTTTCGTCTTCGCGTCGTCACTTTCGGTCGCATTCACCCCGGCGCACGTCCGAACGCCCTCATTTCCGTGGCGCTGACCGGCAAATTTCGTGACGTCACGCCTGACAAAACCATTTCTCCCTCGCGCCACAAACGAACCTCGCTGCCAAATTCACCATCGGGAAAATTTCCGGGAAAGAAAAATGGTCGGAGCGACAGGATTCGAACCTGCGACTTCGTGGACCCAAACCACGCGCTCTAGCCAGGCTGAGCTACGCTCCGACGCGCCGGGATATTTCCCCGCCGCCGCGCCCGGTGCAATGGCGAACTTCACCCCTCGCGTAAGTTCTTCCCTCGCGCCACACCCGTGCTACTGTCGCGCCCATGTCATTTTCAGCATTGGGGCTATCCCCGCAGGTTCTCGAAGGCGTCAAGGCGATGGGCTGGACCGATCCCACCCCCATCCAGCTCCGCGCCATTCCGCTGCTCCTCTCCGGGCGCGACGTCATCGGCAGTGCGCAGACCGGCACCGGCAAGACCGCCGCGTTCGCCCTGCCCATCCTCACCAAACTCGGCGCGCACCAGCACAAACCCCGCGTCCTCATCCTCGAGCCCACGCGCGAACTCGCCGCCCAGGTCGAGACCGCCTTCCGCGATTACGAACGCTTCACCGACCTCCGCGTCGCCGTGATTTACGGCGGCGTCGGCTACGGCAAACAACGCGACGCCCTCCGCGACGGCGTGGACATCCTCGTCGCCACGCCCGGCCGCCTGCTCGACCACATGGGCGAGGGTGCGATCAAGCTCGACGCCATCGAATTCCTCGTCCTCGACGAGGCGGACCGCATGCTCGACATGGGCTTCCTGCCCGACGTGCGGCGCATTGTGGAAAAGTGTCCCAAGCAGCGCACCTCCGCGCTCTTCTCCGCCACCATCCCCATCCAGATCGAGACCCTCATCCAATGGGCGATGAACAAGCCCGAGACCATCGAGATCGGCGCGCGCGGTCGCCCGGTGGATTCCGTCAAGCACGTCCTCTACCCCGTGAACAGCGAGCAGAAGACCGACCTCCTCCTCGAACTCCTCCAGCGCGTTGATTACCACTCCGTCATCATCTTCTGCCGCACCAAGCACGGCGCCGACCGCGCGGCCGCCACCCTCAAGCGCGCCAACCACTCCGTCGCCGTCCTCCACAGCAACCGCACCCAGCGCGAACGCGAGGACGCCCTCCAGGGATTCCGCGACGGCAAATTCGAGGTCCTCGTCGCCACCGACATTGCGGCGCGCGGGCTGGACATCGCCAACGTCAGCCACGTGGTCAACTACGACGTGCCGCAGCACCCGGAGGATTACGTCCACCGCATCGGGCGCACCGGGCGCGCGGAGCAGAGCGGCGACGCCTTCACCCTCATGGTGGCCGAGGACGCCAACCACGTGCGCAGCATCGAGCGCTTCATCAGCAAGACCATCGAGCGGGTGAAACTGGAGAACTTCCCCTACAAATACACCGCGCTGTTCGACGACGGCAAACCCGGCATGGGCACGCTGGCCGGCGCGCGCGTGCGCGGCGGAAGGACGCGTGGTGGGTATTCGTTCGGGATGGCACGGAGAAGGTGAAACGAGAAACATTTTGGAGTGCGCGGGGTAATGGATGGCATGTCGCCCGCGCGATTCATGAAGTTGTGGGAATGGCTCATTGTCGTCGTTGGATTGTTCACGCTTTGGGCCATCGTGGTGCCCCGGAACTTCGTTCGTGGAGGTGGCAGGCACCAGCCTCCGATGACTGTCTGCATCAACAATCTGAGGCAAATCTACGGCGCGATGGAACAATGGGGTTTGGAACATCCGGACTACGCGGGCCGCACACCGGGGTCGAATGACTTGGCCATATATATTCACGGGGGTTTTCCGAAGTGTCCGGCGGGCGGCGTTTACACCATCCGCGCTCCGAATGAGCCTCCGCGCTGCTCGATCACCAATCACGTCCTGCGGTGAGCGATTCCGCACGCGCAAAGTCCTCGAAGCCTTTCCTTCCTTCCCGCCCTCACCCCTGCCCTCTCCCAAAGGGAGAGGGAGACACCCACCCAGCGCTGGGGAATGCCGGACGCGTTCGGATGCAGTGAGGCTGCGGAACGATTCTCCCTCTCCCCCTGGACACAAGGATGTCTTGCGTGGCCAGCCACGCGTCGCGCTCGGCATCCTGCTGTTGCTGCTCCGGGAAACCGTGCTGTGAGCCGTCCAGTTCGAGATTGAGCCGCGCCTCCTCGCAAAAGAAGTCGAGGATGTAACGGCCGCACGGATGCTGACGGCGGAACTTGTAGGCCGAGAAGCGCCGGTCGCGCAGCCAACGCCAGAGAAGTTTCTCCGCCCACGTGTCCGTCTTGCGCAACTGCCGCGCGATGGACTTCACGCGCGCAGGCAGGGACGGTTTGATTTTACGACGCAGGGCCATCGCGGGAAGAGCATATCACGGCCGGCAAGCGCGCTCAGCCATGTTGAGATGAAGGGGTGCCTCGATGCGACCGGCCCTCACCCCTGCCCTCTCCCAAAGGGAGAGGGAGACACGCACCCAGCGCTGGGGAATGCCCGCCGCCTCCGGCCACCGGGCGCTGCCGAATCCGGCCCCCTCTCCCGCCGGGAGAGGGATGGGGTGAGGGCACGTCCCGCGGCAACCACCCAAATCCGGAATCCCAAGCTCGATTGTGCAAAAACAGGCCTAAAACGAGTAATTTTCACTCCCCAACGGGTAATTTTCAGGCGTCAGCGACTGATTTTTAGGGGCTGACGGGTAAATTTCACCCGTTGACGGGTAATTTTCAGGGGTCCACGGGTAATCCTCAGTCGGCGGCGGGTGATTTTCACCCGTCCGCGGGTAAATTTCAGCCGTCGCCGGGTGCGCGTTACCCGTCCACGGGTGATTTTCAGTCGCGGCCGGCTGAATTTTACCCGCGCTTCCGGAACGCTCCGGCATCGTCCCGTGGCGACCCGAATGTGAATAACTTTTTCTAGCGCGGCGGAAGAACCGTCCGAAGTTGCAAGCGTTCACACAAGCCGCCCGCTCACCGGGCGGAAAAACCAACCAACCAAAACCCATGGCCAGGTATGGCGACGGCACCCGATGGGGCGATGGAACCCGCTGGGGTCCGTCCCCGCCGACCAGCACAGCGAAAGGAAAAATGAGTCAAAACCTCATCTCCGCCGTAATGACGGACGCGCAGCGCGACGCGATGATCGCGGACCTCACCGCCTTCGACACGAAGTTCGACGGCTTCAAAGTCAACCTCACCGCCGACCAGGTGCGGCACCTCTCCAAGCACAAGCCGGAGGACATCGGCGTGCTGGAAGTGGCGCTGACCTTCGCCCAGCAGAATCCCGGCGAAGTGGGCGACGCCACCGGCGTGGCGGAAATGGTGAAGGACATCGGCATCGCCAACCACGTGATCCCGGTCAACGCGGAAACCAACCAGAAGGCGAAGATGACCAACGCGACGCTGATCGCCGCGTTGAGCGACGCCTACGAGAAGGCGCGGGAAATCTACCGCGTGCAAAAAGCCAAGGGCCGCACGCCCGCGAACTCGACGTTCCTCGATTCGTTCGGCGCGCGCTTCGGCCACGGCCCGCAGACCCCGCCCGCGCCGCCCACGCCGCCGGGGCCGTGAAGCGTCGCGGACTTTTCGCAACCACGCCGCCCGTGGCAACGCGGGCGGCGTTTCTGATTTTATCAGCAACCAGCCCCCCGCCCGCGCTCCGCAAGCCGCCGACAAGCTTTCGCCATCGGCCGATATTTAGAATTATTCTAAATGTTGACGAGCCGGGCCCGCCAGTTAAGCTTTCCTCGTCATGAGTGCCGTCAAAGAATCCAAACTCGATGAGCAGGTTGCCCAGCGGCTCGACCAGAGCGGCTTCCGCGCGACGCCGCAGCGGACGCACGTTTACAAGACGCTGACCGCCAAGCGCGACCATCCCACCGCCGAGGAGGTGTTCATCCGCGCCAAGAAGGAGATGCCGGAAATCTCGATGGCGACGGTTTACAACTGCCTCGATGCGCTCGTGCAGTCGAACCTCGTGAAGTTGGTAAATCACGAGCGCGGCGCGACGCGCTATTGCTCGAACATGATGGAGCACCACCATTTTTACTGCGACGAGTGCGGCTCGGCCTTCGACATTGATTCCGCCGGTGCGCGCGAGCCGCTCGTGAAGATGCCCGCCGGTTTCAAGCCCGACCGTTACGAGATTGCCTTCCGCGGCCTCTGCCCCGATTGCGCGGGGAAGAAGCGAGGCAAGTGAGCCACGGCTGATTACGGATTACTCCTTACTCATTACTCCCAAAACCCATGTCCACCTCCACCGAAACCATCGAGCGCCTGGTCAAGCAGGACTACAAATACGGCTTCGTCACCGACATCGAGGCTGATGCCGCGCCGCCGGGATTGAGCGAGGACATCGTCCGCTTCATCTCGAAGAAGAAGAACGAGCCTGAGTGGCTG
Organism: Verrucomicrobiota bacterium; assembly: GCA_016199935.1. Lineage (GTDB taxonomy): Bacteria > Verrucomicrobiota > Verrucomicrobiia > Limisphaerales > JACQFS01 > JACQFS01. Next base: position 8,008 of record JACQFS010000123.1, read on the forward strand.
ACCGAGTGGCGCCTCAAGGCCTACCGCCACTGGCTCACGATGAAGGAGCCGACGTGGCAGTTCGTGAAGCATCCGCCGATTGATTTTCAGGACATCACCTACTACTCCGCGCCGAAGCAGAAGAACGACGCGCCCAAGAGCCTCGACGAAGTGGACCCGAAGCTCCTCGAGACCTACGAGAAGCTCGGCATTCCCCTGCACGAGCGCAGCCGCCTCGCCGGCGTGGCGATGGATGCCGTGTTCGACAGCGTGTCGGTCGGCACCACGTTCAAGAAGCAGCTCGGCGAAAAGGGCATCATCTTCTGTTCGTTCAGCGACGCGGTGCGGGAGCACCCCGAGTTGGTGAAGAAATATCTCGGGTCGGTCGTGCCTTACACCGACAACTACTACGCCTCGCTCAACTCCGCCGTGTTCAGCGACGGCTCGTTCGTTTACATCCCCAAGGGCGTGCGTTGCCCGATGGAGTTGAGCACCTACTTCCGCATCAACGCCTCGAAGACCGGCCAGTTCGAGCGCACGCTCATCATCGCCGACGAGGGCGCCTACGTGAGCTACCTCGAAGGTTGCACCGCACCGATGCGCGATGAGAATCAACTTCACGCCGCCGTGGTCGAACTCGTCACGCTCGATGGCGCGGAGATCAAATACAGCACCGTGCAGAACTGGTATCCCGGCGACGAGAATGGCAAGGGCGGCATCTACAACTTCGTGACCAAGCGCGGCCTGTGCAAAGGGCGCAACTCCAAGATTTCCTGGACACAAGTCGAGACCGGCTCGGCCATCACGTGGAAATATCCGAGCTGCATTTTGCAGGGCGACAACTCCGTCGGCGAATTCTACTCCGTGGCGCTGACGAACAATTACCAGCAGGCCGACACGGGCACGAAAATGGTGCACATCGGCAAGAACACCCGCAGCACCATCGTCTCGAAGGGCATCTCGGCGGGACGCGGCCAAAACAGCTACCGCGGCCTGGTGAAGATCATGAAGAACGCGACCCACGCGCGGAATTTTTCGCAGTGCGACTCACTGCTCATCGGCGACAAGTGCGGCGCGCACACGTTTCCCTACATCGAGGTGCAGAACACCACGGGGCAGGTCGAGCACGAGGCGAGCACGTCGAAGATCGGCGAGGACCAGATTTTTTACTCCAACCAGCGCGGCATCGCGACGCAGGACGCAGTGAACATGATTGTGAACGGCTACTGCAAGGAAGTCTTCAAGCAGTTGCCGATGGAATTCGCCGTCGAAGCGCAAAAGCTGCTCGGGGTGAGTTTGGAAGGCAGCGTGGGCTGAGAACTCGTTGAGAAGAATTTGTGGAAACAGTTTACATTGAGACGACCATTCCGAGTCTCTACTTTGATGACCGAGCGGACGCGAAGACAGCGGCCCGGCGCGAGTGGACGCGAAGCTTTTGGGACAAGCATCGTCAGCGCTACCATCTCGTGACAGCGGCACCTGTGATTGAAGAATTGTCTCGTGCGGAATACCCGCGCAAAGCCGAGAAACTTGGGCTTTTGGACGGCATCGAACTGTTGCCTGTCGCGAATGAACTGGCTGAGATCGTCGAAGTTTACATGAGCCGTTACGTCATGCCACGCGACCCGGGTGGTGATGCGGCGCATCTGGCGTTCGCTTCGTTCTACAAGTGCAATTACTTGCTCACTTGGAACTGCGTCCATCTGGCCAACGCCAACAAGGCGGGCCACATTCGGACGGTGAACACGCTGCTGGGACTCCATGTTCCGCAGATCGTGACCCCGCTCGAACTCAGCGGAGAAAATGACTATGCAACCTGACCCTGCTATTGATGAAGTTCGCGAAGTCCGCCGGAAGATTTCGGCGGAGTTCGGCCATGACCCACGCCGGTTAATGGCGCATTACGCCGAGTTTGAGAAGCAGCTGCGCAGTGGAGGGAAGTATCGCTTCGCGGAAGCATCCGCTCCAACCGCAAAGCAGGCCATGCTTAACGACAAGCCGCGCAAGGACTGACTTTTCCCCACTGAACACTGATCACTGAACAATTTTTCCCA
>JACQFS010000124.1 GCA_016199935.1 Verrucomicrobiota bacterium
CTTGCCGATGGGTTCCTTCAGGCGGTTGATCTCGATGTCGCACGCCTGCGCCGCGAGGTCGCCAGGATGGACGAGATTTTTTTGGTAAGCGTGGAGCGCCTTGAGCAGCGCCGTGGTGAAACTGCCGGACGAACCCAGCCCCGTGCCGGCGGGAATGTCCGCCATCGAGGTCAGCTCCAGCGAATGCCCGTCCATGCCGAGCGCCGCAAATGCCTCGCGGATGATCGGGTGCTCGAGGTCGGCGGCCTTGGCCACGCGCTCCAGCTTGGAATACTTCACGATCAGGTCGGGCACGAACGTCTCGTGCAGCGTGATGTAAACGTATTTGTCCATCGCCGCCGCGACGAGGAAGCCGCCGAAGCGCTCGTAGTAGGACGGCAGGTCAGTGCCGCCGCCGCCGAGGCTGATCCGCAAAGGTGAACGCGTGATAATCATGGGCGGGGGGATTTAGCCGGAAGGAGGCGGGGCGGGGAAGCGGAAAGGAGCGTGGTGCGTGTCCGTGCTTCTACGTTTTGGGGTAGCCACTCGTTGCGTAAATTTTCTCCACCACGCGCAACGCCGCGCGCGCCTCCTTCAAACCTGGCTCCGGCTCGCGCCTCTCGCGGATGTCGCGCTCGAACGCCGCGAACTCCAGCTTCCACGATTCGTCGGCGCCGGCGAACTCGAACACGGTCGTCTCCGGCGGGCCCATCTGCGGCAGCATCTTGTAGTAAGTCAGCCGCTCGGAGCCGTAGCTGCCGCCGAGGCCTTCGATGTGCAGCTTCGCGTTGCGTCCGTAAATCTCGAACGAGAAAAGATTTTTCCACTCCGTGCAGCTCACGTGCAGCCACGCCATCTGGCCGCGCGCGGTGCGGAGGCTGAGGAACGCGTTGTCGTCCACCGGCATTTTCCAAAAGTAAGTCGCCGCGTGGCCCTCGACCGTCGGGAACTCGCCGAGGAACCAGCCCGCGAGATCAATCAGATGCACGCCCTGGTCCATCATCTCGCCGCCACCGGCGAGCTTCGGATCGGCGCGCCATTCCTTGTCGTAACCCACGCGCCCGCCGTGGCCGTAGCGCGCGCGGAGGAACATCATCTCGCCGAGCACGCCGGCCTCGAACAATTCGCGCGCCTTCACGAACGCGGGATGGAAGCGATGATTGAAACCCACGCGCACGCGCACGCCGTGCTTCGTCGCGAGCGCGATGAGCTCCTCGACTTGCGCCGAGCTGATGCCCGCGGGCTTTTCGACGATGACGTGCTTGCCCGCGCGGATGGCCGCGGCGGAAATTTCCGCGAGCGTCGAATTGAGCGTCGCGACGACGACGGCCTGCACCTTCGGATCAGCCACGGCCTCATGAAAATCCGCGACGGCGCGGCCGGACTTGGCGAGTTTCACCAACTCCTCGGCGCGCACGAGGTTCGTGTCGCAGGCGACGGCGAGTTGCGAGCCGGCGGGCAGCGCGGCCAGCCGCTTTTTCCCGATGAGGCCGCAGCCGATGATCGCGTAGTTCACTTGTCCCCCCACGTCTGGCCGCGGTCCTTCGGCACGATGCGGCGGAAGGTGTAGAGGTCGCCCGCGAGGTCGGCTTGGTGTTCCTGAAATTTTTCCCACGGATCCCATTGCGCGGCGATGAGCTTGCCAGTGATGCCGTCGCTCGCGGCCGAGGCGAGATACACGGCGAGGTTCGCGCCGAGTTCGAGCGGCGCGGCGGCGCCCTCGGACCACTTCACGTTCTTCGCGTAAAAATCCGCGCCCGCCTTGTCGGGTCCGGCCGCGAGCACGTCGCGGATGAGCCGCGTGTTCAGCGGGCCCGGCGCGACGGAGTTGGCGTCAATGTGGAACGGCCGCAGCTCCTCCGCGAGCGCCTCGGTCAGCCGCATGATGCCGAACTTCGTTGTCGCGTAGGCCGTGCAGTTCGGAATCGGCGCCGCGCCGCCGCCGGAAATGGAGATGAGCTTGCCATAATTCCGCGGCTTCATCCGCCGCATCGCGGCGCGCGCGCAAAGCATCGCACCGAAGATGTTCACCTCGAACGCGTGCTTCCATTTCTCGAAATCAATTTCGTCCGACGGCCCGATGGGGCCGTAGATGCCGGCGTTGTTCACGAGCGCGTGCAGATCGCCGAACGCATCCGCGGCGGCGAAAAGTTTCTCCACATCGTCGGCCTTCGCGACATCGGCGGAAAGGCCGGTGAGCCGCTGGCCGGCGGCGAGGCGCGGGCGGAGTTCGGCGAGCGCCTGCTCCACGTCGCCGGCGCTGCGAGCGCAGAAGGCGACGTTCGCGCCCGCGCGCAGGAAGGCTTCGACAATGGCGCGGCCCAGACCCTGGCTGCCGCCGGTGACGATGGTGTTGCGTCCGGTGAGTTTCATGCGCGCGGGATAAACCACGAATGAACACGAATGAACACGAATGACTTTGCCGGCAAACGATTCGTGTTCATTCGTGTCTATTCGTGGTTCGTTCAGATCCGGCCGACGGAAAGATGCTCAACGCCGCTCACGGCTTTCAATTCCTTTTCCAGAAAACGGTTCGCGTCCACGAACACGCGCCCGCGCATCGCGCCGACGGCCTCGGGCCAGTTGACGGCGCGAAACTCCGGCCACTCGGTGCAGACCGCCGCCGCGTCCGCACCGCGCAACGCTTCGGCCGCGCTGGTCGCAAGCACGATCGCCGTCAGCTCTGCCGGTAGTTGTTTAATCAGCGGATCGAACGCACGCACCGTCGCGCCCGCGGCGAGCAAACTCTGGCAAAGCTCCACGGCCGCGCTGCGCCGGAGCGTGTCGGTGCCGGGTTTGTAAGTGAGGCCGAGCACGGCCACGGTTTTGCCGCGCAATTCGCCGAGGCGCGAGCGCAGACGGCGAAAGGCCCAGCCGCGATGCTCGTCGTTGCTCCGCTTGATGGCGGGGATGAGCGCGAGCGTTTCTTTTTTCTCCGCCGCAAGTTTGGTCAGCGTGACGACGTCGCGCGCAAGCGTGCCGCCGGCGAACGGCCCGCCGGGGCCGAGATACGCCTTGGGCCCGATGCGGACGTCGCTCTTGAGGCCGGCGGCGACTTCCTTCGCGTCCGCGCCGGTGTGCTCGCAGAGCCGCGCGATCTCGTTGATGAAGGTGATGCTGACGGCGAGGAAGGAGTTGAGCGCGTGCTTCACCATCTCCGCCGACTCGGTGCACATGAAGAGCACCTGCGGCGTGAAGGGCGCGAAAAGTTTCACCAGCACCGCGCGCTTCGTTTCATTGCGCACGCCGACGATGACGCGCTCGGCTTTCTCGAACGCCTCGATGGCCTTGCCGAGCCGGAGATTTTCCGGCGAGCACGCGAACTGAAACTGCGGCCACTCCGTCTCCAGCTTCGCGCATGTGCCGACGGGAAGCTGCGACGAGACCAATACGAGCGCACCCGCCGGCAGATGCGGCAGCGCGCGCTGGAGCGGCGCGAGCACGGCTTCCGTGTCCGACTCGTCGTTCTCGTTCACCGGCGTGTCGGAGCAAAGCCAGAGCACGTCGGCGTTCGCGCCCGCGGCGGCAGCGTCGGTAGTGAAAGAGAGAGATTTCTGCGCGAGGCCGGCGGCGAGGAGTTCATCCAAGCCCGGCTCGAAGAGCGGCGCCTTACCGCCGTTCAGCTTCGCAATCGTGGTCGCGTCGAAGTCGAGCCCGGTGACGCGAAAATGTTTCGCGCAGCAGGCCGAGGTGACGGAACCGAGATGCCAAAGTCCGAGGACGGTGATGTTCATCGTGTCGTGGTAGCAGCCGACGTAAGGAGGCGCTGACTTTCTGGAACCGGCGGCCGCGAAAGAGTCAGAGCCTCCTCACGTCGGCTGCTACGGCCATTTGCGCGTGTCATAAACCCACTGGTTCTGTTGCAACCATTGGAGCGTGCGGCCGATGCCCTGTTCAATGTTCAGCTGCGTCTGCCAGCCGGTGGCGCGGATTTTTTTCGTGTCGAGGAAGATGAACGGGTTGTCGCCGACCCAGCCCTTTTTGCCGCCGCTGTATTCGAGGCGCGGCTTGAGCCCGAGCGCGCGGCAGAGGTGGCCGATGGAATCGTTGACCTGCACGTATTCGTCGCAGCCGAGGTTGTAAACCTCGACGCGATGCTTCGCCTTGAGCGCGGTGCCCGCGTTCATCACGTGGAGCATCGCGGACAGGCAATCGCCGACGTGGAGGTAGCTCTTGCGCTGCGTGCCGTCGCCGAGCACGCGGAGGTGGTCGGGGTGATCGAGGAGCTGTTTGTAGAAATCGAAAACGTGCCCGTGCGTATAGCGCTCGCCGAGGATCGAGACGAAGCGGAACACGTAACCCTCGAAGCCGAAGCCCTCGCAGTAGGAATGAATCAGCGTCTCGCCCGCAACCTTCGACGCGGCGTAGAGCGAGGTTTGGATCGGGAAGGGCGCGTTCTCCGGCGTCGGAATGATTTCGGCCTCGCCATACACGCTGCCGGTGGAGCTGAACGCGATCCGCTTCACGCCGTTCGCGCGCATCGCTTCGAGGACGTTGAAGGTGGCGATGGTGTTTTGTTCGAGATCCTTGCGCGGGTGGTTCAGGCCGAAGCGCACGTCGGCATTCGCGGCGAGGTGGAAGACGGTGTCGCAACCGGCCATCGCCTTGGTGAGCGCGTCGAGGTCGAGGTTGTCGCCGCGGATGAGTTTGAAGTTCGCGTGCTTCAGCGCGCCAGCGATGAACGGCTCCTGGCCAGTGGAAAAATTATCCCAGCCGACGACCGTTTTGCCCTCGGCGAGCAGGCGGTCGGCGAGGTTGCTGCCGATGAATCCCGCGACGCCGGTGATGAGAATTTTCTGCATGAATGGGCCGACAGTTCAGCGGACTCGCGCGGCTTTTGCAAGGGTGCAGAGGGCCAACCGGTGAATCGAGCGCCAGCGCCCGGCGAAGGGGGGCTTACTTAGTTTCCGCGTGAAAGTCGGCGGAGATTTTGCCCTCGGCCAGCAGTTTGCGCATCGTGCGCGCGCGGAGATCAGGGCCGTCGTGGCTCCAGCCGGGCGCGCCGAAGATGTAGCGCAAGCGGTCGGTGAACTTCGGCGCGCGCCGCACATCGCGGCCCATCGCGACGAACTCGTGGCCGGCGATGAGCAGCAGCCGGATCGTGTGGATGTTGTGCGTCAGGCCGTAGATGGGCCGGTCGTCGTCGCGCTCGCCGGCGAACGTGCCGAAGAGGCGATCCCAAATGATGAAGACGCCGCCGAGGTTGGTGTCGAGGTAGCGGACGTTCGAGGCGTGGTGCACGCGATGGTGCGACGGCGTGTTGAAGATGAACTCGATCCCGCGCGGGAGTTTGCCGATGAGTTCCGTGTGGAGGCAGTATTGGTAGAGGAGACTGAACGAAATCATCATCAGCACCATCAGCGGCGGGAAGCCGAGCAGCGGCAGCCACGCCCACCAGACGTATTTGTAAACCTGCTCGCCCCAGCCCTGGCGCAGCGCGGTGGCGAGGTTCAGGTGCAGGGCGGAATGATGGTTCACGTGCCCGGCCCAGAGAAAGCGAACGTGGTGGCTGAACCGGTGGTGCCAGTAAAAAGAAAAGTCGTCGAGCGGCACGAGCAACAGCCAGCTCCACCAGTGCCAGCCGATGTCGAAGAGCCGAAACTGGTGGAGGAACGTGTAGCCCGTGAACGCCACCGCCTTCATCCCGAGGTTGATGATCATCGAGCCGATGCCCATGCCGATGGAGGCGGCGGCCTCCGGCACGTCGTAGATTTTCCCCCGCCATTTCCAGCCTAGGTAGAACTCCAGCGCCAGCGTCACGCCGAAGAACGGCAGCGCGTAGGCCACCGGTTCGTGGCTCACCGACATGAACTGAAACGCCATCGCAATCATGAGCGGGAGAAACTGGACGCGCTGGCCGTGCCGGCGTCAACCGGCATTTGCGCCGCCGGCTCAGAACACTTCCGGCACGCCCTCTTCAAGAATTTTCAGGTGATGGCTGAGCCGTTCGTTATGCGCGATCTCGCGGAGCCAGCGCGGCGGCTCGTCCATTTCCTCGAAGCTCAACTTGAACGTGCCGTAGTGCATGGGCACGAGCCATTGCGATTTCAAATCGCGAAACACTTTCACCGCCTCGTCCGGGCCCATGTGCACCTGACGGAAGGAGTCCGGGTAATACGCGCCGATGGGCAGCAGCGCGATCTCGGGCCGGAGGCGCGCGCCGATTTCCTTGAAGCCGTCGAAGTAGGCGCTGTCGCCCGCGTGGTAGATCGAGCGGCCCTGATGTTCGAGCACGAAACCGCCGTAGCCGCGGTGATGATCGTGCAGCGTGCGCGCGCCCCAGTGCCGCGACGGCGTGAAGGTCACCCGCCAGTCGCCGTGGCTGAAGCTCTCCCACCATTGCAGCTCGATGATTCGGTCGAAGCCCAGCCCGCGCGCGAGGCTGCCGACGCCCCACGGCATGACGCCGATGCCGGGCGAGGGGAGCTTGCGGAGCGTCGGGTTGTGGAAATGGTCGAAGTGCGCGTGCGTCAGGAGCACGGCGTCAATCGGTGGGAGGTCGGAAATTTTCAGGCCGGAGCGCTTGAGGCGCTTGAGGAGGAAAAGCCAGTTCGCGAAGTTCGGGTCCACGAGCACGTTGAGGTCGGTGAACTGAATCAGGAACGACGCGTGGCCGATCCACGTGATCGCGACTTGGCCGTGCTTGAGTTTTGGAAAGGCGACCTTCTGGTGCGAACCGGTGCGCGGCGTGAGCAGCGCCTTGACGATCATCTCCATGAAGAAGGAGCGCGGCTTGAAGTGCCCGCTCGGCGTCAGCTCCTTGAACGACCGCGGAATGCGGCGCTTCGGGCGGTGCGGATGCGCAGGTCCGCGAGGCCCGCGTGGCGCGCTGTGGCCGGGATCGGAATCGGTCATGTCTTCGGGTGGGAGTATTAGGCGGCGAAGGTGGCGCGTGCAATTCCTTCCGCACGTCGCGCGGGCAGATTGACACCCGCGCCAAAGATCGGGCCGGGGAAGTTTGGACTGCGGTGGCAAGCGAAGCGCGACACCGCTTTCGCACTGGCGCGTCCCAAAGCGCCGTCGCGTTTCGCTTGCCGGCGCAGTCCATAAAGCTCCGGGTCAACGAAGAGTGCAATTCCTTCCGGCAGGTCGCGCGGCGTTTTTGTTTGGCGCGGCGCGCGGAAAAAACTACACCCAAGCCATGACGAAACTCTCGCAGCAGTTCGACACCTTCCTCCGCAAGCAGCCCGTGCTCGGCCAGGGCGTCTATCTCGCCAAGACCGCCGTCGTGCTCGGCGACGTGACGCTCGGGGATTTTTCCAGCGTGTGGTATGGCGCGGTGCTGCGCGGCGACATCAACCGCATCGTCATCGGCAAATGCTCCAACATCCAGGACAACGCCGTGGTGCATCTCGCGGACAGGTTCCCGTGCCTCATCGGCGACTGGGTGACGGTCGGCCACTCGGCCATCGTCCACGCCTGCACCGTGGGCGACGAATGCCTCGTCGGCATGGGCGCGACGATTCTCGACGGCGCGGTCATCGGCCGGCAGTGCATCATCGGCGCGAACGCGCTTGTGACGCAGAACGCGAAAATCCCCGACGGCTCGCTCGTGCTCGGCTCGCCCGCGAAGGTGGTGAAGCAACTCACGCCCGAGCAGCGCTCCGAATTGAAATGGTGGGCGGAGAAATACGTGGAGAACGGAGCCTACTGCCTGAAGCACGGGATCAACATCGGCGCGCCGCTGCCGACCTGATCTCGCTTGGAGATTTGCGCCTACTCCGCTTGACCTGGAATGGGCGGCTCCTTACGGTGCGGCCCAGCCCCGAATGACACCGCGCCACTCACGCCGTCACGCTTCGAGCGCCGTTCCGCGCGCGCGGCGGGCGGGTTTCACGCTCATCGAATTGCTGGTGGTCATCGCGATCATCGCCATTCTGGCCAGCCTGCTCCTGCCCGCGCTCGCCACGGCCCGGCAGCGGGCGCAGGGCACCAAGTGCGTGAGCAACCTCCGCCAGCTCCAACTGGCGTGGTTCACCTTCACCTGCGACTTCGACGGCCAACTCCCGCCCAACGCCAGCGGCGGCGGGGGCCTCACCAACAGTTGGGTGGCCGGCGCGGCGAATGTCGTCAACTACAACAACCTCCTCGGCGCCCTCCTCGGTCCCTACACGGTCTCCGTCGGCATTTACAAGTGCCCCGGCGACAAGACGGCCAACATCCGCAGCGTCTCGATGAACAACTACATGGCCGGCGGCGGCGGGCCTTCGATCAACAAGACCGATTACTATTACTTCGACAACATCAACCAGGTGACCGAAGCCGGCGCCTCGGACCTGTTCGTCTTTCTCGACGAGCGCGAGGACCGCATCAACGACGGTTACTTCCGCACCGAGCTGCCCGCGGTGCCGCCCGATTACACCACGCTCATCTGCCGCGACCAGCCCGCCGCCTACCACGCCAACGCCGGGGGCTTCTCCTTTGCCGACGGCCACGCGGAGATTCGGAAATGGCAGACCCCGCTTTTCCAGACGCCCATCGGCCTGCTGCCGCCCACCGGCTCGCCCTGCCCGACCAACGTGGATGTCATCTGGCTGGTCCAGCGCACCAGCAAGCCCAGGGTCGGCTCCTGGCCCGCGCCGTACCCGTGAGTGCGCGGCCCCGAGCGCTCCGCTCACCGTCCCATCCCCGGCATCCCGCCCATCTTCGCCATCAGCTTCTGCATCTTGCCCATTTTCTTCATCATCGTCTGCATCTGGTAGAACTTGTTGAGCATCGTGTTCAGCTAGGTGATGCTGACGCCGCTGCCGCCGGCGATGCGTTTGCGACGGCTCGCGTTGAGCAGGTTCGGCTCGCGCCGCTCGCGCGGCGTCATCGAGCAGATCATCCCCTCCATCCGGCGCATTTCCTTTTCGCCCTTTGAAATGTCCGCGCCCTTGAGCGCCTCCGCGCCGCCGGGCAGCATCTTCATCACGTTCTCGAGCGGGCCGAGCCGCTTCATCGCGTTCATCTGTTCGAGAAAATCTTCGAGCGTGAACTCGCCCTTGCGCATCTTCTCCTCCATGCGCTTCATCTCGTCCTCGGTCACCGCCTCGGCCGCTTTTTCGACGAGGCTCACCACGTCGCCCATGCCGAGGATGCGCTGGGCCATGCGCTCGGGATGGAACGGCTCGAAGTCCTCCACCTTCTCGCCGGTGCCCATGAACTTGATCGGCTTGCCGGTGACTTCCTTGAAACTCAGCGCCGCGCCGCCGCGCGCATCGCCGTCGAGCTTCGTCAGGATCGCGCCGGTGATGCCGAGCGCCTGGTCGAAATGCGTCGCGACGTTCACGGCCTCCTGGCCGGTGGCGGCGTCGAGCACGAGCAAAATTTCCTGCGGCTTGATGAGGTCGCGCAGCCGCACGAGTTCCTGAACCAGCGGCTCGTCAATCTGCAAACGGCCGGCCGTATCGAAGAGCAGCGTGTTGCGCCCGTTGGCCTTCGCGAACTCCAGCGCCTCGCGCGCGATCTTCAACACGTCGGTCTCGCCCTTCTTCGCGAAGACCGGAACGTCGAGCTGCTTGCCGAGCGTTTCGAGCTGGTCCATCGCCGCCGGCCGGTAAACATCCGCCGCGACGAGCAGCACCTGACGCCCCTGTTTCGTGAGCAGGCGCGCGAGCTTGCCGCTCGAGGTCGTCTTGCCCGAGCCGTGCAGGCCGCACATGAGGAGGCACGCGGGATTGCCGGAAAGCTGGAGCGCGGCGTTGGTCGCGCCGAGCAGCGTGACGAGTTCGTCGTGGATGATCTTGATGATCTGCTGGCCGGGCTGGACGCTCTGGACGACCTCGGTGCCGAGCGCCTTCACCTTCACCCGCTCGATGAAGTCGCGGGCGACCTTGAAGTTCACGTCGGCGTCGAGCAACGCCATGCGCACCTCGCGCAACGCCTCGCCGACGTTGCCCTCGGAAATTTTCCCGAGGCCGCGCAGGTTGCGGAAGGCGTTTTGCAGCTTGCCGGAAAGCGAGTCGAACATGGTGCGAGGCTACGGGCCGCGCCGCGGAAGTTCAAAGGGGAAGTTGTGGGCCATCGCCCGATGGCCCCATCGAGGCCGGCAGTGGCTAGCCGGAAGATGAGGAACGACGGCGGAGAAACCAGCCGAGCGCGCCGGCTCCGGCCAGGCCAAGGCACACCGACGACGGCTCGGGCACGGTGCCGATGATGCCTTCGCGGAACCAGAGGTCGCTAGCTGGAAAGGGGGCGCCGTTCGCATAGGAAACGCCTCCGGTGTAGCCGTAATTGTAGGAAGTGACCGCCCAAAGATCTCCGCTTTGAACCGCGACATCGAAGAAATATTGCGTGTTGGGAACTACTGGAACAACATTGCTGAAGGTGAAGTTTGGATACCCAATGAACCCATCCGGCATCGTGACCGGGGTAGCCGTCCCGAGAATGGGTCCCGTAATGGAATTGGACCTGAGATTGACCACCACCGTGGCCCCCAACCCGTTGATTTCCGCGTCACTAAGATTCAGTCTGATAAACCCGACTGAATCGAATGTGGGTGTAAAAGACTGCCCGATCGGGGAGAATGTTTGAATTGCACTCGCTCCTCCACCTCCAGTGCTTTCGTTTGCCGATTGCTGGTCGTAAACGAAAAGATTTGTAGATTGACCAAATAATCCAACCACGAAGACGAAAAACAGGACTGAAAAAAATGATGAGATCGTTTTCATGGCGGCGGACTAGCTGGTAGCTGGATTGGCGCAAACGAAACGTGCTCGAACGATGTGTCGTTGGCGATTCGGGTCGTGAAGAAAAGCTGGTTGGTCGAATCCCAATGAGTGATGAACAAGCTTGGAAGATATCCGCTGATCTCGCCAGCTTGCGTTATCAGCAAGTCACCCCAATAGTTTGATGTGAAAAACTCGCGCGGAATCTTCTCCATCCGAAAGGTGTATAAATCTTGGTTCGGCGGTATGAGGTCGAAGTCTTCGGGTGAAATCCCAAGATAATTTGTTAGCACCGCTCCGTTCGTGGCGATGGTGTAAATCCGTGGAGGCAACTCGCTTTCAGCTCCTGTTATAATTTTGCCGGCCCAAGGCCCCCAGCGCGCAACATCGTTCGACAATGTGATGACACCCTCCAAATGGGGTCTGACACGATTCGTCAAGCTCGCAAGCAACACGGCGTTGGCTGAGGAATCAATTCGCCAGACGTCTCCACCTTGAAACTGGTCTCCCCCCGTGACCACGATCAAGTCGTTGCTGAACACCCCGGTTTGATCCACATACAGCCCGCCGCGAAACAGATTCGTGACACCGTCCGGCGGCGGCGGGAGCGTCGCCCAGTTCGCGTTGTAGTTTGTCCCGTCCGCCGCGACTTTGCCGATCACGCCGTTGCCCCCGGTCCCAAAGAACATCTCCCCCGCCGTGAATCCGTTCGCCGTGGTCTGCACCACCGCCAGCTTCACCTCGTCGGTCAACTGCGTGATTTCCGAGTAGTTCGTCACGATCAGTTGGCCCGCGCCGTTCGTCGTCACGAACAGGAAATTGCGTTCCACGTCCCCGGTGATGGACACGATCAGCGCGTTGCTCACCGGCTGGTAGTCAATGCCGGCCGTCCCGTGAAACTCGAACACCGGTTGGAACAAATTCATCGGCGGATTGTCCTCGATGAACACCTGAAGGTAGCGGCGGTCGGGCACCATCGCGAACGACGCGTTGCTGTTGAGCACCGCCACCACCGATTCCTCGAACTCCGGCGCGCTCGTGTGGTCGTCCACTGGCTGAATCACGAAATCGAAGTTCGTCGCGCCCGCCGCCAGGGTGAACGTGAAATTGGTGAGCGCCGTGCCGTTGGTCTTGAGCGAGTAATCGTTGGTGTAGCCGGCCGAGCCGGTGAGATTGAAACTGGCGGTGATCGCGGCATTCGTAATGCCGGTGCGGGTCACCCGCAGCGTCACCGTCTGGCCCGGATCGTTGGACACCGAATATGGCTCGCGGGCGAAGTTGGAACTCCCCGGCGCGAAATCAATCGCCAGCCACGCATTGGTGTTGATCCCAAAGAACCGGGTGTCGTCCTCCTCCGCCGGCACCGGCGTGAAATCCACGTTGCCGCCGTTGCCGGTGATGATCTCGCCGAACTCCCACGTCGGGCTGGTGATGTCCACTTTGGAAATCAGCTGGTAGAGCGAACCAGAATGGGTGTTGTGCAGGCGTAGATACACAAGGTCATTCGAGTAGCCGTGCGGTTCGAGGAAAAGATTTGTCGAAAGAAAAATATCGCCCTCGCCAAAGCCCGCCACTACGGAAAACGCCATTACCCCCGCCGGCGGCCCCACCGGGTCCAGCAGTTTCGTGCGCGTGGCCACGGCCCACGGTTGGGGGATGCCGTTGGTGTTCCACTGGAGCGTGCCGGTGCCGCTGTAGTCATCCACCAGCACGCGCATCCGCACGCGCGTGAAGTTGCCGGGCGTGCCGGCCGCCACCGCGAGAATGTTCGTGGCCGCGAAATCCACCGGCACCAACACCCACGCCTGCGCGTAACCCTCCGCATCGGTGCGCAACGTCACTTGATCATCCACGTCGCCCCGGCGGTTCAGCAGATACTTCGCTGCGCCCTGCGGCACGGTGAACAACACATTCGCGTGCGCCAGCGGCCCGGTAGGCCCGTGGACCCGCGCCGTGAAGGGAACGAGCAGATGATTGCGCACGATGTCAACGTAGGTGCCGAGTCCCACGTTGTCCAGATAGAGCGTGCCGGTGGCGGGCGCGGCGGCCGTGGCGGCGGAGCGCGAGAGGAAGGCGAACCCGGCGAGGAACA
>JACQFS010000137.1 GCA_016199935.1 Verrucomicrobiota bacterium
CCGACGTCATCGCGTTCGGCGACGAGGCGAAGCGCAAACTGCAATCGCTCGAAGCGCGCGACGCCGAACTGGACCGCCTCAACACCGCGCTCAAGAAACTCGACGCCGAACTGCTCGCCGCCGGCAAGGAACTCACCACCGCCCGCAAGAAGTTGCTCCCTAAATTGTCGAAGGCCGTCGAGAAACACCTGGCCGACCTTGGCTTCCAGCAAAGTCGCTTCGACGTGTCGCTGACCACCGCCGACTTTTCATCCTTCATCACTCATCCTTCATCCTTGGGTTTCGACTCCGTCGAGTTTCAGTTCGCGCCGAACCCCGGCGAGCCGGCGCGGCCGTTGCGCGCCATCGCGTCCTCGGGCGAAATGGCACGCGTGATGTTGGCGCTCAAGACCGTGCTCGCGGCGGAGGACGAGATCCCCGTGCTCATCTTCGACGAGGTGGATGCCAATGTGGGCGGCGAGACCGCCACGGCGGTCGGCGCGAAGATGGCGCAGATCGCGCGGCAGCGGCAGGTGCTTTGCATCACGCACCTGCCGGCGGTGGCCGCGGCGGCGGGCGCACACTATGTCGTGACGAAGCAAGTGAAGGACGGGCGGACGATTTCCGAGATCGGATTGCTCGACAAAAAATCCCGCGTGGATGAAGTGGCTCGGATGCTCGGCGGCCAGAGTGCCGCCGCGCGCAAACACGCCGAGGAACTGTTGCGGCCCGCGGCGTGAGGCAGGCGGTGCGCTTCAAGGCTCCAACATTCTCCACTTATCTGCGCTCGGGCCGGCCGGCTCAATGGGCGCTCCGCAGAAACGCGAGGATCTCCTTGTGCTCGGTCGCGGTCAGGTTGCCGCGGATGCGCATGTGCAGCATGATGACCTCCCATTGGGCATCGCTATACATGCCGGGCGACCGGATGTTGTGGCAGTGGCCGCAGTTTTGCGCCCATAACTGCGCGCCACTGGCGCTGGCGCCGGCTTTCGGCCCGGCCGCCGGCGCCGACGTGCCGCTTTTGAGGGTGGAGCACCCGGCAGCCAGCAGCAACGCCGCCGCCACGATCATCACGGCTGCTCCACCAAGGATGGGTATGAAGTTTGGTTTCATAAAGTTTCTCCTGTTGGTTCAAAATCCCGTGGCAAACTGAATCATGAGCGTGTCATGCGGATCGGCATTGGAGCCGCGTTGGCGGTCCAGCGCATACGCCACCTTGCACACGCTGCTGGGCGTCAGCCAGTAATTCAGGCCGAAGGTCAGCCGCCGTTCGTCCACTCCGGCTGCGGTCTTGGCCTGATTCAACATGTCGGCCCGCACCACTCCCTCGAGATTCTTGAGGATCGGATTGTCCAGACGCGATGGCCGGTAGGCAAGCTGGACATAGCCGCCTTCCCGCTTGTTGGAAAATGTATAGGGTCCGCCGGCGAGCGAGGTCGGGTCATAGACGAAGTCGCTGACTTTTGACCAGACCCATTGTCCTTTCAAGTTGATGGTGCCACAGAGGACTGCGGAATCGCGGACATAACTGAAATCCAGGGATTGCAGGAGGGCGTGAATCGCATTGACCCCCACGCCGCGCGGGGTGACGTCGGCGTATTGCATTCCGTAACCGACTTCCAGTTCGGGGAACGGCTGGAATCCAATCCGCCCGCCAAAGGCGACGTGGTGATCGGAATTGTCGAAGTTGTTAAACTCCAGTTTGCCGAAATCCGAAGGGGCCACCGTTGCCGGATCAATCATGAGCATCGGCGCGTTGGCCACATAGACCGCGTAGCCGAATTTCATGGAGCCGGCCGGGAGCGCACCGCGGAGTTGCATGCCGAGGTTGGACTCGGGCAGCAAGCCGTCATACACCGCCAACGGCTTGTCCGGGAGTTTGTTGACCCACGCCATGTGCTGGCGCTCCACAAAGTAGTTGGCCGGATTGAGGAACTTGCCTGCGCCGAAGGTCATGTAGTCGTTCAACACGTAGGACATTTGCGCGATTTCCAGCGCCAGGTGTGTGTCGGCGCCTTCCAACTCGGCTTCCAATTCCCCTTCGAACAGCAGGCGGTCGGACAGCTTCCACAGGAAGATCGGATTGAAGGTGGCGGCAAACTTTTTGTCGCCGCCGCGGTTTTGTGCCGTAAATCCGGCGGAGCCGTAGCCCGTGAGCAGGAACTTGTTGGTGCCCGGCGCGGAGTCCTTGGCCAGCTTCTTCACGTCCGTGATTTTCTTGTCGAGCTCGTCGAGCGCCTGGTCGGTCTCCGCCTGCTGCGGCGCAACCTTCTTGAGCGTGACCTCGGCCTGGGCCTTGAACGCTTTCATTTCCTTCATCTCCTCCGCCAGCTTGGGATACTCATCCGCCAGTTTCTTGAGCAGGAGATACTGCTCCCGCGGGATGGTGATAAACTGGCTGTTGGTGCCGGCCTCCTGAGCCAGGACCGAAGAGGTCAGCGCGGCCGCCAGGACTGCGAGACCGATGGTTTTGGTGTTCATGGTGTGGTTCCCTTCGTGGTGTCGATGGTTTTATTTTGCGGTGCGAGCGTGCGGACGTAATTGACCACCTGCCAGCGTTGCTCCTCGCTCAAGACTTCCTGGAACACCGGCATCGGATTCTTCCCCTCGCCAATCTTCCAGAACAGCGCGCCATCGCTCTGCTCCCACATCTTCGGATCCGTCAGGTTCCCCGGTTTGCGTTCCAACGATGGCGCGGCCGGGCCATCACCCTTGCCCGAGGGGCCATGGCAGGGTTCGCACGCCATCGTGAAGAGCGCCCGGCCTTGGGTGATGCTGTTGGCATCCACGGCCACCGGGTTGGGTTTTCGCGCCGCGCGTGCCGGTGCGATCCAAGGTTGGTCAGCCGGCTTCGCCGCCTCTGCGGCCAGGCCGGCCAGTCCGTGACTGAGGCCGCAGGCCAGCACGAAGGCTGACACGAGGCGCGTTCCGGGGTTTCGAATGGTTCGTAGTGGTTTCATAAAGCATCAACTCCGGCGCATCATGAAATCAATCCGCGCGCCTGCCTCAACCATTCTTGCTGAGAGCACCCCAACTTTTGCGACAGTCAGCCGACTCGGGTTCGGTTCTGGATTGCTCCGTGCGCGCGGATTTCAGTCAACCCAAGCGGAACTCGGCGAATCTCAGTCGGCTTTCCCCGCACCTTCGCGAGATCGGACGTGACTGGGTGGACTCGTGCCGGGATGCGACGGGCACCGGACCATCATTGGGACGGCGCACCGCTCAAGGCGGAGTCAGCACGCGATAGAAACGCCCGGGCCAAGAGAAGGCTCCGGGATCGGTGACACGCAGCACGTTGCCGGTGCCGAGGAGATTGTTCGAGAGCGTGACCCACGGGCCGGTGGCGAGGTTGCTCGTCCACTCGATGCGGTAGAGGCCGAGCGGGAGCGTGGTGAATTCAAATTGAAGGTCCGGCCCCGTGAGCCAAAGCGCGGAGGGTTGCGGCGTGACGAGCGCGGCCTTGACCGCCTGCAACAACGGATCGCGTCGGCCCGCGGCCAGCCCCGGACGCCAGCCGCCGCCGAGTTCCCAAATCATCACGCCGCCGATGCGACGATTGCGCGCGTAGCTGATCTTCGCCTGCACGCTGTGCTCGTCGTCGTAGGAGATGAACTTGTCGTTGGCGGAGCCGGCGTTGTTGATCGAGAGATAGGCGGCCTGCGCGTCGGCGTCCCAGGCATAGCGCGCGGGCGAGTAGTAGTTCGACATGATCAGGTCGTAACTCGCCGGCGTCACGGCGGGCGCGGTGCTCCACGACTGGCGCGGAAGCGTGGCTCCGCCGTTGCTCGTGCCCGCGCCGCCGGACCAGATGACTCCGTAGAAATCCATGCCGAGGCCGAGCTTGGAGGCGGCGACACCGTTGGTGATGAAGTCGGTGAGCATCCCGTCGGCGGAGGGAATCAGCCCGCCCGTGCTCGCGAAGCGGTAGCCGCCGTCGTAGATCGGCGAATTGAACCACGTGACCCATCCGCCCCACGGCCCGGCAAGGTCGTAGGTCATGACGTTGATCTGGTCGAACTTCGACTGCAACTGCGCGAAGGTCGCGGGCTGCAACGCCGCCGCCGCCGTCAGCAACGGGCGCGGTTGGATCGTATCGAGCGCGGCGCGGAGTTCGTTCACGAGGTTCGTGAACTGCGGGATGTCGCCGGCATCGAGCGGCTCCCAGTCGAGATCGAGGCCGTCGTAGCCGAAGTTCGTGACCATGTTCACTAGGTTGCTGATGAACGCGGGCCGATGCGCGCCACTCGTCGCACCCTGAAAACCGGACTGGCTGCCGCCGCCGCCGACGGAGAGGAGCACCTTGCGTTTCGCCGCGTGTGCGCGCGTCACCACATCGGAGCAATGGGCGGGCGTGAGGACATTGATGTTGGTGTCGAGCGAGCCGTTGGCGTTCGGCACCACGGAGAAATGGATGACGTGCGTGACCGCCGTGAAGTCCACGTTGGACGCGGGCATGACGCCTTGCATCCACGCGGCGTAGTAGGCGGTGCACCAAAGGTCCGCGCGCAAGGCGCTCGCACCTGAGCAAAACAAGGCCATCAGCATCCACGGCAAGCCGCGGGCAATGCGTGACGGATGAAAGCGCACGCCAACTTGGTAGCCCACGACTCATTCCGCGTCGAGTGCGGCGCGAACAAAGCGAAATCACCCCGCGTCTGAAGCAGACTCCGGCGCGATGCTCGCGTTGTGCCACGCCATCTGCCACAGTCGCCGCTGAACGAAATGAAAATGACACGGACTTCGCTCCTTATCCTCGCCGCTTCGATTTGCATCACGCTGCATGGTGCGACCATCGCGGGTGCGGCCACCACGAATCCACCGTCCGCTTCTTCGGAACCGCACCTCGGTGTTTATCGCTGGCCCAACGGCATGACGAACGTGGACGCGTTCGCGGCGTGGCTCGGCCGGCCCGTCGTGTGGGGCGAGGACTTCGTCGGGGGCGAATCGTGGGACAACGTCGCGTGGCCCGTCTGGTGGCTCAAGGCGTGGTCCGCGTGGGTCCACGAGAAGCCCGGACGCCGGTTGATTCTCGCCATTCCCCTGCTCGCAGGACCGCCGGATGGCAGCGGCCCCAAGCAAGGCAACACGGGCGTCAACCAACCCGTGTCGCTCGAAAAGGGCGCGCACGGCGAATACAATCCGCTCTTCAAGAAACTCGCCGAGAACCTCGTCGAGCATCAACTCGCCGACACCATCCTGCGGCCGGGCTGGGAGTTCAACGGCGGCTGGTATGCATGGCGCGCGAAGGGGAAGACGCGGGAGTTCGCCGAATACTGGCGGCAGATCGTCAGGACGATGCGCGCGGTGCCGGGCACGGAGAAACTTCAGTTTTGCTGGAACCCCACGCTCGGCTATCAGGATTTTCCCGCGGAGCAGGCGTGGCCGGGTGATGAGTTCGTGGATCTGGTCGGCCTCGATGTCTATGACGAGACGTGGCAGGCCGGCACTTATCCGTGGCCGGCGAGCGCCACCGACGCCGAGATCGAGGAGCGCCACAAGAAAGTGTGGCGCGAGTGGACCTTCGGCAGCGATCACGGGCTGAAATTCTGGCGGGACTTCGCCGCCGCGCATCACAAGCCGCTGGTGATTCCCGAGTGGGGCGTAAAGTTGCAGAACACCGCGGGACAGGAGCAGCACGGCGGCCTGGACGATGCGTATTTCGTCGAGCAGATGCACGCATTCGTCACCGATCCGGCGAACCGCGTGTTCTTCCACTGCTACTTCGACGTGAACTGCAACCCGCCCAAAGGCCGCCACCAGCTTTCGCCCGGCGTGAATGGCACGGACAGGACGGATTTCCCGAAGTCAGCCGCGAAGTTCAGGGCGCTGTTCGGCGCGCGGAAATGATTCCGTCCATTGCGACGCACGCCACCGCGCCGCCTCAACGCCACCGACCGCGCACCCACACGTGGGCGCCGCCGCGATAGACATAAGTGTGCGGCACCCAAACGACTCCCGCCCGCGGTGGCCGGAGCCAGTGTCCGCGTTCCCACACCCACGCGCCCGACCAGACCCACACGCCCGGTGCCCACACATATTCCGGCCCGGGTGAAATGGTGATGACCTCGACCTCGGTCGGCGGCGGCGGTGGCGCACCGGGCACGACCACCTCTTCCGTCGCGCCGGGAGTGGCATACACCTGCGGCCCGGCGGGCGCGACGACCACCGGCGCAGCCGCCGTCGTTACCACCGTCTCGCGCACGACGGTGCGGCGCGGGCCGTGACGCACCACGTAACCGCGGCGATACGGACGGTCATCCTCGACCACGCAACCGGCGAAAATGAACAGGGAAAGAAACCCCAACGGAAGCATCTTTAGGAGAAAGCGTTTTGTCATTCTGGCGGTTCGACTCGATGCGGGCCGCGTTCGTTCATTTCCAAATGGACCTACGGCCGGGCGCTACCGGGCACGGCCCCGGACCGCGAGCCGTCCCGGCTCGCAGCGGCCACGCGGGCGGAACGATTTGCAAATTTTCCAAGCCCTTTTCCATTCCCAACCGCCCGCTGTTCTGCTCGTCTCGCTCGCCACCGCAAACGCCGAGACCTCCTTCACCGTCCACGCCGGCGATTACGACCGGCACGAAACCGCCGTCGCGTTTCCCGCGCCGCCGTCGTTGCGCGGCAGCTTCCTGCTCAAAGATTCCACGGGCGCGACCGTCACGATGCAGGTGGACGCCGCGGGCCGCGGCGCGTTCATCGAGCCGAAGCTCGCGCGCGGCGAGAGCAAGACCTACAAGCTCGGCTCCGCCATCAAAAGCATCGCGCACGTCGTCGCGCAAAAGGACGGCTCCGTCGTCAAGCTCACCGCCGGCAACAAAAACATCCTCCACTACCAGATGCAGGCCGGCCCGGTGCCCGCGGGCGTGTCGGAGATATTCAGTCACGGCGCGCATTTGCATCCCGTGTTCAGTCCCGGCGGACATCTCGTCACCGGCAATCACCCGTCCGACCACCGCTGGCATCGCGGCATCTGGTTCGCGTGGACCGACACCGAGTTCGAGGGACGCCACCCCGATTTCTGGAATCAGGGCAAGGGCAGCGGCCCCGACAAGTCCGGCGGCAAACTCGAGGCCGAGGTCCGCTTCGACCGGCTCGCCGAGACGTGGAGCGGGCCCGTCCACGCCGGCTTCGTGAGCCTGCACCGCTTGATTGACCACAGCGGCGGCGCGGACAAGGACGTGCTGAAGGAAACCTGGACCCTCACCGCGTTCCGTCCCGCGGGCGCGGACAAATCGCCGTTCCTCTTCGACCTCGTTTCCACCCAGACGTGCGCCAGCGACTCGCCGCTCAAGCTGCCCAAGTATCATTACGGCGGCCTCGGCGTGCGCGGCAACGCGCTGTGGGATCCCGTGGACAATGTGACGATGCTCACCTCCGAAGGCCACGCGCGGAAAGACGGCGACGCCACGAAAGGCAAATGGGTCCACCTCGGCGGCGACGTGGACGGCGAGCCGACCGGTCTCGCGGTGCTGATTCATCCGGACAACTTCCGCTTCCCGCAGCCGCTCCGGCTCAATCCGAAAAATCCCCAGCTCTGCATCGCGCCTTCGCAGGACGGCGACTGGGAAATCACGCCCGCCAAACCCTACGTCTCGCGCTACCGCTTCATCATCGCCGACGGCAAACCGGAGGCGAAGGAACTCGACCGCCTCTGGAACGACTACGCGCACCCGCCCGTGGTGGATGTGAACCCGCGGTGAAGAAAATGGTGTGCCCCGACGCGCGGAGATTCGCCAGTTTCATCGGATGACCCAGCGACGCCAACCCTCACCCCGGCCCTCTCCCGGAGGGAGAGGGGGAATTTGTCCGCAGCGCTCGACGAACCGAATGCGCCCGGTGTGACCCGAAGCTTGATACGTTTCTCCCTCTCCCCCCGGGAGAGGGCCGGGGTGAGGGCGATTGGCAAGTGCGCTACTCTGTTCGCGCAATGATCCTCCGGCGAAAACGCAACCCGTCCCTGCCCGCGCGCGCCAAGTCGTTGGCGCGGCGGTTGCGCAAGGCGGACACGTGGGCGGAGAAACTTCTTTGGCGCTGGCTGCGGGACCGGCGGTTTTCCGACTACAAGTTTCGCCGCCAACATCCGTGTGGACGCTATGTGTTGGACTTTTATTGCGAAGAGGCGCGGCTCGACATCGAACTCGATGGCTCACAACACGGTTTCCCGGAACAACAACAGCACGACACAGGGCGCGACGCGTGGCTCGCTTCGCAAGGCATCCGCGTGCTGCGGTTTTGGAACTCGCGCCTGCGCCGCGAGCAGCAATCCATCCGGGATACGATCTGGTTGGTGTTGCAGGAGCGCACGCCGCATCCGCTGCCGGACTATTGCCGGCCGATGACTGAGGCGGAGATGGACGGCAAAGAAAAATCTGGACGTTGATCCGCTTGGCTCGCCCTCACCCCGGCCCTCTCCCGGAGGGAGAGGGAGACACGCACTCAGCGCGTCGTGCTGCCGGGCGGCTCCGGTGTTGGTGAGGCTGCGGAACCATTCCCCCTCTCCCTCCGGGAGAGGGATGGGGTGAGGGCACGTGCTGAGAGACGTTTCCGAAACGCCACCGCGCGCTTGCGCCCGTCGCGCGCGTCGTCAAACTTCCGCCGCGTGCGCCTTCTCCGTCATCGCTGGGTTTGGATTGCCGCGCTGGTTGCGTTTGGCCTCGGACTCGTCCTCCTCACCGCGGAACGGCGCGCCGCAATGGTTCCCATCCCGCACGCCTACCGCGTGGGCACCAATGTGGACTGGAGCCGGCCGGAACTGCACGGCTTCGTGTGGCTGTCCACCAATGAAGTTCTTTACTTAAGTAACACGAATTTTTTCCGGCTAGATCTCTCCACCGGGCTCGCCACTCCGTTTCCACTCCCGGTTTTGTCGCCGCCGGCCACTCATCCAGACGAGATTTTTATCTCGGGCAACCTTTCGCCCGACAGGCGATACCTGCTCATTACGTTTCGAGCCGAAGGTAAACGGATGGCAACCTATCTGATTGATCTCCAAAACTCATCCGCACGAATGTTGTCAGATTGCACGGCCGGGCGCAGCGCATGGCTCCCGGATTCAAGCGGTTGGATTTACCCGCTCGCCGACAGCAAGGGAAATTGGCAGTTAGAGAAATATGACCTGCACGGCGACTGCATCCAGCGCGCTCCACTGTCCAATCTGCCGGCGAGCTCTCTCTTTTTCCCGACGAAAGGCGGAACGATTGTTTCCTGCGTCAACCTGCCCGGCACCAACCCCGGACGAATGGAAATCCCCCAGATCGACACGGCTACATTGAAGCCACTGGGCACGAACCTCCAAATCCAGCTCCCGCGCCCATTTCGGATGGCGTGGCTTTATTTTTCGCCCCGCGGCGACCACCTGCTCATCGTCAGCACACACAAACTCCTCATTCCCCATATCCAACTGCAGCGGGATTTACCATTCGTGCGTTTCGAGGATCGCGAGCACGTCGCAGTCTGGATCGGCAAACTCGGCGCGAACGATTGGGAACAGCTCTACGATGGTCCCGATAGTCCCGATGGTCCGCATGAACCCGCTCTGGTGATGTCACCTTGGAATTCTCCGTGGCCGCATCCCGACGGCCGCGCCATCTCCTTCCGTCACGGCTCCAACTTGTGGGTCCGCCCCTTCACGCTGCCGGGCGATTCTCCCAAGTAAACCAGCCCACGCTCACACCATTTTCCCATCCAGCATCTGCACGACGCGCGGGGCGCGCTCGGCCACGCGGGCGTCGTGGGTGGCGATGAGGAGGGTGGCGTTGCGCTCGGCGCGCAGGGAGCAGAGCAGCTCGATGATCCCCTCGCCGGTGTGCGAGTCGAGGTTGCCGGTCGGCTCGTCGGCGAGGATGAGTTCGGGGGCGTTGATGAGCGCGCGGGCGATGGCCACGCGCTGCTGCTCGCCGCCGGAAAGTTCGTAGGGCTGGTGGTCGAGGCGCGCGCCCAGGCCCACGCGCTCCAGCAACTCGCGGCCACGCGCGGCGGCCTCGGACGCAGCGGTGCGCATCATGCGCGCGGGGAGGCAGACGTTTTCCAACGCGTCGAGTTCCGGCAGTAGGTGATACGCCTGAAAGATGAAGCCGACCTTGCGGTTGCGAAGCTGCGCGAGATCGTTGCCGCCGAGGGTCGCGAGATTTATTCCGTCGAAGCGGATTTCGCCGGCGTTGGGCGTGTCGAGCCCGCCGAGCAGGTGGAGCAGCGTGCTCTTGCCCGCGCCGGACGCGCCGCGCAGGGCGACGAACTCGCCGCGGGCCACGTCGAGGTCCACGCCGTGGAGCACTTCGAGTTTGTTGCGGCCGAGCGTGTAGGTCTTGGTCACGCCGCGCGCGGAGAGGAGGGTTTCACTCATGGCGCAGCGCCTCCACGGGTTGCAGCCGGCCGGCGTTCCACGCGGGGATCAGCCCGGCCACGACGCAGATGACCAGCGAGCCGCCGCAGATGATCGCGATGTCGCCGGGGATGATCACCGCGGGCAGGCGGTCGAAGAGGTAGATGCTGGCCGGAAACAACTCGAACCCCGTCACGCGATTCATGAGATCGAGGAACTCATTGCGGTAATGCACCGCGAGCATTCCCAACCCGAAGCCCGTGAGCACGCCGAACACGCCGACGACGATGCTTTGCGAAAGGAACAGCCGCATCACCTGCGCGCGCGTCGCGCCCAGCGCCTTCATCACGCCGATCTCGCGCGTCTTCTGCACCACGAACGTGATCTGCACGCTCGTGATGCCGAACGCCGCGACCACCATGATGAAGAACAGGATGTAGAACATGACGTTCTTCTCCGTGAGCAGCGCGTTGAGGATGCCGGAGTTCTCCTCCGTCCACGTGCGCATCATGAACTCCGGCCCGAGCGCCGCGCGCAACTCGCGCCGCACCGCGTCCACCTTGAACGGATCATCCAGCATCACCATCAGCCCGTGGACGCCGCCCTTCATGTCGTAGAGATCCTGCGCGTTCGCGAGCGAGACGCACACGATGTTTGCGTTGTATTCGAAATGGCCCACGTCGAAGATGCCGCGCACCACAAACTCGTCCGACGTGATTTCCTCGGCGTCCACCCTGCCCTTGGCTTTGCGCATTTTCTGGATGTTGCGCGGCGAATAAATGGCGACGCGGTCGCCGACAGAAAGCTCCAGTTGATGCGCGAACTCCCGGCCGACGACGAGCCCATTGCCGCGCAGGTTGAACTCGCCGCTGACCATGCTTTTCGGCAGCACGCTCACGGACGGCTCGCGTGCGGCATCCACGCCGCGGACCCACGGCGCGCCGACGAGCGCATTGCCGGACGCGGGCTGCGACTCGATGAGCACCTGTCCGAGCACGAACGGCGCGGCGCCGCGCACGTGCGGGTTGTTCGTGAGGCGCGCGAGCGTGGCGGGGTAATTGGTGAGGATGCCATCGGGAGTGAAGACCTTGAGGTGCGCGTTGAAGCCGAGGATGCGCTCGCGCAACTGCCGGTCGAACCCGCTCATCACGCTGATGACGATGATGAGCACCGCCACGCCGAGCGTCACGCCGATGACGGACAGCAGCGTGATGACCGACACGAACGTCCGCTTGGGACGCAGGTAACGGAACGCCAGCAGCAGTTCAAAGGGCAGTCGCGACATCGCGCGCGGAAGGTAGGGGGCGGCGGGGGAAATGAGAAATGCAAAATGGAAAGGGCCGTGCTTTCCGGCGCGGCTAGTCACCCGCGTCTCGTGAAAAGCAGTGACAATCCAAGGACGCCCCCTATGCTCTCCCTCGCAGTCCCCATATTCCAAATGCCATGAAACTTCACTTTCACCGCGCCGGTTTGCTCCTCGCTCTGCTCATCGGTTGGGCGCTGTCCTCCGGCGGCAGCGCGCGCGCCGCCAGCACGGTCATCTTCAACAACATCACCAACGGCAACAACGGCAACTTCGGCACCGATACAAACACCTGGGACGCCCAGCGGTTTAACTCGGACGCGACCAATCTGTTCCTCAGCAGCGTGACGCTCAGGCTGAGCTACATCTCGGGGAGCGGGACGTTTTCCCTGAGCCTCTACTCGGACAACGCCAACCAGCCGGGCACCTCGCTGGCCACCCTGTTCACCGGAATCAATCCGGGCAGCGGCGACATTCTTTTCGGCGGATTGAACCAGCCGCTCGCGCCCAGCTCGAACTACTGGCTGGTGCTCGGCGAGAATGCCGGCGCCACCATGAACCTCGGCTGGGGGGTGACGCTCTCGTCGGCCGGCAGCGGCTCCGGCTTCCAGACCACGACCGCACGCTCCCTCAACCAGGGAGTGAATTGGTCGGTGGACAACTCGGCCCCCTTCCAAGCGGTAATCACCGCGGTGCCGGAGCCGGGCAGCGCGCTGCTCGGGTTGCTGGGTGGCGGCGGCCTGCTCTGGGCGGCCCGGCGGGATCGGCGTGGGTCACGGGATGACATCGCTCCCATCGCCCGTGGCCGTGCTCGTAAGAGCACGGGATAATTCGGCGCGGATAGGAGAGGAGTGCCATGTTCTCACGAACACGGCCACGACCACGGTGAGCACTTTTTCAATTTACCTTTCCGCCTTTCCCCCGTTCACTCACGCGCAGCATGGCCAAGAAATCCAAATCGTTGAAAGTCCTCATCCCCATCGGCGACGCGACCGAGGTGATGGACACGTTGTATCCCATCTACCGCCTGCCCGAGGACGGCTTCGAGGCCGTGGTCGCCGGGCCGGAGGCGCGCCTCTATCACGGCGTGCTCCACGAAATCCCGCCCACCGCGCCGGGCGAGCCGAAGTGGGACATCACGCGCGAACAACCCGCGTATCACATCCGCGCCACGGTGGCGTTCAAGGACGTGAAGCCGGAGGAGTATTGCGGGCTGTTCATCTCGGGCGGGCGCGCGCCGGAATATTTGCGCTACGACAAGGACCTGCTCCGCATCACGCAGCATTTCTTCAAGGCGAACAAGCCGGTGGCGATGGTCTGCCACGGCATCGAGATTCTCACGGCGGCGGGGGTCATCAAGGGCCGCACGCTCACGACGGTCGCGAAGTGCGCGCTGGACGTGGAGCAGGGCGGCGCGAAATACGTGAACCGGCCGTTCGTGGTGGACGGCAACCTCGTCAGCGCGCGCGTGTGGATGGACAACTCGGTGCTGATGCGGGAGTTCATGCGGATGCTGAAGGCGCATGTGGGGAGGAAATGACGAATGACGAATGACGAATTCCAAACCGGGAAGCAACGCACATTGACCCAGGCCGAACGCCGGCGCACGGACGCGCCAGCGTCGTCATTCGTCATTCGTCATTCGTCATTGCCCGCGCAAACCCGCCGACAGTTTCTCCACACCACCGCCGCGCTCGCGACCGTCGCCGCCCCCGCCCTGCCCTCGCGCGCCGCCGCCGCGGACGGCATCCGCCTCGGCTTCAGCCTTTACGGGATGAAGTCGCTGCCGCTGGCGGACGCGTTGCAGACGTGCGCGGGCTTCGGCTACGAGAACGTCGAGCTGTCGCTCGGTGCCGGTTATCCCACCGAGCCGAAGCTGCTCTCCGCCGCCGACCGGCAGCAGGTGCGCACACTCCTTTTGCGAAATCGTCTCACGGTCTCGGCGCTCATGGACAACCTGAGCCTCGCCGCGGACGACGCCGCGCACGCGAAGAACCTGGAGCGTATCAAGGTCGCTGCGCAGCTCGCGCACGATCTCGCGCCGAAGAATCCGCCCATCCTCGAAACCGTCCTCGGCGGCAAG
Organism: Verrucomicrobiota bacterium; assembly: GCA_016199935.1. GTDB lineage: Bacteria > Verrucomicrobiota > Verrucomicrobiia > Limisphaerales > JACQFS01 > JACQFS01. The sequence goes on from JACQFS010000137.1 coordinate 13,687, forward strand.
CCCGCGGAGTGGGACGGGCTCAAAGACAAGATGGCCGAGCGCGCGCGCGATTGGGCGCGCGAGGCGTCCGCCGCCAAGCTCACGCTCTGCCTCAAGCCGCATGTGAACAGCGCGGTGAACTCGCCCGAGCGCCTGCTCTGGCTCCATCAGCAGGCGGCGAGTCCGTTCGTAAAGCTCTGCTACGACTTCAGCCATTTCCAACTGATGGGCCTGAGCCTGGAGGAAACGCTCCGGCCGCTCATCGCCGAGACGCGCTTCATCCACGTGAAGGACACGGCGGGCGACGCGAAGAAGGTGCAGTTCCTCCTGCCGGGCGAGGGCCACACGGACTACAAGCAATACGCCGCGTTGCTGCGCGAACTCGGCTGGAGCGGCCCGCTCGTCGTCGAGGTCAGCGCGCAGATTTTCAACAAGCCCGGCTACGATCCGGTGGTCGCGGCGCGGAGTAGCTACGCCGTGCTCGGCGCGGCGTTCGGTCGGAAGCGGTTGCTTGGCCGCTGATCGCCACGCGCGCGGAGGTCCGGCGTTGTGAAAAACTTTTTGGCTTCGCGCTTGACCGCACGCGCCGGTCTGCTTGCAATGCGCGCCATGAAATTGACCATGAAATTTTGCTCGATGATCGCCGCGGCCGGATTGCTCACGCTCGCCACGGGTTGCTACACGGACGTGGGCGGCAAATCGCACATGGGCGTGCCGTGGGTGAAAGACCAGTTCGAGAGTCGCTATGAATTCTCCGTGGCCCAGGTGCTCACGGCCGTGCGCCAGACGCTCAAGGCGAACGGCACCATCGTCTCCGACGACATCGCCAACAACGTCGTCGCCGCCAAGGTGGATACGCGCACCGTCTATGTGAAAGTGGACGAGCTGGACAAGAAGGTGACGCGCGTCTTCACGCAGGCCCGCACCAAGGCCGGCAACACGGAACTCACGCTGGCCGCGGAGATCGACAAGCAGATCGCGCTCAACCTCCAGAACCTCCCGAAGTAGGCGCTAGCGCAGTCCCAAATCATCTTCATAGGAGCCAAGCCGCAAGGTTTGGCTCTCTTTTTTTCCGCGCAGTTCGTTCTTCAACGAGGCGATCCGCTGCTCCGCGCCGGTGGCCCACGCGCTGCCGGGAAACTGCTCCGCGATCCGTTGCAGCGTCGCGCGCGCGCCGTCGAGGTCGGCGGCGTATTTCAACTGGAAGTCCGCCTTGAGGTTCAGCCGCCGCGTGATCTCGCGCGGCGAAAGATTCGGCGCACCGACCAGTTTCTCCACCTCCTGCACCGCGAGGTCGGCGCGATCCAACCGCTCCGCGTAGAGGCGCGCCAGATTCTCCCGCGCCTCGACATCAAACGGGTGCGCGCGCAGGTGCTCGACGAGCGCACTGAGTTCTCCGTGCACTTCGCCGGGTGCCTCCCCGTCGAACTGCCGCTCCGGCACGAAATCCCCCTCGACGTGGCGCAGGGCAATGGGTGCGCGGCTCGCCGCCTCGGCAAACGCGCCGGGGTCGCTGAGATGTCCAATCCGCTGTCAGGCCAAACGCGCGAACTCCGTGCCGGGCAGAAACTGCTGGAGCCGCTCCAGCACGGCGCGTGCGGTGTCCGGGTCCTGGTGAAACTTGAGGTGCCAGTCGGCGATCTGGTTCAACGCGTAGGCGCGCTCGTGGGGCGGCCGCTGTGGGTTGTTCGCGATGCGTTCGAGCGCGGCCTCGGCGACGCCGAACTCGCCGAGATGCTCCGCGTGAATCTCGGCGAGCATCGTCTCGCACTGAAAGTCGCCGGGAAATTTTTCGAGCTGCTGGCGGACCTCGGCCGCGGCCTCGCGGTAGCGGCCGCGCTTGCGCATTCCCTCGGCGAGCGAGTAATGCGGCTTGGGTTCCGGCGGGATGTCACCCCCGTCCATGCCGCTGGTGATGAACCCCGCAAAAAATCCGCCGACGTTGTGACGCCACAACCACGCCAGGGTGACACCGCAGCCGGCCCCGACGCCGGGACCGGCGGGGCCCATGGTGAAGATCGCGGCCAGCGCGACGCCGACCAGCGCGACGGACACCACCCACTTGAGGATCAGCACCACGGGATCGTCCTGGGTCTTCTTGAGCCAGTGCCACATGACCCAACCCGCGCAACCGACGAAGAGCAAAAGCAGAAGCAGGCCGCGAAAGAATTGCCAGGAAATGGTCATGGGCGCAGGAGGATGAAAGCATGTCGCACGCTCGGACGCAACCGGACGGTGGCGGAAGGACGCGTCCTACCGCTCCGCGTCCTTCACCGTCAGTTCGAACTCCAGCCGCGTGACCGAGTCCTTGCGTTCGTCCACAATTGTTATCCCTCGGAGCTGCCAAACACCTTCCACCTTCCTCCAACCAATAAGGCTGAAGTCCTTGATCTTACCTTTCGCGTCAAACGCGTCCGCTTGCGTGATGCCGCCAGTCTCGTTGTCCACGCGCGAGCGCACGCGTGTGTAGCCGTTGGGCGACGCGTTCGTGGTTGTGCTCTCCAAAACCTTGTAAGGCCGACCCTGCTGGAGGCCAGTGCCGACAATCGCCTGCTTCGGCCAGTGCAGGAAATCCAGCCCAAGGTCTGCCGGCGAAAAATCCGAACCGGCGAAGGAACCAAAAATTTTCGCGCCTCCCAGTTCGACCGGCGAACCGGAGCCAACCTCCACAGAATAGACATTCGGACAGCTTGGCGAATGGCGCACGGTGAGTTTCTCCGGCCGCTCGCCACCGGCGTCGTAAGCGGCCTCCCACGCGCCGTTGGTCAGGACGCGAGTGGTGAGGTGGACGCGAATCTCGCGGCGGTTGCCGTCGGCGTCGCGGAGCTTCAGGAGGCCGTTGAGGCTCGACTCGGCGGGTTGCTGCGCGAGAAGTTGCGCGCGAAGTTTTTCCCCGGCGACATAATCCGGCTTGGGCGGTTCGACAATTTTCGCGCCCTGACCGAAGGCGGAAAGCGAAACGGAAAACGCGACAACCACCCCCAACACAACGGCGAACCGATTCCGCGTTCCGCGCTCCGCGCTCCGCGTTGAACCGCTCCCGTTCATTTCTTCAACGCCAATTCAAGGAGCTGCCCGATGTCGCGCACGAAATGCGCGCGCAGTTTCTGCCGCGCCTCGGTGGGAATTTCGTCCCAGTCCTTGCGGTTCTGTTCCGGCAGGAGCACGTGCTTGAGGCCGGCGCGCGAGGCGGCGAGCACCTTCTCCTTGATGCCGCCGACGGGCAGCACGCGGCCGCGCAGGCTGATTTCGCCAGTCATCGCGGCATCGCTGCGCACGAGACGGTTGGTGAAGAGCGACGCAAGCGAAACCACGAGCGTCGCGCCCGCGCTCGGGCCGTCCTTGGGCGTCGCGCCGGCCGGGACGTGGATGTGAACATCCTGCTTGTCGAAATCCTTCGCCGCGAGGCCGAGCGTCTCCGCGTGGCTGCGCAGGTAACTCAACGCGGCCTGCGCGCTCTCCTTCATCACGTCGCCGAGCGAGCCGGTGAGGAGGAGGCCGCCCTTGCCCGGCATCCGCGTCGCCTCGATGAAGAGGATGTCGCCGCCGACGGGCGTCCACGCGAGGCCGATGGCGATGCCAAAATCCTTGAGCGTCTCGGCGAGCTCGGGCACGAACCGCGGCGCGCCCAGATATTCGGCGACCGTCTCGCCGGTGATCGTGAGCGGTTGGTGCAAATGCCGGTGCGTGACGATGTGCCGCGCGGCCTTGCGCACCACGGTGGCGATCTCGCGTTCGAGCTGCCGCACGCCGGCCTCGCGCGTGTGGTCCTGGATGAGATGCGCAATCGCCGGGTCGGTGAACTTGATGAGCTTGGGCTTGAGGCCGTGCTCCTCGAGCTGGCGCGGGACAAGGTAGCGCTTGGCGATCTGCAATTTTTCCGCCGCGGTGTAGCTCGGCAGCTCGATGACTTCGAGCCGGTCGCGCAACGCGACGTGAACGGGATCGAGCCAGTTCGCGGTGGCGATGAAGAGCACGCGCGAGAGGTCGAATTGCAGATCGAGATAATGATCGGTGAACGTGTGGTTCTGCGGCGGGTCGAGCAGTTCGAGCAATGCCGCCGCCGGGTCGCCCCGAAAGTCGGAGCCGATCTTGTCGAGCTCGTCGAGGAGGACGACGGGGTTGTTGCTCTCCGCG
>JACQFS010000118.1 GCA_016199935.1 Verrucomicrobiota bacterium
CTTGAACACCGCCATGTCGCTCCATCGCTCCGGCGTCCTGGAAAAATATGGCGTCGAAATGATCGGCGCGAAAGCCGAGGCCATCCAGAAAGGCGAGGACCGCCAGATTTTCAAAGACCTCATGTTGTCCATCGGCCTCGACGTTCCCATCTCCGGCACGGCCCACAACCTGGACGAGGCCCGCGCCGTCGCCGACAAGATTGGCCGCCTCCCGCTCATCATCCGACCCGCGTTCACCCTCGGCGGCACGGGCGGCGGCATCGGTTACAACCGCGAAGAATTCGAGGAGATCGCCAAACGCGGCATCGAGCTTTCGCCCGTGAACGAAATCCTCATCGAAGAATCCCTGCTCGGCTGGAAGGAATACGAAATGGAAGTCATGCGCGACAAGGCCGACAACTGCGTCATCATCTGCTCCATCGAGAACTTCGATCCCATGGGCGTCCATACCGGCGACAGCATCACCGTCGCGCCCATCCAGACGCTGACCGACAAGGAATTTCAGATCATGCGCGACCAGAGCTTCGCCGTGATTCGCGCCGTCGGCGTGGAGACCGGCGGCTCGAACATCCAGTTCGGCGTCAGCCCGGAGAACGGCCGCATGGTCATCATCGAGATGAACCCGCGCGTCAGCCGCAGCTCCGCACTCGCGTCCAAGGCCACCGGCTTTCCCATCGCGAAGATCGCCGCCAAACTGGCCGTCGGCTACCTGCTCGACGAACTCAAGAACGACATCACGCGCGAAACTCCCGCGAGCTTCGAGCCGAGCATCGATTACGTCGTGACAAAAATCCCCCGGTTCGCGTTTGAAAAATTTCCCCAGGCCGATCCGACCCTGACGACCCAAATGAAATCCGTCGGCGAAGCAATGGCCATCGGGCGAACCTTCAAAGAATCTCTCCAGAAATGCCTCCGTTCCCTCGAAATAGGCCGCAGCGGACTCGGCGGTGATGGCAAGCCGTGGCGCATCGGCACGGAAGTCTATGGCGACCGCGATATCCTGCCGCGCGACGTCATCAGCCGCAAGCTGAGCGTGCCCAACGCCGAACGCATCTTCTTCATCCGCCACGCCCTGCGCGCCGGCTTCACCATCGAGGAGATTTTCAACCTCACGAAAATTGACCGCTGGTTTCTGGTGCAGATCAAAGAGATTGTGGATTTCGAGGAAGAACTGGCGGGGGCGAAGAATTGAGAGATGAGCGCGCTCATTTACGTCGAGACGACGATTCCGAGTTTCTATACCGAGAAACGCAAGGGAGTTGAGGTCGAAGCTCGGCGCAAATGGACACGCGAATGGTGGACCAAGCCAAAACCTGATCATCGGTTGGTCACCTCCGTGGTGGTGTTCGACGAATTGGAAAGAATTCCCGACGCAGCGCGTCGGGCAGAATCCATAGCGGTTCTCCGCGGACTGGAGGAATTGGATTACACCGCCGAGGTCGAAGAAATCGCCGCCGTCTATCTCCAGCACAAACTGATGCCCGCCGAATCCCTCGGCGATGCCGACCATCTTGCGCTCGCCTCGTTTTACTCCTGTGATATGCTGGTCACGTGGAACTGCAAGCATCTGGCCAATGCCAACAAGACCGACCATATCCGGCGCGTCAATGCGCTGCTCGGCCTGCGCACGCCGTTGCTGGTGACGCCCCTGCAATTGCTGGAGAAAGATCATGAGCACGAAACGTGACGAGACGCTGGAAGAAATCTGGGCCATCCGCCGCCAGACTGCCAAAAGGTTTGGTGGCGATCCGCGAAAACGGGTTGCCTACTACCAGCGCCGGCAAAAGGAGTCCGGCGCGAAAATCTACCGGCCCGAAATCCCGACCGGGGCTGACCTCCAGGCCTTTGACGCCCTGCATGACCGCGCGCACGCGGAAGTTGCCGCTGGCCAGTATTCCACACTGACAACCTATCGCGCTGCCCGGAAGCGCAAGGCGAAAGGTGCGAAGTGAACGCGGCCAGCCGCCACGCCCTGCGCGCAGGCTTCATTCTCTCGGAAATTCACAATCTCACGAAGATTGACCGCTGGTTTCTGGTGCAGATCAAAGAGATCGTGGATTTTGAGGAAGAGTTGGCGGGGGCGAAGAATTAACATGCAAAGGGTTCACCAGAATCTTCGCCCGTCCATTTACTTCATTGCGGTAATTAGTTTGCTGGGTTGCTTTAACAGCCTCAAGGCCTCTGCTCAGGAGCAAAAATGGTCGATGACCGTCAAGGTCGTTGATGACGACGGCAAGGCCGTGCCGGACGCGAATGTGTCGGTTCGGTCTTTTGTTCGTCGCGCCCAATACGACGACTCGCCCACAAACTGGAACAAGTTTGAAGGATTGTCAGATGCGACTGGAACATTTACGGCCTCTAATCGCGACACCACACACCAACTGGAGTTCAGCGTGAAAAAAGCCGGCTATTATTCAACGTCCGGACAACATTGGATGTTTGTTACAGAACGCATGACTAGCCAACAATTCTCTTCGACCTTCAATCCAAAGATTGCACTGCTGCTGAAGAGAATTGTTCATCGCGTTCCAATGTATGTGAATCAATTGGATATTGCGCATCGAGAGAAGCCCGCGATGGATAAGCCTGTCGGATTTGACCTGACGATTGGTGATTTTGTCGTCCCATACGGAAAGGGAACGAACGCTCAGATGTATTTTACGTGGCACGTGGATTATGACACGAATGATCTTTCAGCAGTTTACGGAAAAGTGAACAGCCACGGTTGGGACGGTCGAATGACAATCAGTTTTCCAAATCGTGGCGACGGGATTCAGGAGTTTGAAGTCTCCGGGCGACTCACGGATGAATTTCCGAACGATACTATTCGTAGTGAGCTCCGCTCGTCGCAATTAGCACCCATCGCTGGTTATCAGGCTCAATTGGTAAAAACGAACAGGTGGAATTTCGGCAAACTTGGAAGCGCCAACAACTACGATCACGTGCACAAGAATTATTTTCTACGCGTGAACACGGTTCTGGATAAGGACGGCAACGTCAAATCTGCACAATACGGAAAAATCTACGGCGATTTTGAGGAGGCGCTTACGACATATTTGAACCCCGAACCAAATTCTCGCGAAATTGAATACGACATGGAGCACAATCTGGGGCAAGGCGGCAAAAACTTTTACTTCACCTACTAATTCCTTGGGTGCGAATTTCAGACCCGCACTCCGAATCCCAACGGGATTCAAATCCATCAGCCCAGCGGTTGCCCCGAAAGCCTTCGGGGTTGCATCCAATCCGCCGCCACCCCGCCACAACTCCGTTGGAGTTGAAAAGCGCGTCTTGGACTGCGGTGGCAAGCGCAGCGCGACACCGCTTTCGGACGCACGGAAATCATTCGCATCGGTGACGTCCCCGTCCGCCCGAAAGCGCCGTCGGCGCTGCGCTCTGCCGGCGCACTCCAAGACGCTTCGCGCCATCCGGGCGTCGCCGTGAACGCGCCTGCGTCCTGGGCTGCGGTGGCCCTCCACCGCTTTTCCATCTGGCGACTCCAGGCCGGATGACTCGACCGCGGCGCGGTGGAGGCGCGCTGGATTTCGATCTCGCCGCGGTTCCCGCAAACGCCACACTCGGGACCGCCATGACGACCGCCGCCGCCGCCGCGCCCCGTTCGCTCCTCGACCTCACGTTCGCGGAGTTGGAACAGGAATTCGCGGCGTCCGCGTTGTCGCCGGTCCACGCGCGGGCGCTCTGGCGCGAGGTGCATCACGAGTTGAACCCCGATCCGGCCGGGAATGCGGACTTCTCTCCTCCCCTGCGCCGTTGGCTCGCCGCGCATCTGGGCAAGGGCCGGCAATTCCACCTCGACGCCCCGGCCGAGACCGCCGACGTCGCGAGCAGCGACGGATTGACGCGCAAATTTCTACTCCGCCTCGGCGACGGCCAGACGATTGAGACGGTGCTGATGGGTTTCACGGGACGTCATACCGCCTGCCTGAGCACGCAGGCCGGCTGCGCGATGAGCTGCGTCTTCTGCGCCACGGGCCAGATGGGTTTTGTGCGGCATCTGCGGCCCGGCGAAATCGTCGCGCAAGTGCGTCACGCGCAGCTCGCCCTGCGCGCCGCCGGCCGCGAGGGCGTGCGCAATCTCGTGCTCATGGGCATGGGCGAGCCGTTGCACAATTACGACGCGGTCATGTCGGCGCTGGAAATCATCACCGATCGTCGCGGCCTGAACATCGGCCCGAGCAAAATCACGATCAGCACCGTGGGCGTGGTGCCGGGCATTCTGCGGCTCGCGGCGGAAGCGCGCCCGTATCACCTCGCCGTGAGTCTGCACGGCGCGACGGAGGAGGAGCGCTCGGCGCTCGTGCCCGCGAGCCGTCGCTGGCCGCTGGCGGAGTTGACGGAAGCGTGCCGAACTTATTTTGCGGAAACCGGCCGGCGCATTTTCTTCGAGTGGACGCTGATCGCCGGCGCGAACGATTCGCCGGCGCAAGCGGAGCGGCTCGCTGCGCTGCTCACGGGGCTCGACGCGCACGTGAATCTGATTCCGCTCAATCCCACCGGCGGCTTCGCCGGCACGGCCACCCCATCCGCGGCGGCCAAGACGTTTCAGAAAACTCTGCAGGCGGCCGGCCTGCCGAGCACGATTCGTCAGCGCCGGGGCATTGATGTCGCGGCCGGTTGCGGCCAACTGCGCGCGGACAATTCGCGGGCGGAGCGTCAAGTGGAGCCGAAGTGAATAGATGTTTCAGTGCGGGCGGTTTGCTGCGACAGTCGCCCGCTGGTTTCCAATCGTGAACATTTCATCCGCCATCTTTGACCGCAGCGCGCCGGACCTGGCTTCGTGCCCGGACGAGTCGCTGCCCGAGTTCGCCTTCATCGGCCGCTCGAACGTCGGCAAGTCGTCGTTGCTGAACCTGCTCGCCGGCCAGGAGAATCTGGCGCGGGTGTCGAAGCTGCCGGGCTACACGAAGATGATCAACCACTTCACGATGAACCAGTGCTGGCGGCTGGTGGATCTGCCCGGCTACGGGTTCGCGCACGTCGCGCGGAAGGAGTCGGCCAAGTTCAACCTCGCGGTGGCCGACTACCTGCAGCAGCGGCCGAACCTCCGCTGCGTCTTCGAACTCATCGACTCCGGGCTCCCGCCGCAGGCGATCGATCTCGAGTTCGTGCAATGGCTCGCCGCCAACGACATCCCCTTCGTCTTTGTCTTCACCAAGACGGACAGGGTGTCCGCGACGAAGGTGCAGGCGAACATCGCGGCCTTCACGGAACGCATCGCCGCGTGGTTCACGACGCTGCCGGAAATCTACACCTGCTCCGCGCGCAGCGGGACCGGCCGCCGGGAATTGCTCAAGGTGATCGAGGAGGAAATCGCCGCGGCCTACGCCGAGACCGGATCGTCACCGGGGTCTCCGCAAAAATCCCCGCTCCTGGCCCAGGCCACCGGCCGGAAGCAGAAAGCGGGAAAAAATCACCGGCACGTCGCCAAGATCACGCGGCCCTGGTGACGGTGACCGCGCCCGCCTACACGAAGAAGTAAACGTAAACGGCGAACGCCACGGCGGCGAGTCCGGCGGCGGCGGCGAGGCTCCAGAGCGCGGAGTGTTTGCGCGCGGCGAGCGAGAACGTGGAGACGATCACCGCGGCCTGTGCCGCGAGCATCCCGTAGAAAAATTTCTGGCTGCGCGAATGGTGGCGGTCGGCGGTGAGGTTGCTCTTGCGGACCTGGAGCTCGATGAGCTGCGCGACGGACTGGTTCAACTTCGCCTCGCCGTCGTAACGCGCCGCGGTGAAACGCAGCCGCGCGACGGTGAGGCCGTTCATCATCGGGCCGACGGGCCGGCCGGTCGTGGCGGCCAATTCCCAACGCGCCTTCTCCAGCCGGTCAATCGCCTGCGTGATCGGCTTGGTCGCGGCGTCGAACACATCCGCGCGATCACGCGCGGCGCGGACAGAATCGACGAGCGTCTCCTCGGTCACCTTCGCCAGCACGGCGGCAAGCTCCGCGTCGGGCTTCGAGCTTTCGATCATCGTCAGCCCGGTTTTCACCTCGGGAGTGAAGGCCGGCTCCGGCGGCAGCGGCGGCACGTCGCCCTTCTCCACGGCGGCGATGACGGCGGGCGTCGGCGCGAGCGCCTGCTTTTCCGAATCGTTGAGCGCGAAGGGCACCAGTTGCGTCGTGGCCGTCAACACGTCGAGCGTGCTGCGTTGCATCGAGCCGCGGAGGCGCTTGGCCTGAAAAAAACTCCACTGGTCGCCGGCCTTGCTCTGCTGCTGCGCGGCCATCGAGCGGTCGTATTGCGCGCGCGTCATCTCGCTCGACGAAAGCCCCGCGAGCGCCGTGGCCACCACGGTCATGATGACGGGCGTGGCGGTGAGAATTTTTCCCCAGGTCGTTTGCGGGACATCCTGCTTCAATGCGTCGGGGACTTGAGCTTTCATGGCGCGGAGGCTACGGGGGCGCGCGCGGCAGGGCCAGCCGCGAAATCGCGCGTCACGGTTTTGCGGCTTCGATCTTCTTCTTCAACTCGTCGAATTCCTTCCGCAGCTTGCGGTTGTCGTCCTTCACGTCGAGGAGCTCCTTGCGCAAATCCTTGAGGTTGTCGCCGGGCTTCTGCGCACCGCGCAACTTCGCGAGCACGGCCTCGGCCTCCTTCTGCTCCGGCGAATCCTTCGCGCCCGCCGCGAACGGTTCGAGCAGCGGAATCGCCGCCTCGTCGCTGAGCGTGCCGAGCGCCCGGATCGCGCCGGTGCGCACGCGCTCCTTCTTGTCGGCGAGGTAGCCCTTCAGAAATTCCCGGGACGGCGATTTGTCGGTGAGCGGGCGCGCGACCGACGCGAAGGCATCGAGCGCGCCGGCCAGGCTCGAACTGCTAAATTCTTTCCCGCGCGACTGGACCGTTTCACGGAGCAAGTCGAGCGACGTCGACTGGTCCTGTTCGCGAATCGCCACGACCGCGGCGTCGGCAATCCGCTGGCGGTAGCTGTCAGAAGCCAGCGCAGTGCGCAGAGCGGCGCGCGTGTCGTCATCGTTGTATTTCCCGAGCGCGCGCACGGCGCTCGCGGCGACGACCGGATTTTTTTCAATCTTCGTCACGCGCAACAACGCCTCGCGCGCCTTCGGATCGAAAAATCCGGCGATGCCCTCGACCACGGCGTTGCGCGCCTGCGCGTCGGGCTGCGCGAGCGAGGCGAGCAACGCATCACGCGCCTCATCGGAGTGGGCTTTCTTCAGCGCCTTTGCGCACTCGAGGCGGACGCCGAAGAACGCGTCGTGCTGCAAGGCGTCTTTCAGCTTCGCGATGCCGGCCGAGTCGCCTTTCTCGCCGAGTTGCTCGGCGGCGAGCACGCGGCCGATCATGTCCGACTTGTCCGCGAGCTGCGCTAAGAGCATCGCGTTCGCCGGTTTGAAATTCACCTTCGCCAGCAGCGTGAACTCCGGGTCCACGCGGACGATTTCCGGCGCGTCCTTGAGCGCGACGAAGAAGTCGTGCTCCTTCTCGCGCACCTCGAAGGTCTTGTCGGTCGTCGTGCCCTTGCCCTTGAAACGCAGCGTGAGCGGGAAGCGGAAGAGCGAGACGTCCTCGGAGATTTTCTGCACCTGCTTCACCGTCACCTTCGCGAGCTTCGCCTTGGCGTCCCACGAATAATTCACGTCGAGCGCCGGCTGCTGCGCGCGATAAACCCATTGCTCGAAGAACTGGTCGAAGGAGCGACCCGACATTTCCTCCACCAC
>JACQFS010000151.1 GCA_016199935.1 Verrucomicrobiota bacterium
AAAGCTCCTGTCTTCGTCGCAAAAGCTCCTGTCTTTGCCACGAAAGCTCCTGCCTTTGTCACGAAAGCTCCTGCTTTCATCGCAAAAGCTCCCGTATTGACCCCGGATTCGGGTGCTTTCCCCGCCGATTCGACCGCTTTTCCCCTTCGCCAACCTCCATTTCACTCACAAACCACCAAAAAACACACAGAAACATGGCTAACGAACCGCTCCGCTGGGACGGAAACGACGCCCAGGGCAATCCCTTGCGCTGGGATACCCCAGGACTTGTCTGGGACGGGTTCGTGCCACAACCACCACACAAACCAATGCACCTCAAAGTAAGCCTCGCCTTCGCCAGCGGCTCCGACCACGACGTCGAGTCCACGGCGGACGCCGTCAACACCAACCTCTACGGCGAACCGGCCTACCCGACTCCGCCTGTCACGCAGGCGAATTTGCAGGCCGGCATGACCGCGTTCACCGCCGCCATCGGCGCCACCGCCCAGGGGGGCACCGCCGCCACGGCCGACAAGAAAAACAAACGCACCGCGCTGGTGGAGCTCCTGCGCCAGCTCGCGGAATACGTGCAGACCCACTGCAACAACGACCTCGCCACGCTGCTCTCCAGCGGCTTCCAGGCGGCGCAGACCGGCAACACCCAGTCGCCGCTCCCCACGCCGGACATCACCAAGGTGACGAATGGAAACTCGGGCGAGCTGATTGCCCGCGCCACCGCCACCAAGAACGCGAAGAGTTACGAGGGGCAATCCGCCGCCATCAATCCCGACGGCACGCAAGGCCCGTGGGTGCGGACGGACGCCACGGGTGATTCGCAGCACATCGTGTTCGGCGGGCTGACGCCGGGGGTGCTGTATGCGTTGCAAGTGCGCGCCGTGGGCGGCTCGACCGGCCACAGCGGGTGGAGCAACACGGTGCAGCACCGCTGCCTGTGAACGCCCCGGCCACTCCCTCTCCTCCACGCGCAGCGTGGAGGAGCGGGCCGGCTCTCATTAGCACCCGGCTTTAGCCGGGTGTGATCGGCGGCGAGGGGCTTCAACCGCTTTAGCGGTTTACCCCGCTCCCGCCGGCGGGAAACCGCTGAAGCGGTTGAATCGGATTGCGTCCGCCCTCACCCGGCTGAAGCCGGGTGCTAATGAGAGGTGGTTGAGGACGGTTTGAAATGAAGCACCTCCCCTCCCCAACCCCTCTCCTCCATTTCATGGAGGAGAGGGAATGCCTGCCGGTTCACGGGAACAACCCGCGCTGCTTCTTCGCCTCGGCCACGCGTTTGATGCCCAGGCTGAGCGCGGCCTGGCGCAGGGAGATTTTGCGCTGCTTGGAGAGGTGGTGCGTCTGCGCGAAGGCCGTCTCGAGGATGCGGAAGAGTTTGTCCACCACCTCGGCCTCGCTCCAGAAGAAGCTCTGCAAGTCCTGCACCCACTCGAAGTAGCTCACCACCACGCCGCCCGCGTTGCACAGGATGTCGGGGATGACGAAAATCTCGGGGCGCTGGTTGATGATGAGGTCGGCGTCGGGAGTGACGGGGCCGTTGGCCGCCTCGGCGAGGATGCGACACTGAATCCGGGCGGCGTTCTTCTCCGTGATCTGCCGTTCGAGCGCGGCGGGCACGAGGACATCGCAGGGCGTGACGAGGAGCTGGTCGTTGGTGATGTGATCGGCCTCGGGAAAGGCGGTGAAGGGTTTGCGCGCCGCGAGGTGGGCGTCGAGTTTCTGGAGGTCGAGGCCGCCCGCGTTGTAGAGGCCGCCGTCCACGTCGCTGACGGCGATGATTTTGGTGCCGTGCTTGGCGAGCGAGGCGGCGGCCACGGAGCCGACGTTGCCGTAGCCCTGCACGACGGCGGTGCATTTCCCCGAGTCGAGGCCGAGCACGTCCATCGCGCGGCCGATGAGGTAGCCGACGCCGCGCCCGGTCGCCTCGCGCCGCCCGAGCGAACCGCCGAGGCCGACGGGTTTGCCGGTGACGACGCCCGGCACGCTGTAACCCATGTGCGTGGAGTAGGTGTCCATCATCCACGCCATCGTCTGCTCGTTCGTGCCCACGTCGGGCGCGGGGATGTCCACCTGCGGGCCGATGAAGGAGATGATCTCCTGCGTGAAACGGCGGGTGAGGCGTTCGAGTTCGGTGGTGGACATCTTGCGCGGGTCGCAGGCGATGCCGCCCTTGGCGCCGCCGTAGGGCAGGCCGGTGAGCGCGCATTTCCAACTCATCCACATCGCGAGCGCCGCGACCTCGCCGATGGTCACGTCGGGATGGTAACGCATCCCGCCCTTGGTCGGCCCGAGCGAGAGGTGGTGCTGCACGCGGTAGCCCGGATAGACGACGGTGCGGCCGTCATCGAGATGGATCGGCACGGCGACGGTGAGGGCGCGCTTGGGATACTTGAGGCGCGCGCGGTCGTTGTCGGGAATCTCCAGGAGGTCGGCGCAGAGGTCGAACTGGCGGCACGCCATGTCGAAGGTGGGGCTCGCGTAAATATCCATGCGGGAAAGTCTGCCGCGCGCGTCGAGGGAAGCAACGCCGGAAAGTAACCGGCTTCGGTATTGTTGTGACGGGGGGCGGAAGATTTCGGCGTGTTCAATCCGACCGCGGGCCGCTAGGCTGCGCGCAATGGCCGAGACTTTGGTCGTCAACGAAATCTATCTCAGCGTGCAGGGCGAAAGCACCTTCGCCGGGCTGCCGTGCGTCTTCGTGCGCCTCACCGCGTGCAACCTCCGCTGCTCCTACTGCGACACGGCTTACGCGTTCACAGAGGGGAAGAAACTTTCGCTGGAGGAAATCCGCGCGCGGGTGCACGAACTGGCCGCGCCCTTCGGCGACTCACCACTCCGCATTCCGCACTCCGCACTCCGCACTCCCCTGCCGTTGATTGAATTCACCGGCGGCGAGCCGCTCCTCCAGCCGAACGTGCTGCCATTGATGAAATCCTTCTGCGACGACGGATTCACCGTGCTCGTCGAGACCAGCGGCGCGCTCGACGTGAGCAAAGTGGACCCGCGCGTGCGCCGCATCATGGACCTCAAGTGCCCGAGCAGCGGCGAGTCCGCGCGCAACCGTTGGGAAAATCTCCCGCACCTGCGCGCGACGGACGAGATCAAGTTCGTCATCGGCACGCGCGAAGACTACGAGTGGACGAAGCAGCAGATCGCCACACACCATCTCGCCGGCGTGTGTCCCCTGCTCTGCTCGTGGGTCGCGCCGCTCGCGCCGCATCAGCAGGACAAATCGCTCAAGCCCGTCCCCGCCGGCCAGACGCCGCTGGCTCGCCGTGAGTTGGTGGAGGCGATCATCGCCGATGCGCTGCCCGTCCGGTTCCAAGTTCAAATGCACAAGGTCATCTGGCCGCCGGACCAGCGCGCTGTTTGACGCGATGCCCAATAACTCGCCAACGCTGGAACTCCTCCGAGCCTACGAGTCGCGCAACGTGACCTTCGTCGAGCGCGATGGCTCGTGGCCCATCGTGTGGGCGTGCGCACGGGGAAATTTCGTGTGGGACGACGCGGGCAAACGCTACCTCGACCTCACCGCCGCCTTCGGCGTCGCCGCGTGCGGCCACGCAAACGCGCGCGTCGTCCGCGCCGGCCAGCGCCAGATGGGCACGCTGCTCCACGCGATGGGCGACGTGCATCCGCACGCGCTCAAGGCACAACTTGCGCGCGAACTCAGCCGGATCACCTTCGAGCGGTGGGCGCGTTCAAAGTTCAAAGTTTCCGGCTCGTCCGCCAAAACCATTTTCTGCAACTCCGGCTTCGAGGCCGTCGAGGCCGCGCTCAAGACCGCGCATCTCGCCACGGGGCGGCCCGGCATCATCGCCTTCGCTGGCGCGTATCACGGGCTGGGCTACGGCACGCTCAACGCCACGCATCGCGATTTCTTCCGCGGCCCGTTCCGCCGGCAGCTCCGCGAGTTCGGCAACTTCGCGCCGTTCCCGACGAGCCGGCGCGAGTTGCCGGCCGTCGAGTCAGCACTCCGAAAAATTTTCAGCCGAGAAAAAATCGGCGCCGTGCTCGTCGAGCCGGTGCAGGCGCGCGGCGGCATCAACCTTCCTCCACCCAACTTCCTTCCCCTGCTCCGCCGGCTGTGCGACCAACACGGCGCGCTGCTCATTCTCGACGAAATCTACACCGGCTTCGGTCGCACGGGCGCGTGGTTCGCGTGCGAGCACAGCCGCGTCGCGCCCGATGTCATCTGCCTCGGCAAGGCGCTCACCGGCGGCTTCCCGCTCTCCGCGTGCGTCGGCCGCGCGGACGTGATGGATGCCGCGTGGCCGGAGAGCACCGGCGAAGCAATCCACACGAGCACCTTCCTCGGCCACCCCGTCGGCTGCGCGATGGCCCTCGCGCAAATCAACGAACTGCGCTCGCGCAAACTCGTCACGCGCTCCGCCAAGCTCGGCCATGAACTCCGCCGTCTCCTTTCAAAGTTCCAAGTTCAAAGTTCAAGGTTCAAAGTTTCCGCCCGCGGCCTCGGCCTCATGGCCGGCCTCGAACTCCGCCACGCGGATGGCTCGCCCGCAACCACGCTCGCGCTCGCCGCGATCAAGGCCATGCTCCACCGCGGCTACGTGCTGCTGCCCGAGGGCGAGCACGCGAACGTCATCAGCTTCACGCCGCCGCTCACCATCACCGCGCCGCAGTTGCGCCGCACGCTGCGCGAACTCGGACTCGTGCTGAACGACCTCACGCCATGACGCTCACGCAGATGCGGGAAATCCTCGCCGGCCGCGCGATCCAACTCACCAAGTCGCTCGGCCAGAATTTTCTCCACGACTCCGGCCAACTCCGCCGCATCGTCAACGCCGCCGAACTTTCGCCCACCGACCGCGTGTTGGAAGTCGGCCCCGGTCTCGGTCCGCTCACCGAACTTTTGCTCCCGCGCGCCGCGCACGTCCTCGCCATCGAGAAGGACGCGCGGCTCGTCGAAGTTTTGTGCGACCGTTTTCATATCGGGCATGCGTCGGGGTTGCCACCCGAACTCCAGGCCACGCCGCTCTCACCCGCGTCGCCGGCCATTCCGGTGGCGACCACGTCGTCAAATCTCGAACTGATTCAGGCCGACGCCCTCCGCTGGCTCGAAGAAAATCCCCGCGACTGGCGCGGCTGGAAGCTCGTCGCGAACCTCCCCTACTCCATCGCCTCGACGCTGCTCGTCGAACTCGCGCAGACCGAGCACCCACCCGACCGCCTCGTTGCCACCCTCCAGATCGAAGTCGCGCGCCGCCTTGATGCGAAACCCGACGGCGACGACTACGGCCTCCTCACCTTGCTCGTGCAGCTCCGCTACGAGAGCCGCGGCTACTTCCGCATCCCGGCCACCTGCTTTTTTCCCGTGCCGGAAGTCGAGTCTGCGTGCGTCACGCTGGTGCGTCGCGAGCGTGAACTGCTGCCCTTTGCGCTGCATCCGACTTTCACCCGGCTCGTGAAGCTCGCGCTCTCACAGCGGCGGAAGATGATGGCGAAACTTTTGCGGCGCGACTGGCCGCGCGAAACCATTGAGCGCGAACTCACCGCGCTGGGCGTTTCGCTTCAGGAACGCGCCGAGAAACTTTCGCTCGAACAATTCGTCGAATTGACGCAGCGGCTCGGCCCGCCCGGACCTCCGAACCTTTCCTGATGCAAAATCTCGACGAACTTTTCGACGTGGTGGACGAGCAGGACCGGGTCATCGGCCGGCAGCCGCGTCGCGAAGTCCACCGCCTCGGCCTGCGGCATCGTGCCATTCACGTGCTCGTGTTCAACGCGCGTGGCGAGGTCTATCTTCAGAAGCGGTCCATGACCAAGGACACTTTCCCCGGCGCGTGGGACTCCTCCTGCTCCGGTCACGTGGACGCCGGCGAGGATTACGACGCGACCACGGTGCGCGAACTGCGCGAGGAGATCGGGCTCGTCGTCGCCGCCGCGCCCGCGCGCCTCTTCCGCATCGCCGCGTGCGACGACACGGGCCAGGAGTTCGTGTGGGTCTATCGCCTCGCGCACGAAGGGCCGATGCAACCGAACCCCGCGGAGGTGGAGCGCGGCGAGTGGTTCACGCCGGCGCACGTCACGCGTTGGATCGCGGAAAGACCGACGGAGTTCGCCCGCGCGTTCCGGCTGATTTGGAAAATGCACATGACGCGCTGAACCCGCCGGAGCGGCGACACTCTTGTCGCCGTCGTCATCTAAATTTGAATCACGCGTGCGACAAAAATGTCGCCCCTCCGCCCGTCACCCCGGCGCCGCCGCCGAACTCTCCGCGCGAACCACGCCTCCGACCAGCCGTGCCGTGATGGGCAACGCGTCGCATCGGAGACAAAACGCCACGTCCTCCGCCAACTCCGGCAGCGCCAGCAGACGCCGGCCGTTGCGCGCGTGCGGCATCGCCCCGATCAAATCCTCTTGGTGCGTGCGAAAAACTTCGCGCGCGATTATTGCCGAATCCGCGACCGTCGCGTGAGATCCACTCGCCACCAGTTCCACCAGCCCGCCCGCGCCCAGCGTGTCCTCCAGCGCCGCGTCCTCGCCCGTGCCGCTGCAGACGATGAGCAGATGCTCCGGGCGCAGCGCGCGCAAACGCGCCGCCGTCGCATCGAGGTTCAGAAAGCTCGCGACAAAAACATCCAGCGCGCCCGCGCACGCACGCAACGCACGCGTGCCGTTGGTCGTGGTCATCACGATGGTCCGGCCGGCGACCGCCGCGCGCGTGAACTCGCGCGGCGAATTGCCGAGGTCAAAATCCACGCCGCCCGTCTGCGCCGCGCGGATGCGCAGGCCCTCGCGCTCGCCGGCGAGCCGCACGTCCGGTTGCGCCGCCTTGCGCGCCAGCGCCTCGGCGATGTTCGCGACGGGGACGATGGCCGCCGCACCGTTGGCCAGCGCCGTGATCATGGTCGAGGTCGCGCGCAGCACGTCGAACACGACGGCCGTGGTGCGGCTCAGGTCGCGTTGCGCAAGCGCGGCGAACTCCGCCGGGGTGAAGAGGACTTCAATGGTTTGCATTTTTGCTTTTCGTTCTCGTCCTCGTCCTCGTCGTCCTCGCTCTCTGCCCCCGCATTTCGAGGACGAGGACGAG
>JACQFS010000024.1 GCA_016199935.1 Verrucomicrobiota bacterium
TCCCCGTTCGAGGCGGAGAGGGAGAAGACGTCGCAACTTCCGTGGCCGTCGTTGGAGCGCAGACCGACTCGGGCTGACGTGGGCGCGTCGAAGTTGATGAGCGTTTCTTGACGCGCAGAGTTCAGTGCGAAGGCGACGGGGCCAGTGCGAGAGACGGTGAGGAGAGTTGCGAGAAGTTTTTCAGCACGGCTCACTTCGCACGCACTCCGCTCATCGGATGCTTCGTCACCGC
This sequence comes from Verrucomicrobiota bacterium, assembly GCA_016199935.1. GTDB lineage: Bacteria > Verrucomicrobiota > Verrucomicrobiia > Limisphaerales > JACQFS01 > JACQFS01. Next base: position 233 of record JACQFS010000024.1, read on the forward strand.
ATCCCACGCAAGCTCTTGCAGCAGGCGGTTGAGCTTGTCGTCCCACGCGGGATTGCGCGAGAGGATCGCGGGGCGCGGCAGACCGACGGGGCTGCGCTGGTAGATGACGGCGAAGTGGCAGTAGCCCGCGAGCGCCTGGATCGGCTGCGTCGGGTGGCCCCAGGTGTCGCGGAAGAGTTCGCTCTGCTCCTTGATGCCGGGACATTCGCCCGCGATGATTTTCTCGCGCAGCTTCACCACGGCCTGGCCCACGGGCACGGTGACGAGCGCCTTCGTCCCGAGCTTCGTGTTGATCGCCCGCACGTGCTCGTCAATGTCGCGGTCGTAGTCGTCCTGCGCCTTTTGCAGCGCGGGGATCGTGGTCGCGTTGTGGTCCACCTTCTTGCGCGTCTCGAGCGGATAGACGGGATGATACTCGTCGTTGGGCAGCCAGTATTCCTGCACGGTGATGCGGATGTTCGGGTTGTGCTCGACGGCGAGCTTTGCGAAATTTTCGATGCCCGCGTCCGGCAGCCAGATCGGGGAAAGCGTGAGCACGTCCGCCTTGCCCTCGCTCAGCACCCGCTTCGCGATGTTTTTGTCGTCAGCCACGTCCCAATGCCGCAGCACCGTGGAGCCGCCGATGCTCGACTTGCCCGCGATGCGGTGATCGGCGATGCCCGCGCCCAGCGCCATCTCGCTCAACAACGGCACGATCCACACGTGAAAGCTGTGCCCGCACGTGAACACGCGCAGACCCTTTTGCGTTGAGGCGGTTTTTTCCGGAACGGGTGCCGGCTCCTTCAACGCCGACTCGATTTCGCGCGCGACCTGTTGCGCCATCAGTTCGAATCCCGCGGGCTTGAAGCTGATGGTTCCCGGCACCTGCAACTCCGCGGCGCGCGGCTGGATCGCGGCGCGCAGATCGTTCACGCGCACGCCGGTTTCCTTCATCACCTTCGCCGCGATGGCCGCGTAGGCGTCCGCATTCTTCAGATCGTATTGCAACGCCCCCGGCTTCGGCTCCGCGGGCATCGGCGTGGTGGTGGCGAAGACGAGCCGCGCGGTCGGAGCCTGGAGGCGCAGTTTGGCGACGATGAGGCGGAGGTTTGATTCGTAGATTTCCGGCGGCACGACGACCTTGCCGTCCTTGCCCAGCATCAGATCGTAAGCGCCGAAGTTGAAATGAATCAGGTCCCACGGCCCCGCGCCCACCCACTCGGTGATCTGCTCCGCGCCGATCTGCGAGTAGGCGCCGTTCTGCGGGATGCGATGCACGTTGGCTTTGCCTTCGAGCAGCTTGCGCGTTGGCAGCGTGTAGGCGATGGACACCGTGTCCCCGACGAGCAACACGCGCGGCAGGCCGGCGACATCCTGGATCGGCGCGAGCGCAGGATTCGGCGGCGCTTTGGCCGCGGCCTTCTTCGCGGCCTTCTTTGCGGGCTCGGCGGCGAGGCAGTTGGCGGCGATCAAGGCAAGCAGGAGGAGGGATTTCAAACGGCGGTTCATAAGAGTGAAGTTAAACAGATCAATCGGTCTTGGAAAAGCGCGATGCCGCTCGGATTCGGAACCGGACAGCCGGCGGCGGCGGACGATTAAAACCCGGGCAGGTCCGGTGATTTATCATTCGGCTGTTGCGGCCACTTCGTCCGCTTCCGGGCGTTGCCCTGGCACTTCGCGGTTCGGTTTCCGTTCGCGAACCAGGCGGGGTTGCGCACGATTTTCTCGCGAGCACAGTTTCAAAACGGGGATCAAGCTTTGAACTCCAGGCCCGGCAGCGTGCCCTTGCCCGTGGCGAACTGATCCGTCTCGACGCCCAGCGATTGCAGCATCGAAACATACACCCGGCACAGCGGCGTGTTCTCGTCCTTCGAAAAGGCGAGGTGCTGGCCGTGCTTGAAACGGCCGCCGGCGAGCACGATGGGGAGGTTCTTGCAGTTGTGGCTCGAAGCATTGCCCATCGCGCTGCCGAACAGGAGCGAGGTGTGATCGAGCAGCGAATGGCCGCCTTCCTTCGTCTCGTTGAGCTTTTTCAGGAGACCGCCGACGGCTTCCATCTGGCGGGTTTGAATGATTTTCAATTGCGAGAGCTTCTCTGGGTCCTGGCCGTGATGCGAGAGGCTGTGATACTCGATGTTCACGCCAGGGATCGGCTGCACGGCGTTGGAGCCGCCGACATACAAGGTGAGAAAGCGCGTGGAGTCGGTCTGCACGGCGAGATAGATGAGATCCATCATCAGCTTGAGCCGGGCGAGGTCATCGTTCGGATCGCTCACGTCCTTCGGCGCCTTGTAAGCGACGACCGGCTTCGGCTTGGTGGCCCACTCCTGATTGCCGACCATGCGCTGCTCAAGGTCGCGCACGGCGCTGAAGTATTGGTCCAGTCGCTCGCGATCCGGTGCGCTGACGCGGGCCTGCAACTGCTTCGCGGGCGAGAGCACGGCATCAAGCACGCTGCGCCCGTCTTCGAGGCGGCGCACCTGCGCGGAGACTTCGGACTTGGTGCCGTTGACGAACATCTTGGTGAAAATCGCCGAGGGCCGGGTATCGGGCGGCACCACGACGCCGGAGCGGCTGAACGAAATCGTGCCGCCGCGCGTGCCGAAGGACATGGAGGGGAAGCGCGTGTCGGGCTTGAGCTTCTCGACGAGGTATTGATCGAGCGAGATGGAGTTGCGAAACGTCGGCGCGCCGGGAAAGCGCGCGGCGGTGAGGAAAGTCGAGTCGCTCGCATGACCGAGCGTGACATCGGGATGCGAGGTGCCGCTGATGACCGTCAAGCGGTCGCGCAATTCCTTCCCGAGCGCCGCGAGGTAGGGACTCGGCGCGTAGCCCGCGCCGGCCTGCTCGGGGAAAAAATTCGGACCGTGCAGGCCCAGGGCGAAATTCATCGCGACCAGGCGCCGCGGGGCGTTCGCGAGTCCCGCGGGGGCGCCGCGCAGGCCGGTGGATTCGAGCAGCGGCAGCGCGAGATTGACGCCGACGGCTTGGAGGAAGGTGCGACGGGAGACGATGGGCTTCATATCATTTGGTGCGGAAGGCCGGGCTTTGCACGAGCTCATGGATGAGCGTGCGGAACCCGTAGTGGCTGGGCTTCGAACTGGCGAGCAATGCGTCCACACTGGCTCGATCGGCGAACTCAAGCCGGTGCCCGGTGGCATACACGAGCAGCTTCTGCCCAAGCGCGCGCGCGACCTGATCGGAATCGGCGAGGAGGAATTGTTTCAACTCATCCACGCTGGTGAACTTCCGGCCGTCGGGCAATTCGTCCTTCGCATCAACATCGAGGCCTTTCCCCACGGGATGATCGAGGCCTTTGAAAGTTTTGATCATCACCTTGGACCGACCGTTGCCGGGCACGGTGCGGTAATACTCGCGCCAGCCGCCGATGACATCGAAGTTCTCCAGCGCATTGCCGAGCGGATCAATTTTCGCGTGGCAACCCGCGCAGCGTTCGATGCTGCGATGCTTCTCCAATTGCTCGCGCATCGTCTTCGCGCCGCGGATGTCCGGCTCGATGGCCGGCACATCCTTCGGCGGCGGCGGCGGCGGCGTGCCGAGCAAATGATCGAGCACCCACGCGCCGCGCACGACCGGCGAAGTGGTGGTGCCGTTCGCGGTGACCTTCAACACCGCCGCCTGCGTGAGCACGCCGCCGCGATGGCTGCCGGCGGGCAGCGAGACCTTGCGAAACTCGGAGCCGTTCACGCCCGGGATGCCGTAGAGCTTCGCGAGGCGTTCGTTGAGCATGGACCAATCGGCATGAAGAAATTCAGTCACGGGGCGATCGTGGCGCAGGATTTCCTCGAAGAAGGAATACGTCTCCAGCGGCATCGAGTGCAGGAGCCAGTCGTCGAAGTCGGGATACACCTTCTTGTCGGGGATGGTCGCCTTGAGGTTGCGCAGGCTGAGCCATTGGCCCACGAAATTTTCGGTGAAGCGATGCGCGCGGGCATCGTTGAGGAGTCGCTCGACCTGCTGCCGCAACACGGCGGGTTTGCCGAGTTCGCCGCGCTTGGCGAGAGCGATGAGCGTGTCGTCGGGCATCGTGCTCCAGAGAAAGTAAGCGAGGCGCGACGCGAGATCATAGTCGTTGAGCCGGCCCGGCGTGGCCGACAAATAAAGGAAGTCCGGGCTGCTCAAAACGCCCGTCAACCCGACGCGCAAAGCCGCGGCGACCGAGTAGCCTTTGTCCAAACGCGTCTTGATCAGATCGAGGTAGGGCTGTAACTCCGCGTCCTGCACCGGTCGCCGAAACGCGCGCGTGGCGAAGGCGCGCAGCACTTTCTCCGCATCGGCGGCGCTAGCTTTTGCGAGATCGAACTCGCCGAGCAACCGCTTCGTCGGCTCGGGCGGCCACGCATCAATGAGCGGCCCCTCGACCTCGATCCATTGCAGCGCCATGCCGGGCAGTTGGTGGTTCTCCTCCGCATCGGTGTAAACATTGCCCATTCCATACGGCAACATTTTGATCGTCTCATGCGCGAGCAAGGGCACGGTGAACTCGACCGTCGTCGTCGCCGCCGGAACATCAACCATCGCGACCGGACGCGTGAGCAGGCCCTGGACGCCGCGCCCGTAGTTGCCCGTGTAAATGAGCAGCGTCAAGGGCTTGCCGGTGTTCACGGTATTGGCGCGCATCCGAAACCGATAGAGACCCGGCGTGTCGGCGAGCGCATCGACGACGGGCTTCTCAATCATGGCCGCCGAGACAAAGATGACTTCCTGCTCCTTCACGATCGTGCTCGTGCCGAGGCGCGGCATCGGGCGGTTCGTTTTCGTCTTGAGCTTGCCCAGCGCCGGGTAGTCCACGCGCTGCGTCGTGGTCTTGGGTCGCTTGCCCGGAGACAAGGCGTTGCCGAGCGCCACGTCGATGGCCTCCAGGTAACTGCCCAGCAGCGACGACGACAAATCCAGCGCCGCATCCACATTGTCGAACCCGCTCGCGATGCCGTCCTCCGGCAGTTCCTCCGGATCAATCTCCGCGCCGAGCAGGTCGCGCATCGTGTTGATGTATTCGACGCGATTGAGCCGCTTGAGGCGCGCGCGACCATTCGCGGCCGTGAACACCTTCGCCTGCGCCACCAGTCCCGACGCGATCCATTCGCTCACCGCACGCCGCTGCCCGGCGGAAGGCTGCGGCTTTTCCTTCGGCGGCATGGAGCCATCGCTCACGTGTTCCAGCACGGTTTTCCACGTCTCGCCGTTCTTCGCGAAGTCAGCCGCGAGCGTTTCGAGCGAGAGATCGCCCTTGGGTTTGTCACCGCCGTGGCACTTGAGGCAAAACTCCTTGAAGACCGGCGCGACGGTCGTGGTGAAGTCCGCCGCCGCGGCCGGGCCGGCCCACGCCAACGCGAGGAGGGCGAGCAGGCGACGCCCAACGGTTTGCCGCAAGAGCGTTTGTCGAGTGGTCGGTTGAACTGTGGGGATCACGCGGCGCAATGGTTGGGCTTTTGGTTTGTTTCGTCAACTGAGCCGGAGCGCATTTCCCTTCGGCTCTCCGAGATTCCGACTGACGGTCTCCCGGCGGAGACGTCCATCGGACGGTGCCGGGAAGGATGCCCTTCAGGTTTTCGCCAATCCGAATCGTCGATCGCAGGATCTTGCCACGCCTTCACCCTCGCGCGCGATTCCCCGGTCTCGCCAGGCCATCGCTACTTTTTCCCCGATTTCAGGAACTCCTCGCGCGAGATGAACCCATCCTTGTCGGCATCGAACATTTCAAACCGCGCTTTTGCGCCATCCTTGCCAGACGCCGTGGACAGGAATTCGTCCCAACTCAGTTTGCCATCGTGATTGAGATCGCGCTGCTCGAAGCGGGCCGCCATCGGCCCGGCGTCGCCCGCGGCCGGCCCGGATGCTTTCGCGCGCTTCTTCTTGGCGGGCGGTGTGACCTTGTTCGCCTCGGCATCCTCGCCGGTCTCGCCGCCAAATTTCTGCCCCTGCTTCACGAAAAATTCCGCGCGCGGGCCCTCGTGGCTTTTCAAAAGCGCGGCGAGCTTTGCCTTCGCGGCCTTCGCGGCGGCGTCGAGCGCGCCGTCCGCGAGCGGGGATTTTTCGAGGTCGTCCTTCGCTACGTTGTAGAATTTCCCGTCGGCGTGGAGCTTGAAGTTCTGGTCGTGCGCGAACTCGAACTTCGCGGTCGGCCCGCCGCCCGGGTTATACCAGGTGTAGCGTGCGTCGCGCGGGTTGCCCTTTTCGCCCCGGAGCTGCGGGAGAAAACTGCGCCCATCTATTTTCAGTTCGTCGGGAACCTTCACGCCCGCGGCCTCGCAGATGGTCGGGAGAAAATCCGTCACATCGATCATGTCCGTGCACACCCTGCCGCTCGCGAAATGGCCGGGCCAGTTGCCGATGCCGGGGACGTGCGTGCCCCACATCGTGCTGGTGCCCTTGCCGCCGACCACGTCGCGGCCCTGGAAGCGCGATGGCGTGCCCTTGCCCGTGCCGTTGTCGCCGAGGATGAGGAGCACCGTGTTGTCGCGCAGCTTCAACTCTTCAAGCTTCGCGACGAGCTTGCCGATGAGCTTGTCCGTGTAGGCGACCATGTCGGGAAAGTGACCGACATTGTCCTTGCCCCTGCCTTTCCCCTTCGCGGATTTCGACTCGATGTAGTCCTCGCTGTCCGGCGTCGCATCGTAGGGCGCGTGCGTGAGCATCATCGGGTAGTAGAGGAAAAACGGCGCGTCCTTTTTCCGCTGGATGAAATCGAGCGCGTAATCACTCACGAGGTCCGGGCCATATTCGTTCTTCGTGTAGTCGTGCTGCTGGCCGTTGATTTCGAGGCCGGGATTTTTGTAGCGGCCGGGCCGGCGGTTGAGTTGCCAGAGCGCGTATTCGTCGAAGCCGAAATGCCCCGGCCCCTCGAATTCGCCCTTGAGCTGCCACTTGCCCGTGATGCACGTCGCGTAGCCGGCGTCGCGGAAAAAATTCCCGAACGTGCGCTGCGAAAAATCAAGGTGGCCGAAGTGCGTGTAGTTCCGCTTGTTGATGATGCCGGTCATGAGCGCCGCGCGCGTGGGGGTGCAGAGCGGCTGCACATGCACCTGCTCGAAGTGAGCACGACGTTGGGCTTCTTCGCGTCGGCGGCGGAGAGTTGGCCGCAAAGAACGCAAAGGAGCGCAAAGATGGAGAGCAGGTGTTTCATGGAGTAATTAGTGACGAGTGGTGGGGAAGGACGATTCACGTTGCGGTGACACATTCAACGCGCCGGCGCTTTCTTTTGCCAGAACTCGAGGAACTCCGCGATGATCCCGTTCTTCAGGTCCTTTTCCTTGCGATGCTCCGCGATCGTTTTGCCGAAGTAATGGCTGATCCAGCCTTCCACGATGCCGTCCGCGCCCTGCATGAACTCGTCGAGTTCCGCAAGCGAGCAGCTCAACGGAAACGTCTCCTCGACGACCATCGGTTTCCCGATGTCATAGACCTTCAGGGCGGTGAGCGTTTCCTTCACCTTGCCCGCCTGCGGATAGAAATGGACGCTCACGAAGTCGAGGTGCTTCGCCGCCTCGGGCGCGTAGAAGATGGGCTTCGCGCCCGGCCAGACCTGCGCCCACGGAATCACGCCCACGGTGATGAGGTGATCGGGGTCGACCTTTCGGATCGCCGTCGTCAGGCGGTCCACCCATGCGGCGGCGATCTCCGCTTGCGTGCGCTTGCCCGGCTTGTTTGAGATGCGCTGGACGAAATGGAATCCGCCCAGCTCGCCCGTGAGCCACGGGTGCTCGCCGGCTTTCGCCTCCCCGATCACCGGCTCATTCATCAAGCTGTAGCAGAAAACGGCGGGATGACCTTTGCACGTCTCCGCAATCGCCCGCCAGAATCGCGCCTGCACATCCCAGCGCCGCGCCTCGTCCAGCTCGTCATACCACTTGGGCACCTGCGCGAGCCGGTAGCAGCCGAGGCCCGTGAGATCGAGATAGAGGCCGCAGTCCTGCGCGAGATCGAGCAGCCGGCGCAATCGCTTCAGTTCCTCCGCGCGCGTCTGATCCGCCGCCGACATGTAAACCGGCAGTTGCAGATGCACGCGGATCACATTCGCGCCGAGCTTCTTCATCTCGCGGAAATCCTCCTCGATCGCCGGCCATTTCTCCGCCCAATACTCTTCGAGAATGGTCTCGTGCTCGCCGAGGTAATTGAATCCCCACGGCTTGAAACGCGCGCCCGAGCCCTTCAGCACAAAGTGCTTCCCATCCCCGCTGATGCGCACGGGGTCGAGTCGCTGAGTCGGAGAAGGCGTCTTGGCGGGCGGCTGTCCGGCGGCGAACGATGCGCGAGTGAACAGCAGGACAGTGAGAAGGGTGAGCGCGTAATTCATTGCTTTGCTTTCTTCCTGATTTTCTTGGCTGGTTCGCCGCCGGGTGCCGGCGGCGTCCACTCGGCCGGTTTGGGATTGGCGACTGTGAGCGGGAAGGTATCGGCGTGGCTCGACATTTCTTTCTGAAGCAACGCGGTCAACTCGGCGAGCTTCGCCTTGTGCTCGGGCTGGTCAGCAAGGTTGTTCAGCTCATGCGGGTCCGCGCTGAGATCAAAGAGCTGCGTCCGGTCCACGAGCGGGTAGCGGATGAGCTTCCAGCGGTCGTCGCGGATCGCGCGCTGGCAGTCGCGGTAGGCCGTGTAGAGCACGTTGCGGACTTTCGTTTGTTTGCCGGACAGGATCGACACGATGCTCCGGCCTTCGACGCCTTCGGGAATTTTCGCGCCAGCAAACTCCGCGAAGGTCGGAAACAAATCCATCAGGTAAACGAGCGCGTCGCTCCTGCCCTTGGGAATGCCGGGCCCGGCGAAGACGAGCGGGACGTGCATGCCGCCGAACTCGTAGAGGTTTTGTTTTCCAAACAGCCCGTGCTCGCCGAGCGAGAGGCCGTTGTCGCCGCTGAAGATGATGATCGTGTTGTCCCACTGCCCGCTCGCCTTCAGCTCGGCGAAGATGCGGCCGACGTGATGATCGAAGCCGGTAACGCACGAGTAGTAGTCGGCGTTTTGCTGCTTCGTATCCGCGGGTGTGCGCGGCCAGGGCGCGAGCTTTTCATCGCGCACGGTCATCTCGCCGTTGTCGAACGGATGCTGCGGCAGGAACGCGGGCGAGAGCGGAATCTTGGCGGGATCATAGAGCTTGTGAAACTGCGGCTCGGCCGAGCGCGGGTCGTGCGGGACGGGCGGCGCGAGGTAAATGTAGAACGGCTTCGTCTCGTGGCTGGCCGTGCGCGACTTGAGAAATTCAATCGTGCGATCGGCGAGCCGGCGGCTGCAATGCGCGCGATCCGTCTCCGGAGTGTTGCCGTGGGCGTCGTCGAGGATGCTGGTCTGAAACTCCTGCAAGCCGGCGGGAAAACCGTTGCCCTTTTTCCCCATGTGCCACGTCTGATAGCCCGCCGCCGCGATGACGCGCGGCAGAAACGTCGCGGGATCGGCGGCGTTCGGCGCCGCGGCCGGCGACTTCGGAATCCGCTGCCACGAGCGCCCCGTGAGCATCATCGTGCGGCTCGGCGTGCAGACCGCGCCGACCATGGAGCCCATCGTGTAGCAATGCGTGAAGGTCATTCCGCGCTCGACGAGCGCGTCGAGATTCGGCGTGACGAGCAACGGGTTCCCGAGCGCGCGCAAACCATCCGGGCGATGATCGTCGGCGTGAACGTGGAGGATGTTGGGCTTCGTGCCGGCCGAGACCTGGCCGCACTGAATGCCAAGGGCCGCGAAGAAAACGGCGAAGAACGGGATGCGTTTCATGTGAGGGTTGTCGGCTGCAACGGACGGAATGCACACGCCGGAGAAAGTGAGGCCATGAACGCGCACCGGCTCGGCGAGCACCCCGTGGCCGCGACGTAGAACTGCCGGAACCAAGTGCTCCGGCTGGCGAACTTGTCGAGGTTCGGCGTCTTCACAACCGGATGCCCGGCGAAGGCGAGCAGGATGAGGAGAAGGAGACGTTTCATGCAGCGGGAGGGAATTTAGTTGGCGGCTTTTTTCTTCTTTTTCTTTTTTGGCGGCGTTCCGTCCGACGGCTTTTCTTTGGACGCGACCAGCGGACTGGCGATCGGCTTCAGCGTGTCGAGCACGGCTTGAAGCCTTTGGCGCGCGGCTTTGGCGGCTTCGCTCGCGGTTTCTGCCGGGACGGGCTTTTCAGCAAACGGCGCGTCGCTCATGTCGAAAAGCTTTCCGTCGTGCGTCAGTTTCCAGCCCTGCTCGCGGACATACCACTCGGCGGCGGTGTTGTGCTGCACATAAACCCACTCGCGCGGACTGCCCTTCTCGCCGCGCAGTTGCGGCGCGAAGCTGTGGCCGTCGAGGTTGACACCCTCCGGCGTAGCGGCGCGGGCGAGTTCGGCGAAGGTGGGCAGGATGTCGCTGAAATCCACCAGATCCTTCACCACGCGGCCGGGAGCGATGTTGCCTTTCCAGTTTGCGATGAGCGGCACACGGCTCCCGCCTTCGAGCATCGTGGCCTTTTCGCCCACCACCTCTCGTCCGCCGATGGGCATCTTGCCTGCGGCAGATTTGTTATGGGTGCCGTTGTCGCCCGCGAAGACAACTACCGTCCGCTCGCGCAGGCCGAGCGCATCGAGCGCGGCGACTACCCGGCCGAGTTCCTTGTCCAGATAGGCGACGTTGTTGTCGTAGAGCGCGGCGCGATCCGTCGTGTCCGGCTTGGTGTCCGGCGTGCGCACGATCGGGTTGTGAACCAGGTGCGTGGGATAGTAGAAAAAAAACGGCTGCTCGCGATGCTGCTTGAAGAACCCCACGGCGAAATCCAGGCACGCATCGGGATAGTAGATGGGCTGCGTCGTCGTCACGGTCTCGCCATTCTTCGTGTAAGTTTTTTCCCAGTAGTAACCGCTCGCCTCGGGGTCGGTGAGGTATTCGTCGAAGCCCCAATCGCGCGGCGTGTCGGCCATCTGCCGCCACTTCCCCGCCATGCCCGTCGCGTATCCGGCCTGCTTGAGCACCTTGGCCACGGAAGACTCGGTCTTGAAGGACGGTTTGTTGCCGTAGCGAAACGTGTAGCGTCCGGTCATCAACACGCAGCGCGAGGGATTGCACGTCGGCATGGAGTAACCCTGCTCGAAGCGCACGCCCGAGGCGGCCAGCGCGTCAATGTTCGGCGTCCGGCCCTTGAAGCGATCCGCGCCGTAGCAACCGATGCCGTTGATGCCGATGTCGTCCGCGAGGAAGAAGACGATGTTGGGCGGTTGCTCCGCAGCGGAAGACGAATGACGAATGCAGAATGGCGATAGCAGCGCAAGGAGCGTGAGCAGCGCAGTGAACGTGCGATGGAGTTTTGAATTCATGGTTTGCTCGTGGCTTTTGTAGCGGGCGGCCGCGCCGCCTGCCAGCCAGCCTTGAGCAGCGCGGACATTTCTTGAACGACGTTCGCGTGCTGCGGGTCGGCGGCGAGATTCACATACTCGCCGGGATCGGTTTGATGATCGTAAAGCTCGAAGCTTTTTCCGTCGCCCCAGTCGTTGAAGACGTAGCGCTCCGTGCGCACACTGCGGGCCAGCACGTCGGTCTTCGGATCGCGTTGCTTCTTGGCGCGACCCGATTCCGAACGCGCGGTGATCGTGAATGCCGCCTTCTTCCATGCGCGCTGAGGGTCGTCGAGCAATGGCACAAAGCTTGTGCCCTCGAGATTCGCGGGCACGGCGGACAGGCAGCACAATTCCGCAAGTGACGGAAAAATGTCCACGAACTCCACGAGGCGCGGCGACACCACGCCGGCCTTCCGTCCCGGCGCCGCGACGATCAACGGTGCGCGGGCGGATGGCTCGAAGAGGCTTTGCTTGCCTTCGCCGCCGTGCTCGCCGTGCAACCAGCCGTGGTCGCCGATGAGCACGACGATGGTGTTGTCCCACAATTTGAGCCGATCCAACGCGCCCATCAGCACGCCAACCTGCGCGTCCACGAAGCTGATGCAGGCGTAATAATCCGCGACGGTCTTGCGCCGGGCCGCCTCGCCGCCCGCGCTGCCGCGGCTCGTGTCGAGCGCCGCGGCGGGAACGCCCTTCGGATAACCGGGCGGCGGACTGGCCAGCGTGAGTTTGGCCGCGTCGTAGGTGAAATATTTTTTTGGCGCTTCCAGCGGAACGTGCGGGCGATGGAATCCGACGGCGATGAAGAACGGCTGCGCCTTGTGCTGCTCAATCAACTCCACGGCGGTGCGCGCCGCCATGCCGTCCTGCGTTTGCTCATCGGTTTCCATTCCAGGCGCGGCCTTCGCGGCACGCTTTGCCGCCTTGCCGCCGCTCCGGCGCGCATTTACGTCCGTCTGCAACAAGCCCGGATAATGCGCCACCTTGCCGAGCGTGGCCGTGAACCAGCCATTCGTTCTGAAGAAATTCGGCAGGTAGAGCGCGTTGGGCAGCGCCGTGCGCGGATTCACGTTGTTGTTGAAAACGTGCGTCGAGTCGGCCCGCAAGCCGGTGAGGAACGACGTGCGCGACGGGTTGCATTGCGGATACTGACAGTAGGCGCGGTCGAAGCGCACGCCGCGACGCGCGAGCGCGTCAATGTTGGGCGACTTCACGTCGAGATTGCCGTAGCAGCCGAGATCGTTGTTCAAATCGTCCGCGATGATGAAGAGGACGTTGGGCCTGCGCTCGGCGGCGTGAACGTAACCGCAAAGAACGCAAAGGGACGCGACGAAGGCGATGATGAAGCGAATGGGTTTCAAGTATTGCAGTGTCGGCTCACCGGACGGAATCAAGCGCGCCGGAGTTACGTTTTTGATTCAATGCCTCACCCCTCCGTGAACGGTCCCGCCCCCATCGCCGACAACGCCTCGCGCACTTTCACGCCGCCGATTTCCTGCGGCCCCTTCTTCGCTCCCACCGCCATCGCGGCGGCCAGACCGGCGGCTTCGCCCATCGCCATCGCCGTCACCGTCACGCGCGTGGAGGCGTGCGCGCCGCGCGTGGCGGAATGGCAGCGGCCCGCCACGAGCAAGTTCTCGATCTTTTGCGGCAGCAGCGAGCGATACGGGATGTCATACGGGGCGGGCTGGACTTTCTTCGGATCGAAATCGTTCGCGCCGTTGAGCGTGGTCTTGTTCGGATGCAGATCGAGATACCAGCAGCCGGTCGCGATGGCGTCGTCGAAGCGGCGGCTTTTCATCAGGTCGTCCTCGCTCAGCACGTGGCGGCCGATGAGCCGGCGCGATTCGCGCACGCCGATCCACGGATACGCCTCGATGAAATACGCGTCCGCAAACGCCGGCACATCCTTCTTCCACGCCTGGAACATCGCCCACGCATCCGCGCGGCCCTGCATCTCGGCGCGCGTGAGGTCGGCGGCGTCGGTCGGGTCGGCGGGCACGCGCACGCCGTGGATATACACCTCGTCGTCGCCGTAGAGGAACATCACGCCGGGACCGTAGTAGAACGGCAACTCGCCGCGCGCCTGCGCCTTGGCGCACGACTCTTTGCAGGCCTTGCCGATGTTCGACATCTTCTTCACGTGGCCGATGCGGAAATGCAGCGTGAGCGGCTGCACCTCCGTGTTCTGCTCGAAGGGCGCGCCCGCCCACGCCGCCACGTCCGCGTCGCCAGTGCAATCCACCACCACGCGGGCTTCCACGTTCACGATCCCGTCCTTGTTCGCCACCTGCACCGAGCTGATGCGCCCGCCGGAAGTCTTCGCGCCGCACGCGAACGAGTTGAACAGCACCGTGAGCCGCCCCTTCTGCTCCGTCAGCAACTGGTCGAGCAGCAGCTTGAACTGAAAACTGTTTCGGATGACGGGATTGTGCTTCTCCGTGTGCGTGGCGTCGGGCGCGCACACGCCGGACTTGGACAACAACTCCAGCGCGATGCCGCGCACGACGATGCGGTGGTCCTTGATGTCCGCGATGCCGTCGAAGAACGGCAGGCCCACGTTGGTGATGATGCCGCCCGCGAACGGCGCCTTCTCGACGAGCAACACCTTCGCCCCGCGCCGCGCCGCCGCGAGCGCCGCCGCCGTGCCCGCGCAACCGCCGCCGCACACGAGCACGTCCGTCTTGAGCGTGCTGGCGCCCGTGGCCTTGCGCGATGGCGTGACCGCGATGCTCACCTGGCTGACGGACGCCACCGCGGCAACCGCCGCGGTGGCTTTGACAAACTGACGGCGCGACGTGGCGGAGGCGGCGATGGGTTTCACGGAAAAAATCCTGCCACGAACCGGCGCGGATGAACACGGGGAATTTTTAGCCACGGATGAACACCGTTGAACACCGTTGAACACGGATGGGAGCGCGGCATTCATGCCGCTTCAACGTGCAGTGTTCCAGTGCGCCTGAAAATATTGGAGGCCGTTCGCAGTTCAGACGGTGAAGCGGCGTAAACGCCGCGCTCCGGCCGGTTGCAATCAGGGGCGGTGCCCCGTCGGACCGCGAGCCGTCCCGGCTCGCAGCAGCTACGAATTGAAGAGGGCTTGGAAAATCCGTTGATCGTTCCGCCGACGTGGCCGTTGCGAGCCGGGACGGCTCGCGGTCCGGGGCAGTGTCCGGATGCGCCCCGTCCACGCCGGCCGGGAACCGGTTTCTTGACATACATAGAGGTGCAATGCATGGTGTCGCCATGATTCCCAAAGAACTGGTGGCCGCCTCCGCCGAGGCCCTCGTCCTCTCCATTCTCTCGAAGGGGGAGAGCTACGGCTACGCGATCATCCAGGAGGTTCGGGCGCGCTCGGACGATCACCTGCAATGGACGGACGGGATGCTCTATCCCGTCCTGCACCGCATGGAGGACCACGGGTGGATCGAGTCGCGCTGGGAGAAGATGGAGAACGGCCGGAAGCGGAAATACTATTTGCTCAAGAAGAACGGCAAGGCCGCGCTCAAGGAACAGCGCGCCCAATGGCTGAAGGTTCACGACGTTCTGGTCCAACTCTGGGGGGAAAAATATGCCTGACCTCGAAAAACAAATCGCCGACTGGCGGCGGCAGATGCTCGCCGCCGGCATCAGGACTCCCGTGCCGCTGGAGGAACTGGAAAGTCATCTGCGCGAGGACGTGGAGCGGCGGATGAAATCGGGGGCGAGCGCGCGGGAGGCTTTCGACGCGGCGGTCCAGCGAATCGGACAGGCCCACGCGCTCGAGGCGGAGTTCGCGAAAGTCGGCGTGGCCCTGTCGGATCGGGAGCACAAGGTGAACCGGATGATCGGGGCCGGTTTGATGGCGCTCTTTTACCTGATGGGCGCGGCGTGGCTGTTCAATTTGATCCCGTGGCTTGGGCCGATGGCGCTTCACGAACGCCTGGTTGGGGCGAGCGCATGGTTCTTGTTCCCGATAATCTGGAGTTGGAGCTTTACCTACCGGTATCTGCCGGTGATTCCCGTAAGCGCCCTTGGAAAGAGGGTGGCCGCTTTGTTGTTGAGCAGCGTCCTGGGCTTTGTTTGCACGGTGCTGCTGGTGCAGCTCATCCCGGCGAACGAGGATGGCGGCATCCAAAGCCCGTATCTCGGCGCGTTCGTGTGGGCGTTTCTCCCGATGGTCATCGGCGTGTCGCTGATCGTCGGGCTGGAACGAAGGCGCCGATCGGATGCCGGCGAAATGCGTTTGGTGAAACGGCAGGCAACGGTTCGATCCTGAGCAATCCGTCATGGACTGGCGGCGTGCCGTGTCGGAGGCGGAGATGGTTACCCTCCTTTAAGAATCTGCCCGCGCGCAAATGACGTGCCTTCGCGTCCGGGATTGCGCATGATCGCTGACGCATGGCCCACAAGTTCCGATCCGCGATGCTCGTTGTCCTGCTGAGCTTGCGCGCCCCGCTTGGCGGCGCCCAAGCCGCGCCCGCGGCGGGACTGGCCGCTGACGGCAAGGCGCTGCTGCCCGTCGTGGTCTCGGCCAAAGCCTCGGCGGAAACCAAAGCGAATGCCGCCACGCTCGCCGACTACCTCGGCCGCATCGCGGGCGCGAAGTTCGCCGTGCAGACCGGCGACGGCGCGAGCGGCATCGCCGTCGGGCGCGCGGAGGATTTTCCTTCGCTGAAGACGGGAGTGAAATTCGAGCCCGCCGACGCAACGAAGCGCGAGGAATATCTGCTGCGCTCGCACGCGAAGGGTGTGTGGCTGCTCGGCGCGACGGACCTCGCGGCGCGGCACGCAGTTTGGGATTTGTTGCACCGGCTCGGCTACCGGCAGTTTTTCCCGGGCAAGAATTGGGAGATCGTGCCGAAGTCCGCGAGCGTGAGCGTCGCGGTGGACACGTTCGAGCAACCGGCATTTCACTCGCGGCGCATCTGGTATGGCTTCGGCCCGTGGGATTACGCGAAGGAGCCGTATCGCGACTGGTGCGAAAAGAACCGCGCGGTCGCGGGCATCGAGCTGAGCACCGGCCACGCCTACGATGGCATCCTCGCGCGCAACAAGGCGGCGTTCGCGGCGCATCCGGAATATCTCGGCCTCCTCGGCGGCGTGCGGAAGTCCACGAAGTTTTGCATTTCCAATCCCGGCCTGCGCCAGCTCGTGTGCGACGACGCACTCAGGCAGTTCGCCGCCGATCCGGAGAAGCAATCCGTCTCGGTGGACCCGAGCGATGGCGGCGGCTGGTGCGAGTGCGACGCCTGCGCGAAGCTCGGCAGCGTGACCGACCGCGCACTCACGCTCGCCAACGCCGTCGCCGGGGCCGTCACCGCGAAATTTCCCGGCAAGCTCGTCGGCATGTATGCCTACAGCCAGCATTCGCCGCCACCGGCGATCCGCGCGCACCCGGCGATCGTCATCAGCGTGGCGACCGGTTTCATCCTGGGCGGGTTCACCGTGGACCAGTTGCTCGAGGGCTGGTCGAAGCAGGCGACCACGCTCGGCATCCGCGAGTATTACAGCGTGAGCCCGTGGGACCGCGACCTGCCCGGCGCGGCGCGCGGCGGAAACCTCGAATACCTCAAGCGCACCATCCCGCACTTTCACGAAAAGTCCGCGCGCTTTCTCTCCGCCGAGTCGTCCGACAACTGGGGCCCCAACGGCCTCGGCTACTACCTCGCGTCGCGCATGATGTGGGACGTGCGCGAGGCGCAGCGCGTCGAGGAACTCACCGCGGATTTTCTGGAGAAATGTTTCGGCACCGCGCGCGCTCCGATGACGAAGTTTTACACACTGCTCGACGGCACCAAACGCCAGCCGCTCTCCGACGATCTCATCGGCCGGATGTATCGCCTGCTCGACGAGGCGCGCGGCCTCACGCGCGACGCCACCACGCTCGCGCGGCTCGACGACCTTACGCTCTACACGCGCTACGTGGAGTTGTGGGCCGACTACTCGGTGGCGAAGGACGCGAAGCGCCAGCCCGCTTTCGAGGCGATGATCCGCCACACCTACCGCATACGCGGCACGATGATGATCCACGCGCTCGCGCTCTATCGCGACGTGGACAAACGGGATAAGGCCGTGAGCATCCCCGCCGGGGCGCAGTGGTCCGTGCCCGAGGGAAAAAATCCATGGAAGAGCAGCACGCCCTTCACGCGCGCGGAACTCGACGGCTTCCGTCGCAACGGCATCGCGAGCCGCAAGCTGCTCGACTTCGCGCCCGTGTCGTTCAGCAGCGAACTGGTGCCGGCCACCCCGCTGAACCTCGCCGTCGGCAGGCCCGGCACCATGGGTCTCTACAGCCGTTCGCCGCGGAATTATTTCTCGTGGGTCGGCAAAGCGCCCGCGGCCTTCGCGCTCAACGTGACGGCGGGAATCATTTACCAGACGAGCGGTCCCGCGAAGCTCGACCTCTATCCCGCCGCCGAGGCGGAGAGCAAATCCGTCGCGCACGTCGAGGTGCCGCCGTCGCGCGCGGAGCAGAAAGTTGAGTTGAAGTCCGCCCTCACCGGTCTGCACCGCGTCGAAATCGCCGGTGGCGGCGCGGCGCAGATGACTTGGGCCGATAGCGTGCCCATGACCATCGAATCGAGCTTCGAGCGGCCCGGCGGATTTCACGGACGCTGGACGCTTTACTTCTACGTTCCGCGCGGGACGAAGATTGTGGGCGGCTTCAGCGAAGGTGCGGGCACGCTGCGCAACGCGAGCGGCGCGGTGGCGCACACGTTCGAGAGCAAGCCCGGCTTCTTCAGCATCGCGGTCCCGCCCGGCGAGGACGGCAAACTCTGGAAGTTCGAGCAATGCGCCGGTGACAAGATGCTGATGACGGTTCCGCCCTTCCTCGCGCGCACGGCGGGGGAGTTGTTGCTGCCGCGCGAAGTGGTGGAGAAGGATGCACTGCCATGAAACTCACCCCGCTCGTCTCGTGCACAGCGCTGCTGCTGGCCTGGTCCATCGCACTGTCCGCCGCCGAACCCAAATCCCTTGCCCAGTCCGTGCTCGAACGCGCGGACAAAAACAAGGACGGCAAACTCGCGCTCGCCGAGTATCAGCCGCTCGACGCGCAGGCGAAGCATCACGGCGAGGAGCACTTCAAGGCCGGCGACCAGAACGGCGACGGCTTCCTCGATGTCGCCGAGTTGCACACGACGCTTCAAAAGCAGACCTGGTATGCGCTGCTCAGCGAGGGCGTCCCCGCCGCCTTCAAGCGCGCGGACGCCGACCACGACGGCAAACTTTCACCCGCCGAGTATCGCACGCTCTCGCGCATGGGCGGCCACGCGGAGCAGCACTTCAACCACGCCGACACGAATCACGACGGCTCATTGTCGCTGGCCGAACTCGAAGCGCACGCCACCGCCTGGCTCAAGCCGCTTGAGCCCGGACTGCCCCGCTCCGCGGACAAATGACCGGCGAGGGTCCCGTCCCCACGGCCGATGGCGCAATTTGCCCGCGTCGCGCTTGACCGCCTGGCGTCCGCCCGCAAAAACTCTCTGCACCTTTCAACATCATGCCCACTGTCACTCATCCCTTCGACCTGACGGGCCGCGACCTCTGGATTATCGGCGGCGCGGGGTATCTCGGCCAGGCCGCGGTCGCTGCGCTCGTGCAACTTGGCGCAAAGGTCTTGTGCGCCGACTTGGGGACGCGCTCGGAGGAATTCGTCCGCGCGCAGAATCTCGCGGGCAAGGTCACGCCAGCCGCTCTCGACGCGCGCGACTCCGCGGCGGTCACAGCGTTCGTCGCCGAACAATCGAAGGAGCGCGGCGTGCCGGATGGATTGGTCGTGATGACCTACGGCGCGAGCGGCAAGGCGATGGCGGACTTGACCCTCGCGGATTTCGACGCGGCCAATGAGTCGAACCTCACCGCCACGTTTCATCTCACGCGCGAAGTCGGCGTGCTCATGGCGGCGCGCGGCGGCGGGAGCATCGTCCTTTTTTCGAGCATGTATGGCACCGTGTCGCCCGATCCGCGCATCTACGAGGCACCGATGAATCCCAACCCGATCGAATACGGCGTGGGCAAAGCGGGCCTCCAACAGATGGCGCGCTACCTCGCGGTGCATTGGGGGCCGCGCGGCGTGCGGGTGAATGCAATTTCGCCGGGGCCGTTCCCGAACCCGACGCAGCAGAGCGGCAATCCGGAATTCATGAAGCGCCTCGCGCAGCGCGTGCCGCTCGGACGCATCGGCCAGGCGCCGGAGATCGCGGGGGCCGTCGCGTTTCTGCTCGGCGATGCCGCGTCGTTCGTCACCGGCCACAACCTCGCGGTGGACGGCGGGTGGACGGCGTGGTGAATCCGGAGTTGAACCCGCGAAGCACGCCAAAGACGCGAAACAAAAACGCTTTGCTGACGGCCCGTCGAGCGAGTGGTGGACAAGGTCTGACCTGAATCGGTTTCCCTTTCGCGTCGTTCGCGTGTTTAGCGGGCACTGCTTCTGTTTTCAGCTTGGAGCGGCATCTTCGCGAACAACCGGCTCCTCCGCGTTGACGAACAGCGCGAAGATGCCCGCCGCCACGAACGCCCCGGCGCAGAGCCACACGCCGGCGTGGTAGTTGTGCGCCGTGTCCCAGCGCGCCAGCACGGCGGTGAAGAGCACGGGTTGGATCGCCGCGCCAAAGTTTCCCCACATGTTCGCCCAGCCGAAAAGCTGCGCCTGATGCTTGCCGCTGATGTCCTGCATCGTCGTCCACATCGCGGGCAGACCGATGTCGGCAAAGAACGCGACGCCGCCGAAGGCCACGGCCATCGCCCACGGCGAGTCCGTCCACATTGCGAGCACGTAGCAGCCGGCGGCGGCGAACTTCGTCACCGACATCGGCAACATCCGGCCGAGGCGGATGCCAAAGCGGCGCGAAAGAAAATCCGTCGCGAAGCCGCCGACCGGCAGCGCCGCGATGCCGATGGTCAACGCGAGCGTCGTGATCTTCCCGCTCATGCCCTCGTCGAGGTGCATGACCTTCTTCAAATAGTCCGGCAGCGAGAGCACGAGGAAGGCCCAGCCGATGTTGGTGAAGAACTGCACGCCGTTGGCCATCCAGAGGTTCACGCTGCGGCAGGCCGGGCCCCACGGGAATCGGCGCGGCGGATTTTTAACCGGCTGAAAATCCCCACGACCCTCGGCGAGCAGCGCGATCTCCGCGTCGTTGCAGTGCGGATGCTGGCGCGGGTGCTCGCGGAACACGCGCCAGTAACCGACGGCCACGCCGACGCCCACGATTCCGTAAAGCCAGCCGGCCCAGCGCCAGTCGCCGGATTTCAAAATCACGAACGCCGTGAGCCACGGCGCGAGCGCGCCGCCCACGCGCCCGCCCCACGAGATCGCGCTGCTCGCCAGCCCGCGCGAGCCGACGTGCGCCCAGCGCGTTAGCAGGCCGCTGCTCGCCGGATAGTAGCCGGCCTCCGCGAGTCCGCAGCCGAGGCGCGCGATCATGAGCGCGGTGAAGCCCAACGAGAAACTCGTCGCCGCGGTGAAGAGCGACCACGTGGCGATGTAAATGCAGATCAGCGCGCGCGCGCCGAAGCGGTCGCTCAACCAACCCGCCGGCACTTGCGCGAGCGCGTAGGCCCAGAAGAACGCGCCCTTCACCCAGTCAATCTGCGACGGCGTGAGCGCAAAATTTTTCTGGAACGAATCCGACGCGATGATCTGCGCGAGGCAGATGCGGTCGAGATACATCAGGAACGCCACCGCGGTGGCCAGCCCGAGGATGGAAAAGCGGACGCGGGTGGGTGGCGCAGCGGTGGGCATGAGTTCCCGCGAGTTGTAGCAGCCGACGTGAGGAGGCTCCATTCAAAACGGAGCGCCAGCCCCACCGCACGGGTGCATCCCGACACTGCACCCGGCGGACCGCGAGCCGTCGCGGCTCGCGTCGGCTGCGAATGTATAAGGTTTCGGAAAGTTTGTGGATCGTTCCGCCTGCGTGGCCGCTGCGAGCCGGGACGGCTCGCGGTCCGGGGCAGCCCGACGCACCCACCGCATCCTGACGACACGGCTCGACGCATCCGACGGTTCGTGGTGAAATCACGGCATGTCACCCGTGAATCTGGCAGTGATCGCAAAGTCATGCACCAAACGCTTCCTGCGCGCCTCGCTGCCCGCTGCGCTTTCGCTCATCGCGGCGCTCGCGCAGGCCGCCGCGCCGACGCTGCATCCGAAAGCCTCGCCGTTGCCGCACACTCACCAGGGGCCGTTCGTCACCACGGGCGATGGCGCGGTGCTGTGCGTGGATGCGCAGAATGCGCTGCACAGCCGCGACGAGGGAAAGACGTGGACGACGAACGTGATTTTTCCCGACCCGAAGAAATTCAAAATCAGCAACGAGCGGGCGTTGCTGCGCACCCGCAACGGCGTGGTGATCGCCGCCTGGGAAAATCTCGCCGAACAGAAATCTCCGACCGGCTGGCATTGGGGCGAGAAGAGCGTGAGCTGGCAGGATTTCGTGCTGCCCATTTACGTCTGCCGCAGCCTCGACGACGGGAAGACGTGGGAGGAACCCATCTTTCTCAACAAGCCGTGGTGCGGTTGCATCCACTCGCTCATCGAGACGCGCGACGGGCGAATTGTGCTCGTGGGGCAGGAGATCATTCCCGAGTGGCGGCACGCGACGGTGATGTTCGTGTCGGATGACAAAGGCAAAACCTGGAAGCGCAGCAACGTCCTCGACTACGGCATCGGCGCGCACGATCACGCGGGATCCATCGAGGGCACGGTGGTCGAGCGCAAGGACGGCTCGCTCTATCAACTGCTCCGCACCGAGTCGGGTTTTCTGTGGGAGGCGACCTCGCGCGACGGCTTGCGGTGGGAAAACCTCCAGCCAACCAAGATCAAATCCGTGACGTGCTGCGCGCAGTTGATGCGGCTCGCGGACGGGCGCATCGCGCTGCTCTGGAATCATCCGCCGCGTCACGCGCCCGACAGCCGCACGAGCCGCGAAGAATTGTTCATCGCCTTCTCGTCCGACGAGTGCGCGACGTGGACGGAGCCAAAGGTCGTCGCCGGCAGCTACGGCGCGGGTGCGCGCGTGGCGTATCCGTATCTCTACGAGCGCCGGCCCGGCGAAATGTGGATCACCACGATGCAGGGCGGCTTGCGCATGAAGCTCAACGTCGCGGACCTCGGCGCGGGCGAGTTGCCGGTTCACACGCCGCCCGTCGTGCCGCCGCCGAAGCCGGGCGGCGTCGTGATGTTTGGCGACTCCACCACGGCGGTGCGGCCCGGCGCGGTGCAGAAAGTTTATGCGCAGCGCGTCGCCGAATCGCTGCAGGGCATCGGCTCCTCGCTCTCCGTCCACAACGCCGGCATCGGCGGCCACACCTCGAAGAACGGCCGCGACCGTTTCGCCAAGGACGTGCTCGCGCACAAGCCGCGCATCGTCGTCATCCAGTTCGGCATCAACGACGCCGCCGTGGACGTTTGGAAAACGCCGCCCGCCACCGAGTCACGCGTGTCGCTCGCCGCGTATGAAGAAAACCTGCGATGGATGATCACCACACTGCGCGAACGCAAGGTGAAGCCGATTTTGATGACGACCAATCCGCTGCGCTGGACGAGCCGGCTCAAGGACATGTATGGCAAGCCGCCGTATCGCCCCGACGACACCGAGGGCTTCGACGCGCCCGTGCTCGCGCGCTACAACGAAGTCGTGCGCCGGTTGGCGAAGGAACTCTATGTGCCGCTCGTGGAAGTCCACGGCGCCTTCACCGCAAAAAATCCCGACGAGCTTCTGCTCGATGGCATGCACCCGAACGACGAGGGCCACAAGCTCATCGCCGAGTTGCTCGCGCCGGTGGTTCGGAATCAGTTGAGGTAAGTGCGGGTGCGTCCTGAGAGCACGTATCACCAAGAAAGCGCCAGGCAAAGTGTTTCGACTGCGAACACCGCGCTGGCGTCGCCCGTCCGTTCTGCTACAACTCGCCGCAAGCCCATGAGCACTCCGCACCATCCCGCGCTCGCCACCGAGATGCCCCGTCGCGAATTCCTCCGCACCAGCGCGCTCGCCGCCGCCACCGTCCTCGCCGCCGCCGACTCGCGCGCGGCGGAGAAGAAGACCGCGGAAACGAAGCCCGCGCCCAAGAAAAAAAAGGAGCTCAAAGTGCCCGAGGCGACCACGCCGTTCCTCACGCCGTCGGCGGATTTCTACAATGTCGAGCGCGGCAATCCGCTGCCCTACACATTGCCGATCGAGAAGCGCCGCGAGGTCGGACTGGAGCGCGAGACGTGGCAGCTCGAAATCATCGCGGACCCCGACAGCAATTCGAAGATCGAGCGCCCGAAGCTGAAAGCCGACGGCACCGCGCTCAACTTCGCCGCACTGATGAAGCTCGCCGAGACGAAGGCCGTGCGTTTCTTGAAGGTCATCACGTGCAACAATCTCTCCGACCCGCTCGGCATGGGTTTGTGGGAGGGCGTGCCGCTCCGCGACGCGCTCTGGCTCGCCGGGCCGGTCGAAAATTTGCGGCACGTTTATTATTACGGCCATCACAACGAGGACCCGAAGCAGATCTTCAAGTGCTACCTGCCGATGAACCGCGTCTTCGAGGAGCCGCCCGGCTATTTGCCGGTCATCCTTTGCTACAAGCTCAACGGTGAGTGGCTCACCGGCGAGCGCGGCGGCCCGGTGCGCATGATCGTGCCGGAGGCCTACGGTTTCAAATCGGTGAAATGGCTCCAGCGAATCGTCTTCACGAACAATCACCAGTCCGACGACACCTACGCCAACGGCAACAACGACACGAACAGTTGGCTCAAAAGTTTCGCGCGCTTCGGCAGGCTGCCTGAGCAGGCGAAGGCCGGCGCGCCCATTCCGATCTACGGCCACGCACAGGTCGGGGTGTCGGGCGTGGCGAAGGTGCAATACTGGCTGCGCAAAGAGGGCGAGCCGCTGCCGAAAAACGATCCGTATTTCGCCACCGCGCCGTGGCGCGACGCGGAAATTTCTCCGCTGCCCGACAACTGGGCCGGCGGCCTCGACACCGGCGCGTTGCATCCGACGCAGTTCGACCCGGCGACCAAACGCCCGCGCGAATGGCCGATGCGCTTCACCGTCTGCCGCTGGACCGCGACGCTGCGCGACGTGCCGGCGGGCAAGCACGAGTTGGTTTGCCGCACCGTTGACACCGCCGGCTACGGCCAGCCGCTGCCGCGTCCGTTCCCGAAGTCAGGGCGCAACGTGCTTCAGAAAGTTTCGCTCGACGTCCGGGCGTGAGGATCGGTGCCGGCGCACTCTTAGCATGATTTTGCTCCCAATGATTCGGACCTCTCGGCATCTGAACCCTCTCCTCGGCGTCATCGGTTTCGCTCTGGTCTGTTCGGTCTCCAATTTTTCACTCGGCGCGGCTGTGGGCGGGTCCCCCGCCGAACTGATGCCGCCGCGCAAGGGCGAGGTGCCGGCGGCGGGCCTCTACGTGCCGGTGAGCGTGGACGGCTACGCGGGCCACCGCGCGGGCGCGGCGTTCACGAACGCGCGCGTGACGGTCGCGAACATTCCGTTCGACCTCGTCGCGAAGGCGGACGCGGACAATTTTTTTCTCAAGGACGCCGGCTGGCCGGACTGGCAGAAGGATCCGAGCAGTTACTACTCGGCCTACGACAAGGGGCCGGAGACGGCGGGCGATCCGCGCCGGCCGATGTTCAAGGTGCCCGTGGCCGACTACGCCGCCGTGTATCTGCTCGCCGCGGCGGACAATGATCGCGCGCTCACGAATGTCGTGAGCTTCCGCATCGGCGCGATGGACGGGTCGCGACGACTCACGCTGCATGACTTCACGGCGACGGTGCCGCGCTTCGATGAAAAGAAACCTGCCGGCGTCACGACGGTGCTGCCGACGGCGGCGGGCAATGTGTTTCTGATCAAGGTGCCGCTGGGCCTGGCGTTCGCGCAGGACTTCAAGGACGAGTGGGCGTTCGACGTGGAGGTGACGAAGGAGCTGCGGCTCGCGATCCGCCGCCCGGACCCGTGCCGGTTTCAGATTCGGCCGTTGGGCGCGCCGAGCGGCGTCCACATTTTCGGCATGACCTTCGCGCGCGCGCCGGTGCAGATGGAGGTGACGAGCGGCGAGTCGGGCCACGTGTTCAACGAGCCGCAGGTGCCGGCGTTCGAGGTGAAGCTGCGCCATGTCGGGCCGCGCGCGGGCAAGCTCTCGCTCGAAGCCATCGCGGTGGATTATTACGGCAACACGAACGTGGTGACCCTGGCGGACGTGGAGTTTCCGAAGTCAGGTTTGCTCACGCAGAAAATTTCCATCCCGGTGAAACGGCGCGGCTGGCACGAGCTGACCGTGCGCCTGATGAAGGGCCGCGTGGAGTTGCTGCGGCGCGAGACGACGTTCGCGCTGCTGCCGAAGGACACGCGCAAGCATCGCGACACGTCGCCGTTCGGCACGTGGGATTTCAGCGGCGCGCATTACACGCCGAACGAGGCGGCCGTCGTCGGGCCGCTCTACGTGAAGGCGGGGCTGCGCTACGGGATGTTCGGCTTCACCGCCGAGGAGCGGAAGAAATACGGCGTGATCTCCGGCACCGAGCCGCGCAACGCCGACCTGCTCGCGAAGGCGCTGGAGAAGGACGCGACGCAGCCCAAGAGCATCCTCATCTTCCACGAGGACGCCATCAGCGGCCCGCACATCATGCGCACGCCGGACGTGTTCACCGGCCGTGCGCCTTACCAGCTCGACGAGAAGGAACAGGCGAAGTTCAATGCGATGTGGAAGGAGGCGACCGAGACGGCGCAGGCGGCGCGCGCGAAATTTCCCGACGCGAAACTCGCGTTCGGCAACGGCAACCCGCAGCTCATGGAGGAATTCGCGCGGCACAAATTTCCGAAGGAACTCTTCGACTCGCGCGGCAACGAGGCCGGCTGCTTCATGCGGATGCCAGAGACGCAGCCGCTGGATTTCGTCGCGAACAACGCGGGCCTCTGGATGGACCGGCAGATTCTCGACGCCTACGGCTACGCGGACAAACCCATCACGCAGTGCTACGAGATTTGCTACCCGAACACGAACCCCGGCAACCTCTCGCTCCACACGCAGGCGGCCTACTACCTCCGTCACGCGATGCACTCGCTCGCGTGGGGCGTGCCCGTCTTCCGCCCCGCGAGCCTCACGGACATGGGCAACTCCTACTTCTTCAGCAACTGGGGCGCGTCGGGCCTGTGCTTCGCGAAGCCCGACGTGCGCCCGAAGCCGAGCTACGTCGCCATCGCGACGCTGACGCAGCAACTCGACGGCGCGAAATTTTCCCGCGCCGTGCCGACGGGTTCGCCCGTGGTGTATGCGGTGGAATTCAAAAGGCGCGACGGCAGTTTCGTAACCGTGCTGTGGACGACGCGCGGGACGCGACCGCTCGCGCTCGAAGCGCGCGGCGCGCGCAGCGGCACTGCGACGGACCTGATGGGCAACGAGCAGGCGTTGAAGATGGCCGATGGCAAATGGCAGATGGAGATTTCCGCCGAGCCGATCTTCCTCGCCACATCGCGCGCGCTCTCGGTCGTCACGCCGGGCACGGCGAAAATGGAAGGTCGTCCCGCGCTGGCCGCGCAGCCGGTGACGGACGCGAAGGCGAAAAAGAAAGCGCCGGCTAAAGTCGCAACGGCGACGAAGGCACCCGGCGCATTCCTCATTTCCCCGCTCGATCAACTCAACGACTGGCGCGTGGAGACGAATCGCAATCAAGAACTGGAGTGGTTCAACTTCGAGAACCCGCGCCGCAAGGGCGAGTTTGCGTTCGAGAGTGTCGGCGAGTTTGAAGGCAAGAAGGCGCCGCTGAAGATCGCACCGCGCCTGCCCGTGGCCGGCTCCAGTTTTCTCCCGATGTATTCCGTCCTCGCGCACGCGCGCGGCGTGGAGTTGCCGGGACAGCCGACCGAGATTGGCCTGATGGTCAATGGCAACGGCGGCTGGGGCCGGATCATTTTCGAACTCGAAGATGCAGGCGGCCAGCGTTGGACGAGCATCGGCGCGCCGATGAGCGGCGAGGCGACGCGCTGGATGGCCGACTGGATGAGCGAACCGGAACTCGCCGCGATGAAGACGATGAAGGTCGGCGACTGGAACACGAACGACCCGTGGCAGCGCAGCCGCATCAACTTCGAGGGCTGGCGTTACGTGCGCTTCCCGTTGCCGGGAAATTATCCCGGCGAAGGCTACCACTGGCCCTTCAGCAGCCAGTGGAAACACACCGGCGACGGCGTGGTGAAGTATCCGCTCAAGTTCACCAAGCTCATCGTCGAACTCCCGGAGAAGACGCTCTACCTGACCAACTACGCCGCCGTCCCGCGCGCTGAGATTTACGTGAAGGACCTGACGGTGACTTTCGAGCCGCCGGAGAAGGCGTTCGTGGCGGAGTAATGCTCGCGTCGTGAAGCTGGTCGCCTCGCGCCCCGTCTGTTGAATCATGAATCACGCCCGACTTTCCGCGCTGTTCCTGTTGCTGGGTTGGTTGCTCGCCACGAGCCTGAATTCCTTCGCCAAGCCCGCCGCGTTGAAGCTCGCGGAGAACGGTCGCGCGCTTCAGCCGATCGTGATCTCGGACAAGGCCTCGGGCGCGATGCGCACCAACGCGCTCGAACTTGCCGAATACCTCGGCCGCATCACCGGCGCAAAGTTCGAGGTGACCACGGGCGACGGTGCGCGCGGCATTGTGCTCGGCACGCTCGCGGAGTTTCCGAATCCGTCACTCGCGCAGCCGCTGGAAATCCGCAACACCTTCGACGGCAAAGAAGCCTTCGCAATCCGCACGGAAAAAAACCGCGTGCTGCTCGTCGGCGCGACCGATCTGGGCGCATCGCACGCGGCGATGCGGTTGCTCGAACACCTTGGGTGCCGCTGGTTTTTTCCCGCGAAGGAATGGGAAGTGGTCCCGACGACGAAGACTTTGAGCGTCTCGTTCGAGGAGACTGACCGGCCCAAGATTCTCGCGCGGCGCATCTGGTATGGCTACGGCGCGTTCAACGACAAGGGCCATCCGCAGGGCGGGAGCGTGCTGAAAGATTACGAGGCGTGGACGCGGCACAATCGCATGGCGAGCTCGTTTCGGGTATCGGCCGGGCACGCCTGGCAAACCATCATCCTTGCGAACAAGAAAGTCGTCGACGAACATCCCGAGTATCGCGCGCTCGTGAAGGGCGAGCGCAAGGGGGAGCAGTTGTGCGTGAGCAATCCCGAGGTGCAGCGGCTCGCGACCGAGTGGGCGCTGGCCTACCTCACGAAGAATCCCGACCGCGAGATGGTTTCCATGGAGTGCTCGGACGGACTCGGCCAGTGCGAGTGCGACAACTGCAAGAAACTGGGCAGTGTTTCGGACCGCGTCTTCAGCCTCGCCAACCACGTCGCGCGCGCGGTGCGGGAAAAATTTCCCGGAAAACTCGTCGGCTGCCTCGCTTACGCCGAACACAGCGAACCGCCGTCGTTCGCGCTGGAGCCGAATGTTTACGTGCAGCTCACGGCGGGCTTCACGCAGGGCCGCTACACCTTCGACGAACTCGTCGACCTCTGGCCGAAGCAGGCGAAGGCGATGGGTTTCTACGAATATTTTTCCGTCTGGCTGTGGGACTTCGATCGTCTACCCGGGGGCAATGGTGGCAATCTCACACACATCCGTTCGCGCATTGACCGCTACGTGAAGGCCGGCGCCGCGAGCTTCGACGCCGAGAGCGGCAACAACTGGGGTGTGCACGGCCGCGGCTATTACATCGCGAACAAGCTGCTCTGGAATCCGGACGCCAACGTGGACGCGCTGCTCGCGGATTTTTACGAGAAAGCGTTCGGCCCCGGTGCCGCGGCGATGAAGCGCTACTACGAGCGCGTCGCTGTGGACAACAAGCCGCTCCTCAGCCGCGGTCTCGTCGGCGAGGCGTTCCGCGATGTCGGGGAGGCTGCGCGTCTGGCAAAGGACCGCCCTGACGTGCTCGCGCGGCTCGACCAGCTCAAGCATTACCTCCGCTACGTTCACTTGCGCTGGCAGCTCGACCACGAGAAGGACAAGGCGAAGCAGAAGGAACTCACCGTGGCCGCACTCACGCTCGGCTACCGCACGCGCTACGAATACATGAACCACTGGGCCGCCATGCGCTACACGTTCGCTGGCGACGCGGCGAAGAAGTTCGACGAGCCGACGTGGAAACCGACCGACCGCTCGACCAAGCCGTGGCTGGTGGATGCGCCCGTCACGCGTGACGAAACGGAACAGTGGTTCCGCGCTGGGCTGGAGTATTTCCAACCGACGCCGGTGAAGGAGTTGAAGTTCTCCAGCGATCTCGTGCCGGTCACGTTCACCAACGCCAAACCGATCGTCAGCCTGCAAAGTTACCAGCGCCCGATGAACTACGCGCTGCACAGCCGCGCGGGCGAGCCGATCGAGGCGGAGTTCACCACCGGCGTGATCGCGTGGTATCGCGACCGCGCGGCGGCGCGTTGGTGGCTGCGCGATGGCGCGAGCAACGTCGTGGCCTCGGGCACGCTGCCGCAGGACGGTGAGGCGCACAAACTCGTGATGAAGGTTCCCCGCGCCGGAACGTATTTCTTCGAGGGCAACGATTCGGCGGCGGGTTGGAAGTTCAAGGTCGAGCCCGATCGCGCCGTGACGCTGCTCAACGAGCGCGGCCACCGCGTCATCTCGCTGGGCCAGATGCAGGAAATGTTCTTCTACGTCCCGAAGGGCACGCGCGAGCTGCAATATTTCTGGAACGGCGGACCGCACAAACTCCTTGGCCCCGACAAGAAGCTCATCGCCGAGGTGAATCAGGACGACGAGGTCGTGACG
Organism: Verrucomicrobiota bacterium; assembly: GCA_016199935.1. Classification (GTDB taxonomy): domain Bacteria; phylum Verrucomicrobiota; class Verrucomicrobiia; order Limisphaerales; family JACQFS01; genus JACQFS01. Next base: position 30,257 of record JACQFS010000024.1, read on the forward strand.
ATTCCCGTCCCGATCGGCAAGGACGGCCAGGTGTGGAGCCTCTCGCCGCGCGCGCACAGCCAGCTCTGGTTCTTCAACGCGCCCAATTGCCTCGCCGCTTCGCCGGCCGCCCTGCTGTTGCCGAAGGAACTGGTGCGGCGCGATCAACTCAACTCGACTACCCACCAATGAAAATATCTTGCCTCGTCCCCGGCATTCTTTGCCTCTGCTTGATTTCTGCCACACGCGCCGATGACACCGCCGCTGCGAAACAACTCCGCGCGCTCGGCGCGGAAGTCGCCGAGGCGGGCGGCGTGGTGACGAAGCTCACCTTCAAGGATTGCTCCAAGCTCGGCGACGCGGAGTTTCGCGCCATCGGACAGCTCACGCATCTGAAGGCGCTCACGCTCTACGGCAAATGCCACGGCCTCACCGATGCGACCGCACCGCACCTCGCCGGCCTGAAGGAGTTGGAGGAACTCGGCACCGACGGCGCACAACTCACCGACGCCGGGCTGAAGCACCTCGCGGTGCTTCCGGAATTGCGCCGCGCGTCGTTCTTCCACACGTCGTTTGGGATGAAGGGATTCACCGGCGTCGGCTTCGGCGCGCTGAAGGCGTGCCCGAAGCTGGAGCGGCTCACCGTCGCCGGCATCTCGATGGGCGACGACGGCTTCGCGGCCATCGCCACCATC
>JACQFS010000025.1 GCA_016199935.1 Verrucomicrobiota bacterium
ACGCGGAGGGCAACTGGACGATTCAGCGCGCGCTGGAGACGCTCGCCGAAATCACCGGCCAGCCCGCGACGAAGTTGCGCGTGCCGTGGAGCGTGGCTTTCGCCGCGGCGTGCGTGGATGAAACGCTCTCCAAACTCACGGGCAAGCCGCCGCGTGCGCCGCTGGCCGGCGTGCGCATGGCGAAATACATGATGTGGTTTAATCCCGCGAAGGCCATCCGCGAACTCGGCCTGCCGCAGACGCCGCCGAAGCAGGCGCTGACCGACGCGGTGGAGTGGTTTCGGAAGAATGGTTACGTGAAGAAATAAAACCTGATGCGTGAAGACGCGACCGCACAAAACTTTTGAAACCATGAACGAACCCCGCCCCGCCCTCGACATTCGCGCGCTGATGAAACAGCACGCCGGCCGCAACTACGAACTCCACTCCGAGCACGTCAACCCCGCGAATGTGCGCACGCTGCGCACCATCGGCTTCGACCGCTGCTACGTCCGCGCCGAGGGGCCTTGCCTTTGGGACGTCGAAGGGACGAAGTATCTCGATTTCCTATCCGGCTACGGCGTGTTCAGCCTCGGCCGCAACCACCCCGAGGTGCGCCGCGTGCTCACGGATTTCCTCAATGCCGATTACCCGAGCCTGGTGAAGATGGAGGCGCCGCTGCTCTCCGGCCTGCTCGCGCAGGAGTTGAAGAAGCGGATGCCCAACCAGCTCGACATGGTGTTCTTCACCAACTCCGGCACCGAGGGCGTGGAGACCGCGATCAAATACGCCAAGTGCGCGACGGGCAAACCGGCCATCCTCCATTGCCAGAAATCCTTTCACGGCCTCACCTACGGCGCGCTCTCGCTCAACGGCGACGAAAGTTTCCGCGAGGGCTTCGGGCCGTTCATGCCGGACTGCCGCAAGATTCCGTTCAACGACCTCGAGGCCTTGGAGAAGGAACTGCACAAGGGCGACGTGGCCGGCTTCATCGTCGAGCCGGTGCAGGGCAAGGGCGTGAATCTGCCCGCGCCCGGCTACCTGCGCGACGCCGCGGCGCTGTGCCGCAAGCACGGCGCGCTATTCATTGACGACGAGGTGCAGTCGGGCATGGGCCGCACGGGCCGCTTCCTCGCCATCGAGCACGAGGGCGACGTGGATCCGGACATTGTGATTTTATCGAAGGCCCTCTCCGGCGGCTTCGTGCCGGTGGGCGCGGTGCTTTGCAAGAAATGGATTCACGAAAAAGTTTTCTCGAGCATGTCGCGCTCGGTCGTGCACTCGGCGACGTTCAGCCAGGGGAGCTTCGCGATGGCCGCGGGCCTCGCGGCGCTGGACGTGATTGACCGGCACGGTCTCGTCCAAAAGGCGGAACATTTCGGCAACCGATTGGGCGAAGGTTTGCGCGCGATGATTCCGCGTTATGAATTTCTCAAAGAGGTGCGCTGGCGCGGGCTGATGATCGGCATCGAGTTCGGCTCGCCAAAATCCCTCACGCTCAAGGCCGCGTGGGCGCTGATGCACAAGCTGGACAAGAGCCTTTTTCCGCAGGCCGCGATCATGCCGCTGCTGGACAAGCACCACATCATCACGCAGGTGGCCGGGCACAACATTGACGTCATCAAACTGCTCCCGCCGCTGATCATCAGCGAGGAGGACGTGCAGTGGTTCCTGAAGGGCTTCGAGGACGTGCTCGCCGGGATGCACAAGTTTCCCGGGCCGGCGTGGGATGTCATTGCGGACATCGGCCGCATGACGGTGACGGGGCGCGCGCGGTAGAACGGTTTCAAAAATGTCGTAGCCGCTTTGGTTGGCGAACGCGTTCTCCCTCACCCCCCGCCCTCTCCCGCTGGGAGAGGGAGTGACGCGCGCCGACTTCCGTGCGTCCGCACTCGTCCGATGACGATGCTCCCTCTCCCAGCGGGAGAGGGTTGGGGTGAGGGAGGGTCCTGCCCACTGGCCAGCCGGCTACACTTCGACTTAAACCGCCCTAGCTTCTTTCCGCGGCGACGGGCCGACGCACAACGGCCTCGCGCCCCTTCGACCATTTGGGCAGATCGGGGTCGAGGAAGCCCAGCGCGTGCGGCGGCTTGATGACGCGCACGCCGGCGGCCTTTTGCTTTTCGGCAATCTCCTCGTGGAGCTGTTGCATCTTGGTCCAGTGCAGGCTGGGGCGGAAATGATGCTCGGCGTGATAGCCGTTGTTGAACCAGGTCAAATTGTAGAGGCGATGGTAGCTGCTCACACCCCATGCGATCGGCACGTCGGGATTGCCGCCGTAGTGGCGGTAGAAGCCGTTGAGGTAGGAGAGGCAGTGGCCGAAATAATAAAACGGCAGGAAGTAGAGCATGAACTTCCAGTTCAGCACGAAGCCGGTCACGTAGAAGCCCACGAGGCAGACGATTTCAAAAACTCCCCAGCGCGCCTCGGTCTGGCTGCGGTTCTTGATCTCGCGATAAATCATCTTCGGGTCGTCGCGGAAGAAGGAGAGGAACACGTAGGCCCACGGATTTTCCGCCTCGCCATTTTTTCCGTGGCGGTAGATGGAGAGCCAGTCAATCGTGTCGCCGTGCTCGTCCTGCCGGTCGCTGTTGCCGGTGTGATGGCGCTTGTGGACGAACTCGTAGAACGTCTGCGAGAAGCCGCAGCTCAGCGATTCAAGCAGGCTGAACGCGCGGTTGAGGAAGTGGGAGCGGAAATACGGATTGTGCAGAAAATTGTGCGAGATGCCGTTGATGTTCCACGAAATGCTGATCGAATACATCAGCCCGAGCGGGACCAGCGCCCACCACGCGAGGCGATCGAACAGGCAGAACAACGCGATCACGTAGGCGAAATGCGCCGCGCCCGCCAGCACCGGGACGAGATCCCAGCGGGAGTAGGCAAACAGAAACGAATTGTTTTTCTCGCTCACAGCCTTTGCTTTTAAGACAACCAGCGGCAGCGCGCCAATGAAATCAACGGCCCAACCACCGCCCGGGCGCATCCGGGCACTGCCCCGGACCGCGAGCCGTCCCGGCTCGCAGCGGCCCCGCCCGCCGAACGATTCACAATTATTTCGGGCAGTGTTCGGCTTCGACGCGCTGCGAGCCGGGACGGCTCGCGGTCCGGCGGGGCAGTGCCCGGATGCGCCCTCTCCGCCCAACCTGCCCGCTCGCACATCCGCGTCACCATGAGCGCGGGCCTCCATCTTGATCTCGATTCGGCGTGGGCCGCGGCGGATGTGCCGGTGCCGACACGCGATCTTCGTGAATGGGGGCCGCGGCTGCGCTACGTCGCTCCCGTTCGCGTGGTGGAAAAATTTTTCGAGCACATCGAGCCAGCGCTCGCCGATTTCATCCTCTACGGCTCGGGGGATTTTCATTACCTGTCCGCGCTGTGGCTGCGGCGCGTGCGCCGGCCCGTCACCGTCGTGTGCTTCGACAATCATCCCGACTGGGATCGCCGTCCGCCGCGCTGGGGCTGCGGCGGCTGGGTCAACCGCGCACTCGAACTGCCGAACGTCCGGCGCGTCTCCGTCTGGGGCTGCGGAAATTTCGAGCTGGCCTGGCCCGCGCGCATCTTCGCCAACACCCGCGCGCTCCAGTCCGGCCGGCTCGAAGTCCACGCGTGGGCCGAGCGGCAAAACGCGGTGACGCAGCGGCGCTTCGACTGTATGACCCGGGAAAACTGGCGCGAACGTTTCAGTCGTTTCGCCCGCTCGCTCGCCGGTCAGCACGCCTACGTCACCATTGATCTGGATTGCCTGCGCGCGGAGTCGGCGGCGACGAATTGGGAGAGCGGCCTCTTCACGACCGACGATCTGGTTTGGGCGCTGGGCGAACTGCGCCGTGCCGCGCCGCTCGCGGGCGGTGATTTGTGCGGCGCATTTTCCCCGCCCGTCTATGACCGCTGGACGCAACGCTTCGCCGGAAATTGGGATCATCCAAAACTTCCCGCGACGGATCAGGCCGCGGCGCAACGGACCAATCGCGCCGCGCTCGCGCAACTTTGGCCGGCGCTAACTGGCTGAAACCACCGCCACTCCCGCGCCGATCAGGACGATGCCGAACCAGCTTTGCGGCGTGAGCCGCTCCTTCAAAAACAGCGCCGCGCCGAACACGATCAGCACCGGACTCAGTCCCTCGAATGGAAACAGGTAGCTCAGGTCGGCCCGTTGCAGCAGTCCGCCCCAGAGAAAAAACCACGCGCTGAGCGCGGCGACGCCGAGCGCGAATCGCGGCGCGAAGCGCGCCCACGGCACGGGCGTGAGGTTGGTCTGGTTCATCGCGTGTTTCATCAGCAACTGCCCCGTGACCAGGCACAGTTGTGAGGCCACCGCCGTGATGAGGAGCGCGGTGGTCACAGTTTCTCCTCGCTCTGCATCGCCGGCCGCGCGATCACCACGAGACCCGCGAGCACGATCAGGATTCCGCCGCAGCGCCGCAGGCTCAGGCTTTCGCCGAGCAGCCACCACGACGTCAGCGGCACGAGCACTTGCACGACGCTCATGAGGCCGAACGCCAGATACAGCGGCATCCGGCGCAGCGCCTGAAGCCAGCCGACGAAACTGGCGACGTAGGAAATTATTCCGAGCCACGTCCAGCCGGACGCCAGCACGGAAATGCCGAAGAGCGTTTGCGCGGCGGGCAGATGCGCCGTCGCCGTCGCGCCGCGTTTGAACAGCAGCTCCGCCACCGTCACGCACAGCGCCGCGCCGCCGAGGCAGGCGAGCGATCCGGCGGAGACGCGCTCAGAGTTCGTGGGCATTGGGAAATTTGCGCAGCGCCGGCTCGCGCCGCGTCGGCTCGAGCAGCGGCGCGATGCGGCGGAAGAACGGATTGAGCCACGGCGACGTGTGGCGCACGTAAAGGTCCAGCGGCACGAGGTCGCACTTGAGGTGCAGCTTCGGATCGTAGTTCAACGCGCTGCTGAGATACGTCGTGCAGCCGTTGGTCATGGCCCACTGGAGGATGTCGCGCAGCGTGACGAAATAAAGATGGAGGTCGAGCGCGAGCGGATATTGCAGCCCAAGATACTCGTCGTAAATCCCGCCGCCGTGCACCAGGCACACGCTGAACGCCACCGCCTTGCCGCTCTGCCGCCAGATGAAAAAGCGCGCGCGGTCCGGCATCGTCCGTCCGAGTTCGCACAGATACTCCTTCGTCAATTTCTCAAACGTCATCTTCGAGCGCTCGAACACCTGGAGGTAGAGCGGATACAGTTCATCCACGAACGGCGTCACGTCGTTCACCACCTCCATCGTGATGGGCGGCGCGTCGGCGAGCTTTTTGAATTTCCGACGCAGGCTGTGGCGCATCGCCTTGCTCAACACCTTGCTCATGTAATCCTCGAAGCCCGCGTAGCCCAGGCCCAGTCGCACCATCGGCATGCTCGGGATGCGCGTGTAGCCGTCGCGCGGAAAGCAGCCCATCACCCCGCGGTAGGCCGACGGAAATTCCTTGAGCACCACGAGTGACGCCTTCGCGCGGCGCGCATGAAGGTGCAGCGCCGCGTGCAGCGACTCCGCGATCCACGCCTCCTCCTCCGGCGCGGCGAAACTCAGGTGCCCCTCGCCCGCGGTGCACCCGACCATGAGCATCTTCAACTTGAGGAAATTCGGAAAGGCGCGTCGCATCCATTCCACGGCCACTCGCGCCATCGTGCCCAGGCCCGCCACCACGTCCTCGTGCCGGAAGAAAAACGGTTGCACGCCGCGGATGCGGCCCGTCCGATCTTCGAGCACGAAGTAATGATATTCGAAGCCGCTGCGGATCGTCCGTTCGATCAGCTCGTAAAAGCGGTGGTCCTTGCGCTGATCGGCGAAGCACGTCCGCCAGGCCGGCAGTTGTTCCAACTGCCCGCCCGACACGGCGTAAACCCAGCCGTGCTTGGTTTCGATCCGCTCCGGAGATTCGGGGGGCATCACAGCGCAAACGCCTCAGTCGCGGAAATTATTGAACTGAAGCGCGATCGGAAACTCGTGCGCGCGGCACGCGGCGATGACGGCCTGAAGGTCATCGCGATTCTTGCCGGCCACGCGCACCTTGCCGCCCTCGATGGCCGCGGTGCATTTCAATTTCGCGTCGCGCACAAACTGCGAGACCTCCTTCGCAACGTCGGACTCCAGCCCCTGCTTGATCTTGATGACCTGCCGCGCGTGGCCGAGCGGCGAGAGGTCCGCCGGGCAGCGCTCGACGTTCTTGAGGCTGATGCCGCGCTTGGTGAGCTTGTTGATCACGATTTCCTCGATCGCGATGACTTTGAATTCATCCTCGGCGGTGAGTTTGATTTCATTTTTGTCGAGGGCGATCTCGGCCTTGCTGCCACGAAAATCGAAGCGGTTGGCGAGTTCCTTCTTCGCCTGGTTCACGGCGTTCTCGATTTCCATCGAGCTGACTTCGGAGACAATGTCGAATGACGGCATAAATGTGGGCTGAGTTTTGCCGATTCACGGCGCGATGGCAAGCGGCTCAGCTCACCAGTTCCGCGCGCCTTTCGAGCGGGCACAGAATTCCGTCCCGCGTTCCGTTGCGCCTCGCGAAATCTTCCGTCGCCCGTCCGTCGTCGAGCAGGAACCACAACTCGTAGCCCGGCGGCACGAGCGCGCGAAGCTGGTCGTCAGTCAGAAAAATGTGCTCGAAGAAAATCACCGGCCGCGCTTCGGCGATGGTCTGCGCCAGCCCGGCCAGCACCTCCGGCTCGAAGCCCTCGACATCAATCTTCATCAGGTTCGGCGCGGGCAAACCGAGTTCCGCCCGCGCGCGGTCGCCGGCGCGCACCACGATCTCGATTGAGCCGCCGGCGTGCGACGGGAGATGGTGCAGCGAGCCAACGGAGCTGCCGTCCGTCGAGAGGTTCATCGGCGCGCGGCCGTCCGCCGCGCCGAGCGCGAAGCCGTGGACGCGCGCGACCGGATGATTTCGGAAAAGCCCCGTGAGCGTCTTGAGGGGCGCGGGGTTCGGCTCGAAGCAATGGATCGCCGCCAGCCCGAAGCGCGGCTGCGCGAAGTGCGCCGCGACCACGCCGACATTCGCGCCGATGTCCCAGAACACCGCGCCGGGCCGGAGAAATTTTTCCGCCGCCGTGAAGAGCGCGCGATGCTCGTCGCGCTCGCCGAGCGTGACGTTCAGGAGCGAATACGCGGACGTGTCGCGGAAATCCAGCTCCGCCGTGCCGAGGCCCGCGACGACGAGCGGATACTCGCGCAGACGCGCGAAAATTTTGGCGAGCCGCCGCAGCAGCCACCCCGAGCCGGGTAAATGAAATGTCCCGTGCCACACGCGGTAGAAGGCGACGGCGAGATCGGAGAGCATGGGCGCGGTGGGGAAAATCCGGATCGCCCGTCAGCGCGGCGCGGTGACGGCGCGCACCCACGGTTGATTGTCGAGATACCAGCGCACCGTGTCGCGGAGCGCGGCGTCGAAATCGCGCGCGGGTTTCCAGCCGAGTTCGCGCTCGATCTTCGCCGGATCAATCGCGTAGCGCTGGTCGTGGCCCGGCCGGTCGGCGACGTGCGTGATGAGCTTGCGCGAGCCGCCACCGAGGTGCGGGGCGACTTCGTCGGCGAGATCGCACAGGTGCTCGACGAGGCGGAGGTTGGGCCGCTCGGTGCGCGCGCCGATGTCGCACGTGCAGCCAGTCGCGGACCTGGAGTCCGTCGCCGTAAATCGGAATCGGCCGGCGTGCGATGATTGCCTGAATGACGACGGGGATGAGCTTCTCGGGAAACTGATACGGCCCGAAGTTGTTCGAGCAATTCGTGACGATGGCCGGCAGTCCGTAGGTCTGCCGATACGCGCGCACGAACATGTCCGCCGCCGCCTTGCTCGCGGAGTAGGGCGAGTTCGGCGCATAAGGCGAGTCCTCGGTGAATGCGCCGCTCGCTCCGAGGCTGCCGTAAACTTCATCCGTCGAGGCGTGGAGAAATTTTTTGCCGGAATATTTTTCCGCCCACGCACCGCGGCACGCGTCGAGCAAATGAAAGGTGCCGACGACGTTCGTGTGAACGAAATCGCCCGGCCCGCTTATCGAGCGATCCACGTGCGACTCGGCGGCGAGGTGGACGACGTGCGTGATGCCGTGCGCCTGCACGACGCGGCAGACGGCCGCCTTGTCGCGCAGGTCCACGCGCTCGAAGGCGTATTTCGGATGCACGTCGAGGCCGTGGAGATTTTCGAGATGTCCGGCGTAGGTGAGGCAGTCGAGGTTCACGAGCCGGGAAATTTCCGGCCGATCCATGACGTGCCGGATGAAATTGGCGCCGATGAAGCCCGCGCCGCCGGTGACGAGCAACTGCATGGCGCGACACTCCAAAGATGCGCGCGGCGAGTCAAGGCTGCGGCTTGCGCACCGCGCGGATTCATCGCTACGCTCGCGGCATGGAACCGATGGTGATCATGGCCCACCGCGCCAATCTGACCGGACCGAAATCCGTCGCCGAAAATTCGCCCGCCGCCTGCGCGAAGGCGATGGAACTCGGCTTCGGTCTGGAGACGGACCTCCGCCGGGATGCGAGCGGCGGTTTCTACATCAGCCACGATCCCGCGCCACGCACAGCGGCCAATGCGCTCGAAACTTACTCGGAAATTTTTGCGAAGCATCCGTCGGCGGAACTGGCCATCAACGTGAAGGAACTCGGCTACGAGGCGTCGCTGATCGAGGTCATGAACTCCGGCCGGCTCGGCGCGCGGAGCTTTTACTTCGATCAGGAGTTGCTCGAACCGGCCACGCCCGGCGCGGCCCAACGCAAGCTCAAGTCACTCCCCGGCGGCGCGTGCGTCCGCGTGGCCGCGCGCCTGAGCGACCGCCACGAGCCGCTCGCGCAATGCCTCGCCATCCCGGCGGAGATCGTGTGGGCGGACGAGTTCGATTCGCTCTGGCTCACCGCGGCGGAGGTGCGCGCGGTGCACGCGGCGGGCCGGAAGTTTTACGTCATCTCGCCGGAGATTCACGGCTTCGATGTCGCGACGATGAAACGGCGCTGGGCGGATTTTAAGGCTTGGAACATTGACGGCCTTTGCACAGATTGCGCGCTCGCAGCGCAGCAATTTTTTGCCTGAACCGATGCCACTCGAACGCCACAAGCTCGACGATTTCACCCGCGGGTGGTTCGTCGGAAATTTTTCCCCGACGCTCGTGAACACCGACGCGTTCGAGGTGGCGGTGCAACGCTATCGCGCCGGCGACCGCGAGCCGCGCCACGTCCACAAGATCGCCAGCGAGCTGACGGTGATCATCGTCGGCCGCGCGCGCATGAACGGCGAGGAGCTCGGGCCCGGCGACATCGTGCGGCTCAAGCCCGGCGAGCCGGCGAACTTCGAGGCGATTACCGACGCGACGACGCTCGCCGTGAAAATCCCGTGCGTGAAGGGTGACAAATATCTTTGCGACGACGCGGCGGGTCACGCGGCGCCGCCATTGACGAAGCAATGAAAATCAAAGCGGTCCTTTTCGATCTCGACGGCGTCCTCGTGGACGCGACCGAGTGGCATTACGAGGCGCTGAACCGCGCGCTCGCGCTCTTCGGCTACACCATTTCGCGCTACGAGCACCTCACGACCTACAACGGCCTCCCGACGCGCAAGAAACTCGAGATGCTTTCGGTGGAAAAAGGTTTTCCGCGCGGGCTGCATTCGCTCGTGAACAAGATCAAGCAGAAGAACACGCGCGAGGAAATCCTGCGCCGCTGCACGCCGGTTTTTGAAAAGGAGTTCATGGTCCGCCAACTCAAGCGCGATGGGTTCAAGCTCGCCGTCTGCTCGAACTCCATCCGCGAAAGCTGCGAGCTGATGCTGCGCGCGAGCGGGCTGTGGGATTTGTTCGACTTCGTGCTCAGCAACGAGGACGTGGGCAATCCCAAGCCGCACCCGGAAATTTATCTCGTCGCGTGCCAGCGGCTCGGCGTGACGCCGGGCGAGGCGGTCATCGTCGAGGACGCGCCGCACGGGCTGGAGGCCGCACGCCAGAGCGGGGCGAACGTCTGCGCCGTCAGTGGATTCAACGAAGTGGATTACGCGCGCGTCAAAAAAACCATCGAAGGAGCCGCCTGATATGCTGCACGTCCTCGTCCCCATGGCCGGCAAGGCGGCGCGTTTTCAGGAGCGCGGCTACACTTTTCCCAAGCCGCTGCTGGAGATCGGCAGCCGCTCGATGATCGAAGTGGTGCTGGAAAATCTCGCGCCGCCCGCGCCCGCGCGCTTCACCTTCGTCTGCCGCAAGGAGCAGGTGACGCAGTTTTTTCTCGGCGACATGCTGCGGTTGCTCGCGCCCGGCTGCCGCGTGCTCGCGCTGGAAAATGAAACGGCCGGCGCGCTCTGCTCGGTGCTGCTCGCGATGGACGAGGTCGGGCCGGACGACGAGGTGCTCGTGGCCAACGGCGACCAGTTCATCAACGGCGGGCTGGCGTCGTTCTACACGGCGTGCCGGCAGCCGGACATTGACGGCTGCATCCTCACTTTCACGGCCGCGCATCCGCGCTGGTCGTTTGCGAAGACCGACGAGCGCGGCAACGTGATCGCCGTCGCGGAGAAGCGGCCGATCAGCAAACAGGCGACGGCGGGCCTCTACTATTTCCGCCGCGCGCGCGATTTCATGGAAGCCTCGGAGCGCATGATCCTCAAGGGGCTCACGACGAGCGGGCAGTTTTACGTCTGCCCCGTTTACAACGAGCTGATCCTCGCCGGCAAACGCATCGTCACGCATCACCTGCCCGAGGGCGCGATGCACAGCCTCGGGACGCCCGAGGACTACAGCGGGTTTATCGAGCGGTGGAACGACGGCGGCGCCGCCAGCCTCGCGGCCGCGCGCGGCAAGTGACGCCCGCTCCGCTCATGCGCGACTCATCGGGCACTTCAAGCGCGTCCGGCGGCGGCGAAAATTTTCCCGCGCTCACCCGGCTCGCCAACCGCTTCCTCCTCGCCGCCGCCGCGTTCGCGCTCGCGTTGAGCCTGCTCAACGCGCGGCTGGAGATGCTCGATGGCCAGTCGCCGCTGCGCTCGCGAATCTGCTGGGCCGGGATGCTCCTCGCCGTGGCGCTCGCGGGCGCGCGGTTCGTGCTTGGCGCGCGTGTGCGGCGAACGCTGCTGATGGCCTTCGTCGCGTGGTCGTTGCTCGAACTGCTGCTCCAGGCCGCGGCGTGGACCGGCGTGCTGCCGGGCGTGAACACCAAGAAGCGCTACGCGTGGGCGCGCGTCTATTGGACCGGCGAGGGCCGCGGCAATTCCATCCGCAACCGGCACGGCTGGTATTTCCCCGAGTTCGATTTGGCGAAGACCAACCGGCTCGCGCTCATCGGCGACAGTTTTGTCGAGGGCGTCGAGGTGCATCGCTCGCGGAACATGGGCGTGGTGCTAGGAGAAAAAATTCGCGCCTCCCATCCCGACGTGGCGGTGCTTTCGCTCGGCGACCACGGCACCGGCCCGGCGGATTATTTTGAAGTGCTGAAGTATGCGCAGCGGCAGTTTCAGATTCGTGACGCGGTGGTCTGCATTTATCTTGGCAACGACATTACGGATTGCTCACCGCGTCTTCAGTTTCACGATCCGAAAACGTTTCTCTACTACGGCCTCGATGCGGCCGGCGCGTTGACGCTTTCGCCCGAGGCCGAGCGCTTCCGCGCGACGCGCGCGATGCGGCTCGACGCGCAGCACCGTTCGCCGCTGCTGATCCTGCCGCGGCTCCTGAGCAGCCACTGCATGACCGTGCAGGTGCCGCTGAGCATCCGCGACGGCATCGTGCGCCGGCGACGGGCACAGCAGGCGGCGGTGCTCGATCCCGGCCCGGACGCGGAGTTGGCGCGGCTCGGACTCAAGGGCGCGGCATTTGCAGTCAACCCGCCGCCGGAGGCAAGGGAGGGAATGCAGATCGTGCAGGCGTTGCTGCAACGCATGGCCGCCTTCTCTGCGGAAAATTCCATCCGGCTGCGGCTGGTGACGATTCCGTTTTTTCCGCCGGACTTTTACGGCCAGCTGGACGGGACCAACTGGACGGCGCGGTTTGGTGATTACGATTTCCTCGGGCCCGAGCGCGAGCTCAAGGCCTTCGCCGCGAGGCTCGGCGTGTCGCTGCTGCCGCTCGGCGACCGGATGCGCGAGCGCGGCCTGAAGACCGGCGACATCCGCACGCTGTATCACTCCAATGGTTCCGGGCATTTCTCCGAAGCCGGTCATCGGTTCATCGCGGAGGCGATGGCGGCGGAATTTTTTCCCGCGCCGGCGGGGCGTTGATCCGGGCTTTGCAGCCGGAAAGACTCAACCACGGATGGACACCGATGCACACGGATGAAACGGAGCGCACACCGGAGCGATTTTCCTGCGGCGGAACAACGAGCCGTCCGGGCCGCCGCCTTTCGGTTTTCTGCCCATCCGTGTTCATCCGTGTCCATCTGTGGTTCAATTTCGGGATGTGCGCCGGCGGAGCCGCGCTTGTTTTCGCCGGCGGTTTGGAATCAAACTCACACGCATGAACCTGGCCCGCGCCAAAACCCTGCTCATCGAAGGCGCCCCCGCCTTCTGGACGGAGTTGCGCGTGCTGACCGAACAGGCTGGCGGGTTCGACGATTTGATTTTTCTCTCCTCGCTCCGCAAGAAGGCGGTCGCGCGCGGGTTGAAGCCGGCCGCCGCCGGCGCGCCGCTGCGGCTCGCGATCCTCGGCGGGTGCAGCCTGTATCCGTTGCATGAACTGCTCACGCACCTGCTCGCGGTCGCCGGTGTCGCATGTGAGTTGTTCCTCGGCGACTACGACAACTACGTCGCCGAAATTTCCGAGGCCGGCGGCGCGCTGTATCAATTCCGGTCCGAGGTCATCCTGCTGCTGCCCGGCGCGCAGCGTTGCAAACATCCCGGCGCGCTCACCGACCCGCCGGACGCCGTGCGCGCGGAGGCGCACGCGTTCGCGGCGCAACTGCTCGACCTCTGCCGCGTGGCGCACGAGCGCACCCAGGCCGAGGTGCTGCTCGGAAATTTCGCGCTGCCCGCGCGGCGTGATCCGGGGCCGTTCCGCTCGCGCGCGCTCGCGTCGGACTGGAGTTTCCGCAAGCTGGTGAATCTCGAGCTCGGCGTGCGCGCCCCGGCGTTCGTGCGGCTGTGCGATTTGGAATTTCTCGCGCACCGACATGGCGCGCTCGCGGCCGAGGACGCGCGCGGTTGGTTCGAGAGCAAGCAGCCGTGCTCACCCGCGCTGCTCGTGGACCTCGCGCGCGAGGCGGCGCATTTGATCCTGACGCTGCGCGCGCCGCCCAAGAAGGTGCTCGTGCTCGACCTCGACAACACGCTCTGGGGCGGCGTGGTGGCGGACGACGGCATCGAGGGCATCGAGCTGGGCGACACTTCGCCGCGCGGCGAGGCGTTCAAGGCGTTTCAAAAATATGTCGCGTCGCTCAAGGAGCGCGGCGTGCTGCTCGCCGTGTGCAGCAAGAACGATCACGCGCGCGCGTTCGAGGCGGTGGAGAAACATCCGGAGATGGTTCTGCGGCCGGCCGATTTCGTCGCGTTCACCGCGAACTGGGACCCGAAGTCGGACAACCTCCGCCGCATGGCCGTCGAGTTGGAGCTGGGCCTCGACAGTTTTGTGTTTGTGGACGACAACCCGGCCGAGATCGAGATCGTCCGGCAGTTCGCGCCGGAGGTGACGACGATCCTGCTCGGGCCGGATCCGGCGGATTACGTCGGGCAACTTCAGGACTGCCGGCTCTTCGAGTCGCACAGTTTCACGGCCGAAGATGCGCAGCGCACCGGCCAGTATCGCGCCGAGGCTGGGCGCAAGGCGCTGCTCGTCTCGGCTTCGGACATGGACGCCTACCTCGAATCGCTCGCGATGACGGCGGAGATTCGCGAGTTCACGGCGGAGGATGCGCCGCGGCTCGCGCAGCTCATCAACAAGAGCAACCAGTTCAATCTCACCACGCGCCGCCGCACGGAGGCCGAGGTGCTCGCGCTCGTCGGCCGCGCGGAGAGCGTCGCTTTTTCCGTGCGGCTCGCGGATCGCTTCGGCGACCACGGGCTGATCTCCATCGTCATCGGCCACGTGCGCGACGGTGCGCTGGAAATTGACACATGGCTGATGAGTTGCCGCGTGCTCAAACGGCAGGTCGAGGAGACGGTGCTCAACGAACTCGCCCGGCTCGCGCGGGCGCGCGGCTGCGCGCGGCTCGCCGGCGTTTACCTCCCGACCGCGAAGAATGAAATGGTGCGCGATTTTTATCCGCGCATGGGTTTCGCGGCGCGATCCGTCACGGCGGACCGCGGCGAGTTCGCGCTCGAACTGGATTCCTTTCAACCCCGGCCCACCAAAATTTCCCTCCGCCGCCGCGCTTATGAATCAGACTGAAGCCATCGCAAAACTCCAGGGCATCTTCGACAGCCTCTTCCTCGATCCCCCGCGGCTCACGCCCGCGCTCTCGGCGAAGGACGTGCCGGAGTGGGACTCGCTCCTCCACATCTCGCTGCTCGTCGCGGTGGAGAAAGCATTCAACGTCCGCTTCCGCGTCGGCGAAGTGGAGGCGACGAAAAACGTGGGCGAGTTCGCCAACCTGATCGTGCGCCGCACGACGGAGAAGTGACGGATGCGTCCCGCGTTTTCCAGTCCACGGCAGGCGGTGGCGTTCGCGCTGCTGCTCGGCGCGCTGCTCGCGTTGCCGGTCCTCGTGGCCCGGACGGGCTGGCTCCGACGGAGCGATGTTTATCCGGCGATGACCTGGCGGATGGGGATCTCCCCGTTGATTCAGCCGAAGATTTTTGACGAGACCAACGGGGTGGACATCGCGTTCCTGGGCTCGTCCCACATCTGGGACGGCGTGAACACGCCCTACGTGCAGCGGAGACTCAGCGAACAGCTCGGGCGCGAGGCGGAAGTCTTTACCCTGGGCTGGTCGTGGCCGGGGTATGATGCGCTCTACACTTTCGCGCGCGATTTGCTCGAGCATCGGCACGTCCGGATGCTGGTCATCTACGACGAGCACGGGCCAGACGAGGCGCCGCACCGGTATTCCTTCCGTTGGTTCCGTGCGGGCGAGGATTTCGCGGCGTTGCCGGGTTTGACTGCGGCGCGCCAAGCGTCCCTCTACGGCGGCACGGTTCTGGGGATGCCGCGGCATCTGCTGAGCCTGGTGCGTCCCAACCGGCTCGATGATCCGGGGCATGGCACCAACTTCATGAGCAGCCTCTTCAACGCGCCGAACGTGGTGGAGCAGCGCGGGGCGATGCGCGCCCGGCTGGGTTTCGGTCATCGTCCGCCGTTCGTGCCCTACGAGCCGGCGCTGGTCGCCACGCCGGCGGACGCGGTGATTTATTCGGAGCAAACGCGCGGCCTGTTCTCGTTCACCGGTCCGCGCGCGACCCCTTATCAGCTTCACTTCGCGCGCAAGCTTGCCGGGTTGTGCGAGGCGCACGGCACGCGGTTGGTCGCGCTGCACCTGCCGGAACTGCGCGAGTCCGCGATGAGCGTGATCCCCGAGCGCGAGCGGTGGGACAAGTTCATGGGCGCGCCGGTGGACCTGGTTGGAATTCCCGGGGCGAAACTTTTCGCCGGGATCCCGGCCGCTGAATTGCCGAAGCTGTTCCTGGACGCCGGTCATCTCAACCAGAACGGCCAGGATGTTTTCACGCCGATCATCACGCCTGTGCTGCTCCAACTTTATGCCGCCACCAACCGCTTTTGAAAAACTTGCGCTCGTCGCCGTGGTGATCCTCTCGCTGGCGGCGCTCGCGCTGACGATCCTCACGCCGGGCTTCTCGCTCGACAC
>JACQFS010000125.1 GCA_016199935.1 Verrucomicrobiota bacterium
CGGACGAGGCGAGGAGAGTGCATGACGCCGCCTAACTGTTGATCCTCGACACGTTGTCCGCAGTTTTTGGGAACTTGGAGGCAGGCGGAAGGGCGTTCAAAGCGGCTGCACCCCAAGCGTGCCGCGCAGGCGCTGGAGGTGGTTCGCACTCGAAACTTCCTTCAGCGTGGCGCGCGCGGAGTCGAGCCGTCCCTGAATGTCGAGGCGGCGGGCGATCTCGGCGTTGTGCGGGCGGTTGAGGAAGGCGAGCAGGTGCTTCGCGTGGCGCTCCCAGAGTTTCACGTCGAGCTGCTGCTTCGAGGCGAGCCGGCCCGCATACCATTTGCTCGCGAGCACGCCTTCGCGCGAGAAGAGCGCCCGGATTTCCGGTGCGTCGAGTCCCTTTTCCTCGAAATGCCCGTGCGCCATGATGTGCAGCAGCGCGCGCAGCGGCGGGCACGCCATCTCCACGCTGCCGTCGGCGAAATACGCCGACGCCACGCGCTGCTGCGTGGTCACGATGTTGTCCACGCCGTCGGCGAAAATCGCGAGGTCCTGCAGCTCGGGCTGCATCATCTCGTCGGTGAAGACCATGTGCGGATAGTTGAAGACGCGCCCGAAGAAGATGCGCACGAACCGCCGCGTGATGCGCCAGCCGAGCCGGCTCGCCAAAATTTTCCCGCCGTTGAACTCCCGGTCCTCGCAGCGTTCGAGGTAGCCGTTTTCGATGAGGAATTTCGGATCGCGCTCCTCCGCGGTCATGCGGCACCACACCTCGGGCACGAGCAGGCTGATGTCGTGATCCACGCGCACCTTCGGCCCGACGTGGCCCGCCGAGGTGACGAACACGCCGTGGCCCGTGAGCAGGTAGCTGACGAGCGCGGCGTTGAGATCAATGATGGGGGGCAGCGCGTTGAACGGTCCCTTCGTCAGCGCGCCCTCGCTGCACGCGCCGGTGGTCGAGGGCGACTTGCCCGTCATCGAGCAGATGAACTCCAGGAAAAGTTCCGGCAGCTCCATGTAGTGGATCGGATTGAAGACGCACAGCGCGCGGACCTTGTCCTCCGGCGGATTGTTGCGCCGGCCGGGCAGCACGGCCGTCACCGGTGTGGGCAACGGCTCGCCGAGCGGCACGCGGCGCGCGAGGCGTGTCGCCATTTCGGCGAGGTAAAAATCGCGCGGGCGCACGAGGTCGTGGCGGTTCTGGAGGTAGCGCGGATTCTTCGAGGGCTTCCCCTCGACCAGCCGCGGCGAAGCGGAGCAGACAAAATACGCGGGCCGACCCGCGCTGGTGGCAGCGCCTTCGATCAACTGCGCCATCGGCTCAGTGAACTTCACGTAGCTGATCGCGTCGTCCATCAACTCCCGCGCGTCGGCGCGCGTCAGCGGTTGGTAGTTGGAGAAGAAGTTTCCCGGCTGCGTGAAGTCCTGCTCCGTCTGCTTGTCGTAGCCGGGATGGATCGCGTCGTCGGGCCGCTGGAAGAGGCGGAACTCGCAGTTGGAGACGAACTTCGCCGAGACGCCGGGGCCGCCCGCCGGCAGATTTTTCAACGCCGCATTGGGCACGACCACCGACGCGGAGATGTCGTCCTCCTGCTGGAGCTTCGCGGCGGGATGGAAATCCTTGCGCAGGCTGAACACGCGCCACGCGCCGTCGTCCGCGAAGCCGACGCGCAGGAAGTTGGTGACGAGCTTGCGGTTGTTCAGCTTGAGCTCGTTGCCGGGCACGCCGTTGATGAAGTCCACGCTGAAATGCTCGCGCCACTGTTCACTCCACTCGGGCTTGTAGAAGCGCTTCACCACGAACACGTGCTCCTTCACGTGCTGCGGGATGGAGTTGAGCCACGCGTTGAACTCGTCCGAGTAATCGCGCGGCGCCGGCGTGAGCAGCTTGATGACGGACCCCAGCGAGCGCTCAATGCTGAGGATGGGTCGCTTGTCCGTGCCGTTGCGCGCGGGATCGCGGAAGCGGTCCGAGTAATCGCGCGCGATGAGTTCCGCCACGAGGTCGAAGTCGCGCTTGAAGTCCGCGACGAACACCGGCCCCTGAAGGATCGCGTCGGAGATGGGCTTCGAGATCTCCGACTTGCCGCCGCCGGACACCGTCGACGGCTTGTGGCAGAAGGCACCCTCGCCCACCGTGCCGATGAGCCGCCACGCGCGGTTGCCCGGCGGCTTCTCCATGTGGACGCGGTAGCCGGACGGGCGCACGTAGGTTTTGCCGGCGAGCAGTTTGATGGTCTGCGTCCCCTGCTCCACCGCCCAACTCACCGTGAGCGTGTGCAGGTCAAAATGCACGTCCTCCGGCACATAGACGATGTCCGGATGATTCCGGTCCACCGCGTAGCCCTCCGGCTTCACGTCCATCACGTCCGCCAAGAGCCGCGCGGCCTCGGGGAAGTTGTGCCCGAGGTTCTTCACGTGCAGCTCGCCGTGGAATTCCTCGCCCAAGTCGTAGCTCTGATACACCAGCGCGCCGCCCGCGTGCTCCTCCTCGCACAGGCCGAAGAGGTTCGCCGCATAGCTGATCTGCGTCTTCACCTCTTTCTTGCAGTAGCCGAAGTAGTTGTCCGCGATGAGCGTGACGATGACGCCGCTCGCATCGCGCGCCGTGAGCTTGAAAGCCTGCCCGTCGTTGTAGAGTTCGCGCTCGTCCTGCCAGCACATCGCGTCGCGACGCTGGCGCTCACTCGCCTGGTCCGCGTGCGGCAGGCCCATGGCCTTCTTCGTCACGCCGATGAGATGCGGCGCGAGGATCACGCAGCCGGTGTGCCCCGTCCAATGCTCCACGTCCAGCCCGGCGTCGTTCACGGGCAGAAAGGGATCGCCCGCGTTGCCGAAGATGCTCTCCACGAAATCGAGGTTGCTCACCAGATTCCCCGGCGCGAAGAAACGGATCTCCATCGTCTTCTCCGCGCAGAAGCCCGGCACCGCCGGGCACACCAGCGGACGCAGCAGCAGCGAGACGAAA
>JACQFS010000026.1 GCA_016199935.1 Verrucomicrobiota bacterium
CACGGCCTTCACGCCTTCGCGCATTTCCGCGGCGGTCGCCGCCATCCTCGCGCCCGCGCCGAATGTGCAAGTGACCATCGAAGGAGCGGGAGCCTTAACTTTTATTGGCGATCAAGGCGCGTTGACCGTGACCGTGACGAATAACGGCTCGGCTACGGCGAGCAACGTTGTTGTTTTTGTCTATGTCCAAAATTCGCTGGGGGTGCAAGCATTCGGAGTCACGGGGGGCACGGGGGTTACAAGTTTGGATACCAAAACCAATACCGTCATCTTTGACATTCCCACCCTCGCTCCGTCGGCGAGCGCAGTTGTAACCATTCCGGTCCAAGTTCGCCACGCTGATAACGCTGGACCTTTCGGGGTTATCGCGGACCACACCACCTCGACCATTTTCGTTTCGGGTTATCCTGAGGAAGGGGGTGATTATCGGAATCCCATTCCCATTGCCCATGGCACGCTTTCAATCGCACCTGGCAGCAACGGTCCAACCATTTTTACGCCCGCCAACGGGGCAACGTTTCTGCAACAAACCCTCAGCCTGACGCCAACACAATGGGTCACGCTGCCGCAGTCGAGCGGCGTCAGCAACAATAGTGTCCGCACCTACACCATACCGCTGACCAATCCCTCCGCGTTTCTCCGGAGTTTCACGGCGGTGGATTCGGGGCTGCCGAGCGTGGATATTTTTTCGGTTTACGCTGAAATGGACGACGGTCGGCACAACTTCGGCGCGGACAGTGACCACGCGATTGCCGCCGTTCACTACAACAGCCCCGGTCCGTCGGGGGAACTTTTCTTCAGTTTCAGCCACGTCAACCTCTGCTACCCCAACGGCAATCCCTCCAATATCACTCACGCCATCGCGAACATGTCCTTGCCAAACGGGCTGCCCGAGGGCGAGCCGGGAACGGTGATTGTGAGTTTCCCGCTCGGCCTTTGTGCCTCGAATCCACCAGCCTTTGACCTGACTTGCGGATGGAACTTCACGTCCAATGCCGATGGAGCGCTGCCGCCGCCCACCAACACTGTGAGGGTGATTCCTTTCCCCGCATTCATGCACAGCGGCGAACAAGGCCAGCCGGTGACGAATATTTTTGTCCAGGAAGGAGGGACAAACGGGCCTCGGAATTTTGATTCGTCCAATGCACTTGTTAATTTTGACGTCCCCATCGGACCCTGGGTGCTGGCGAGAACAAACTTTAACAACCACGAACAGGGCACCAATGAGTGCGCTCCTTATGCTGTCATCAACAGTCTGGAATATGTAAATTCCAACTATTACAACAGCAACTCACTTTATCATTCTCCTTACGTCAATCCCACGAACTTGACGATCGGCGCGATGAAACAGATCCTGCACTGGGACACTAACGGCGCGCCGAGCGGGAGAGACTCCAATGGCGTGCCCATCGCCGGTGCTCTGTCGTGGGTGGACTACAAGAAGGCGTTCATGGCCAGCAACAACATACCCATTTACACCTCGGAAGTCACCAACGCCATCTTCACCAACATCGCGCCCGTCCTCACCGCCATCTCGAACCGGTGCGACGTGGAGATCAGGATGGTCGGCCATGTGGCCTTCGTGGCCGGCATTCGCCGGTTAGCTGGTGGGAACTATTCCCTGCTGCTTGCGCATGACGTGCTTCAGGGGGCAAACGGCGGCACGATGGTCGAGCAGGTCAAGTTCGACCCCTACTCGGGCCAGATTACCGGCACGGGGTGGGGCAACAAGTTCATCGAATTTGTGATCGAGTGTCCTCCGTGACGTGCTCTGGGACCGTAGGTGCTGGCGTTTTGCAAGCCGCCGCCATGCCGGGATTCAGCTTGTTGTCGGGAAGTCGTTCTGATAATTCTGGAGCGTGCCCAATAGAATGAACCGCAAGGCAGACGCGTTTCGGGTTTGGTGCAGCGGACGCACTTATCCGCGAGCGGCCGTGGCCCTCTTCGTGACGGGACTTTGGCTGCTGTTCATCTGCACACTTCACGCGCAGCCGGGGATCGCGGTGCAGCCGCAGCCGCAAAATGTTTCCATCGGCACCAGTCCGATTCTCCAACTCGTGGCGACGAACGCGGGGCCGCCGATCCGATACCAGTGGCGGCTCAACGGCGCGAACCTTCCCAACCAGACCAACACGCAGTTGCAGTTGACCAACATCCAGCCGACGAACGCGGGCACCTACAGCGGAATCGCGTATGACGTGAACGGCACGACGAACAGCCAGTTGGCGCCGGTGCAGGTGACGAACATCCCGGTGCTGCCGTTCTCGAACACGTTTGCGTTGCGCGGGTTCGTCGTCGGCACGAACGGCGTCGGGCGCAGTGACAACTCGAACGCGACGGTCGAGGCGGGCGAGCCGGCGCACGGCGGCGTGCCGGGCGGCGCGTCGGTGTGGCTGAAATGGACGCCGGCGGCGTCGGGCATCGCGACGTTCGCGACGCGCGGCAGCGGGTTCGACACGACGCTCGGGATTTACACCGGCACGGTGGTCACCAACCTCACGCCGGTGTTCAACGGCGCGAGCGATGACGAGGCGGGGTTCTACACCAGCACGGTGACGTTCAACGCGCAGGGCAACCAGGAATATCAGATCGCGGTGGATGGCTACTACGGCGCGAAGGGGAACATCGTGCTGAGATGGAACCAAATTGAAAATCCCACCGAGACCGTGCCGGAGATCGCGGCGCAGCCGCAGGACAAGACGATCGCGCCGGGGGGGACCGCGGTGTTCACCGTCACCGCCAATCCGGGTTCGCCGGTGGTTTACCAATGGTATTTCAACGACTCGCCCGTGGCCGGGGCCACCAGCGCCTCGTTCGCCGTCAGCAACGCGACGGTCGCCAAGCTCGGGCAATACCGCTGCCGCGTGACCGACGCGGGGACCGGGCGCACCACCGCCTCGACCGCGGCGACTTTGCAATTCAACCAGCAGGACGCCGGCGTGAACACGGCGGTGATCGCGCATGACAAATTTCGCTCGGCCACCGACGCGAGCGCGGGGACGGCCGGCGGTTTCACCGGCACGCAGATGTTCAGCACTTATGGAATGGCGCGCGAGTTGGGCGAGCCGAACCACGCGGGCAAACCCGGCGGCGCCTCGGCGTGGTTCGTTTACAAGCCGCCCGGCAACGGGCCGGTGACGATTGATACGGCGGGCACGGTTTTTGACAACGTGCTGGCGGTTTACACCCTCGCCGGCGGCGCGGGCTTCACCAACCTCGCACTCGTCGCCGCCAGCGGGACGAACAACGGGCCGGGACCGGAGAGCGTCACGTTCACGCCGTTGGCCGGCACGACCTACTTCATTGCGGTGGACGGCGTCGGCGGGGCGACCGGTCCGGCGGTGATCAACTGGAGCCAGGCCGCGCCGCCGTTGCCGTTTGGCGACAAGTTCGTCAACCGCGGCCCCATCGGCGGGACCAACGGCGCGGGCTCGGGCAGCAACGTGGGCGCGAACAAGGAGGTTGGCGAGCCGAACCACGGCCACAAGCCGGGCGGCGCCTCGGTGTGGTTGAAATGGACGCCGAGTGTTTCCGGCATCGCGACCTTCACGCTGCACGGGAGCGATTTCGACACTACGCTCTCCATTTACGAGGGGACGAGCGTGGACAGTCTCACGCCGGTGCTCAACGGTTTCAACGACGACGAGGATGACATTCTGCCGCCCATCCCGCTGACGAGCAAAGTGACCTTCAACGCGGTGGCCAACCATGAATACCAGATCGCCGTGGATGGATTCTACGGTGCGACGGGCAACATCCTGCTGAGCTGGTTCCTCGCGGCCGGCTCCGCGCGCGCCCCGGAATTCCAAGTCCATCCCGTGAGTCACACCATTGCGCCTGGCAGCGACACGTCCTTCTCCGTCACCGTGGATCCCAGCAGTCTGCCGGTGAACTACCAATGGTATCTCAACGACACTCCCATCTCGGGCGCGACCGACTTCTCCGTGACCATCAACAACGCGAACATCACCGACGTCGGCAGCTATCGGGTGCGGATCACGGATACCCAAACCTTCCGCTCCTCGGCTTCCACCATCGCGCTGCTCCAACTCAACTCGACTGACGCCACGGGCGCGAATCCCAACGACCAGGCGCAGAATAAATTCCGCGAGTCCACCGATCCCGGTGCCGGTCCGGGCTTACGCGGCGGCGGCAACGCGGCGCCCGCCGGCGGCTACACGGGCACGCAGGTTTTCAGCACCTACGCCGCCGGCCGCGAACCCGGCGAGCCGAACCATTGCGGCAACACCGTCGGCTCCTCGTATTGGTATTTCTACACGCCACCCGCGAGCGGGTTGCTGACCGTGGACACGGCCGGCACGAGCTACAACAACGTGCTGGCCGTTTACACCGGGCCGGGCGACAGCTACACGTCGCTCGTCGCCGTCACGTGCAGCAGCACCAACCTCGGCGCGGGCAAGGAGGCGTCGTCCTTCAGCGTCGCACTTTCGAGCAACTACTTCGTCGTCGTGGACGGCGTGAACGGCGCGTTTGGTTCGGCGGTCATCAACTACTCGCTCGCCACGCCGCCCGTCATCACCACCAACCCACAGAGCCGCACCGTGACCGAGGGCAGCAACGTCACGCTCACCGCCGCCGCCACCGGACTGCCGACGCCCGATCTCCGCTGGCGTTTTCAATCCGCGACGATCCCGGGCGCGACGAACGGCTCGCTCACGCGCACGAATTTTTCCTACACCCAGGAAGGCGCCTACGACCTGGTGGCGACGAACGTCGCCGGGACGGCGCTGAGCGCGACGGCCTATCTGTATCTCACCAACTGGCGCCTGCTGCAGTTGAGCAACCCCGCCCCGAGCAACTGGTTCTCCGCGCTCATCGCCTCCCCCGGGTCGAGCAACTACGTCATCCAGGGCACCACCAACTTTTCCAACTGGGTGAACCTCCGCACGAACAACGTCGCCAGCGGCATCACCAATTTCGTGGACACGAACACGTCGAGCTTCGGCAAACGCTTCTACCGGCTGGTGAACTGAAACGCGCAAGCCGCGGCTTGTTTCCCGCGCCGCGGCCGGTCATTCTCAGCGTCAATGGCCATGAAAAATTTCCTCAATTCACGCGCGCACCTCCGCTGGCTCCTCGCGTCGCTCTGGCTCCTGGCGCTCGTCCCGGCCGGCGCGCAGGTCAGCATCGTCACGCAGCCCGCGTCGGTGAACGCGACCACGGGCGACACGGTGTCGTTCACCATCTCCGCCTTCAGCCCGACCGGCATCAATTATCAGTGGCGGCTCAACGGCGCGAATCTCCCGGGCCAGACCGGCTCGACGCTCACGTTCACCAACGCGCAGGCCACCAACGCGGGCGATTACTCCGCCGTCGCCTTCGACAACACCACCGCGGTCAACAGCGCCGTCGCCACGCTCCTTTTCACCAACGTCCCCGTGCTGCCGGTGACGGATAATTTTGCCGACCGTCTCGCGCTGCTGCCCGCCGCGGGCGGTGTCGGCCGCGGCGACACGCTGGCCGCGACCAACGAGCCGGGCGAGCCGTTGCCCGACGGCCAGATCGGCGGCGGCTCGGTGTGGTTCAAATGGACGCCGCCCGTCTCCGGCATCGCCACCTTCACCACGCGCGGCAGCGGCTTCGACACGCTGCTCGCCCTCTACACCGGCACGAACCTCGCCGGCCTCACGCCCGTGAACAACGGCAGCGACGATGACGAGGCCGGCTTCCTGACCAGCGCGGTGGCGTTCAATGCCGTCGCCGGCACCGAGTATCAACTCGTGTTGGACGGCGCCCACGGCGCGCGGGGGAATTTCACCTTGAGTTGGAATTTGGAACCAACGACGGATCGCCTGCCGGAAATCCTGACGCAGCCCGCGGTATTGAACGCCAGCGAGCAGAACCAGGATCTCACCGTGATCACCGACAACAACGTCACGCCCGCGACCTTCCAGTGGACCGAGTCCGGCCAGCCGCTGCCGGGCGAGACGAACGCCACGCTGCTGTTCACCGGCCCCGCGAGCAAGAAGGTGGGCAGCTACCGCCTGGTGATCACGTCGTTGACCAACGTGACGCGGGTCGTGCGCTCGAAGACGGCGCGCGTGCAGTTTTCCGACGCGGACTCGGCGGGCAACTTGAACGCGCGCGCCTACGACAAATTTCTGCCGAGCGCGGATCCGGCGAGCCCGCCGTCCCTCGCCGGCGGCAAGGGCAAAGGGAAACCGCCCGGAGCCGCGCCGGCGGGCGGTTACACCGGCTCGCAGATTTTTTCCACCTTCGCCGCCGCCAAGGAGCCGGGCGAGCCGAACCACTGCAACGAGCCGGGCGGTTCCTCCTACTGGTATGCCTACACACCGACGAAGACCGGCAGCCTCAGCGTGGACACCGCGGGCTCCACTTACGACAACGTGCTCGCCGTTTACGGCGGCCCCGGCGACAGCTTCACCACACTCGTGTCGCTCGGGTGCAGCAAATCCATCGCGACGAATCCCGCCGTGCCCGTGGTGTTCAACGCGACCAATGGCGTGACCTACTACATCGTGCTCGACGGCGTGGGCGGCGCGTCGGGCAAGGGCTACCTCAACTACGCGCTGACCGCGCCGCCGACCATCACGCTCGCGCCGCAGGCCGCCGCGTATCAGGCGGGCGAGGCGATCGACATCTACACGACCTACGCCGGCTACCCGGGGCCGACGGGGCAGTTGCGTTTCAACGGCACGAATCTTCCCGGCGCGTTTTCCTCCGGGCCGACGCTGCTCTACCAGATCGGCAGCTTCAGCAATGGACTCGCCGGCACTTACGACCTCGTCGTCGCCAATCCGCTCGGTTCCGTCACGAGCGCGCCGGCGAAATTTTTCCTCCTCCAGTCCAACCAGGCGCGCTTCGTGAACCCAATCGGCTCCAACGGCCTCTTCACCACCACGATCATCTCGCAGCGCGACACGAATTACGTCGTGCAGTATTCGACCAACCTCAGCAACTGGATCAGCCTCCGCACGAACCGCGTCCCGAGCGGCGTCACGAACTTCCTCGATCCCGAGGGCGCGCTCTACCCGCGCCGCTTCTTCCGCATCACGAACTGAAAGAGCGCAATTGGTCCTTGGGCAGCGCAGTTTGTCCCAACGCTCCTCTCATTAGCACCCGGCTTTAGCCGGGTGCCAGACCTCGAACTCCGACTCCAACCGCTTTAGCGGTTTGCTCCGACGGGGGAAACCGCTGAAGCGGTTGAAGTCCACCCGGCACTTAGTCACCCGGCTAAAGCCGGTTGCTAATGAGAGGCCGAGTTCGCCAGAGTGGCCGAGTCCAGCATCTTTCGGAACTGAGTTTCGCACCCCGAATTCAATGCTCGGTTGTCCGCGAGGCGCGCCCGCTCCGACTGACCACTGAGCACTGAACGCTGACTACTTCCCCGCCCCCTTCGCCGTGCAGATGAACTCCATCAAATCGCGGATGTCGCGCTTGCTGAGGATGTGACTCAACCCCTCCGGCATCGGCGAGAGGCTGGGGAGGCGCTTCGTCACGTCGGCCTTCGGCACCTTCAGCACGCCGTCCTCGGGCGAGGCGATGGTCAACTCGGTCGCCGTCTCGGCGCGCAAGACGCCGGCGTAACTCTGGCCGCTCTTGAGTTGCACCGTGAGCGATTCGTAGCCGGTGGCGATGTGCTTGTTCGGAAACAAAATGGATTCGAGCACGTATTCCCGGCCCTTCTGCGCGGCAAGGCCGCCGAGTTCGGGGCCGACGTCGCCGCCCTCGCCGCTCACTTTGTGGCAGCGGAAGCAGCCGGCCTCGGCGCGCTCGAAGAAAATTTTCCGTCCGTCCGTCGCGTCGCCGCCGGTGAGCGTCTCGCGGTAGCCGGCGAACTCGTCGTCCTTCTTCCACGTCGCTTCGTAGGCGTGGAGCTTCTCCTTGATGCTCGGCGAGGTGCGCTTGGTCGCGGCGTCGAGCACGTCGAGCGCGAGCTCAGCACGGAGTTTGCCCGCGAGCAACTGGTCGAGCGCCTTGCGGATGACGGCGTCGGCCTCCTTGCCCTTGATCGCGGCGAGCGTCTCAAAGGCGGTCTGCTGCTCGGCCACGGAGCCGGTGCCGACGATCCGCGCGAGCGACTCGACGCCGCTCGCCGCGTCGCCGCCGCCAAGGAGTTTGCTCGCCTCCTTGCGGAGCGCCTCGGACGGATCGGCCTGCGCGAGCTTGAGCGCGCCGGGAAGCTGGCTGTCCTTCAACGCCGCGAGCGCGCGCAACGCGGCGATGCGCACGGGGGTCTCGATCGCCGGCTCGGTGAACAGCGCGCGCAATCCCGGCAGGGCGTCGGTGATTTCGAGTTTCGCAATCGTCTCGATGGCGGCGGCGCAAACGACGGGCGGAGTTTTGGTCAGCAGGCCTTCGAATTCGAGGCGCAGGGGAATGCTCGCCGCGCGCGCCTCGCGCTCGCCCAGCGGACGCCACAGGCCGACGATGAGGTCGCGGCCGGAAGGCTTCGCCCAATCGCCGAGGCAGGCGAGCGCCTCGGTGCGCAACGCCTCGGGCGCATTTTCATTTTCGGCGAAGGCGATGAGCGCCTGGGCGTTTTCAATTTTGCCGAGCCGGAAGTTGGCGTTGATCGAGCGGCGGGCGGCAAAGCCGCCGACGGCTGATGGCAAATTGCCGATGGCCGGTTCTGAATTGAGGAACACCGCAAGCTGCGGCATTGCGGCCTCGATCGGCGCGTCGTTGATGGCGCGGGCGGCTTCGAGCACAAGGCGCGGGTCGGCGTCGGTGAGGAACATTCCGATCTCCGGCATCTCCAGCCGGCGCATTGCGAGCAGCGCGCCGAGGCGGACGGCGGCCGAATCGTCCTTCGCCGCGGCGAGCAACGCCTCGCGGTCACCGATGTTTACGAGCGCGCAGACGGCGGCATGGCGGAGCAAGGGATCGCGATCATTGTTCTCCCGAAGCATCACGAGTAGGGGCGGAATCGAATCCACTTTTCCAAACTTGCCGACCGTCTCCGCCGCGGCACAGCGAACGCGCGGCGCGGGATCGCGCAACGCGGCCATGGCCGCATTTTGAAACGCCGTGAAGAACGGCGGATACGAGCGCAACAGCCGGACCTCGACCGCGCGGATTTCCGGGTCCTTGTCCGCGAGCAGCTTGGTGTGGGACGCGGGCAGGCCGGGCTGGCTGGCCGGCGAGCGGAACGGTTCCCAGTAGGAGCCGGGAAAAGCGGCGAGCGTCTGCGCGTTCGCCCACTGCGCGTGCAGGCGGGCCAGCCGGCTGGCAGAGGTGTCGGCGGCGATGGACTCAAGGCGTTCGAGTTCCTTGCTGCTGCTGAGTTTTTTTCCGGCCTGCTTCGAGTCGGACGCTTGGGCGAACTCCGCGATCTGCCGCGCGCCCCGCGCCGCGAGTTCCCACTGCGCCTCGAACCGCACGCGCTGATCCCGGTGCGCGAGCAGCCGGCCGAGTTCCTCCGCGCTCCGATTTTCCATCCCGCCCGCGAGCAACACTTTCGTCTCCGCGATTTTCGCGTCGTGATCCAGCGCCGGATCGTGCAGCCGGTAGATGCGGCCCTTGCCCGTTTTCTCCCAGCCATACACCCAGTCGAGCACGTAGATGCCGCCGCCGGGCGCGAACTCCACGTCCGTCGGGTAGAGGTTCCAGAGAAGTTTGCCGTCCATGTTCTCCGGCTTGTTGTTCATCAGGTAGTCGCCGGGATTTTCCACCGTGAAGCCGGCACCTTGCTCCTTCATTTGAAAGTAGCGCACGCCGCCGGGAAAATCGGCGATGAAGAAATGGTTGCTGAACTTTTCCGGCAAACCCGTGCCCGGATAATACGCGAAGCCCGCCGGCCCGTGCGTGACGTGCGCGACGGGCGGGAGCGAATAGAGCGCGGTGTTCGACGCGGCGAGGCCCCAGAGCATCTCGCCGTTCCACGGGCCGAGCTTGGCCATGTGCTGCCAGCCGTAACGCCAGCCGTAGTCCGCGCCCTCGACAATGTATTCGACGCGCGCCTTGTCGCCGCCGTCGGCGTTGTTGTCCACGGTGAAGAGATTTCCGAATTGGTCGAACGCCAGCTCCTGCGGATTGCGCAAACCGACGGCGAAGACTTCAAAATTCCCGCCGTCCGGATCGCAGCGATACACCGCGCCGCAATCGGGCAGCGTGCGTCGGAGAAATTTCGTGGTAAAGCCGTAGCCCTTGATGTCCGCGGGCGGCGCGAAGCCGCGATCCGCGATGCTCCAATAAATCTTTCCGTCCGGCCCCAGCTTCAGCCCGTGCATATCGTGCCCACCGTAGGCGATGTGGACGCCGAAATTGGAGTGAAGGTTTTGGATTTTGAACTGGGCGTTGGGGGCGTTGGGGTTCGCGGGCTTGGTGAAATCCGGGATGCCTTTCTGCGTGCGGAGGAGTTCGCTGGAAATTTTCCACACATCCGGGATGCAGGTGAAATAAACGTCGCCCTTGCGCGCGAGCACGCCGGCGGCGACGCCCGAGACGCTCGTGTTGAAACCCGTCGCGAGTGTCGTGACCTGCGTGGCTTTGCCGGAACCGTCGAGATCCGCGAGCAGTTGGATGCGTTCGGACTCCAACTCCAGGTCGTGCGAGTCAATGCGCCCGTCCTTGTTGAAGTCGCCGAAGTTGCCGGTCTTCGCCTTCGCGAGCGAGTTCATGAAGGTCGCGTTGTCCTGCGAGACGTTCTTCCGATAAAACTCCGCGCGCTCCTGCGGCGAGCGCAACGCGAGATCAGCGTCGGTCCATTCCTTGTAGCTGCGGATGTCGAAGACGGACGTGCGGCGGCGGTGCGTCTCGACCACGAAGCAGCGGCCCTGCTCGTCGAAGCTGAAGCTGACGCAATTCTGAATCATCGGCTCGGCGGCCCACAGGTCGAGCTTGAGGCCGGGCGTGACGCGCATCTTCTTCATCGCCATCTGCGGATCGTCGCCGAGCGAGACATTGGCGGGCGTCTTGTCGTTGGGCTGCTTGCCCGTCTTCGAGTCGTCGAGTTCCGCGGCGGGGCAGGGGAGCGACGCGAGCAGCGAGGCGGACAGAAAAATGGCGGGCAGAACGTTGCGCATGACGGCTAGAGGTTAATGACGGTGCACGCTGACGCAAGCGCGTCGCGCACCGGTAGCAGCCGACGTAAGGAGGCTCCATAATCGTCCGACTGAAAAGTCAGAGCCTCCTCACGTCGGCTGCTACCCGGTCGGTGGCGTGAGTTGCGCCTTTGCCAAAATTCGGCTCGTGCGCGCCGCGCGGGCTTTGCTACTTTCACCGCCATGAGTTCCGTCACCGTGCCGGTCGAGACGACCGATCCCATCAACCAGCGCCTCCTCGCCATTGCCGAGGACCGGCTCCAGGGCTTCCAACGCGACCCGCTCGGCGAAATCGCTCGGCAGTCCGGCGTGCCGCTCGACACCGTGATCGAGCGCATCCAGGCGATGCTCCGCGCGGGCGTCATCCGGCGCGTGCGGCAGACGTTGCTCGCCACGAACCTCGCGCAGGGCGCGCTCGTGGCGTGGGAGGTGCCGCTGGAAAATCTCGACGCGGCCTTCGACTACATGTTCCAGCGCGATCCGTTCAGCGGCCACGTGGTCACGCGCTCGACCGATGCGGCGACGCCCGGCTCGCAATACAAACTCTGGACCACGTTGAAAGTGCCGCAGGGTTTTTCGATGCGGAAGCATTGCGAATTCCTACTGAAGCAGGTCGGCGGGAAACACTATCGGCTCATGCCGGCGAAAAAACTGTTCGCGCTTGGCGTGGGCCACGTGCGGCGGCGCGGGATGGAACCCGGCGCGCGCGCGGACGAGCCGGGCCAGACGACCGACGTGGCGCTCTGCACGTTGAACGATCTGGAATGGCGCATCCTCGTCGCGCTCAAGCGCGAATTCGAGCCGGAGGAACTGGTGCCGAATCTATGGGAAGCTCGCGCGAAGGAGGCCGGGGTTCCACTGCCGACGCTGCTCGAGGTGGCCGCGGATTTCGACCGGCGCAAAATCATCGGGCGCTTCTCGACGTTTCTCGAACACGTCAAGCCCTCCGCCACCGGCGAGCGCGTCACGCGTTTCAACGCGCTCTTCCACTGGGCCGTGCCGCCCGGCCGCGAGATCGAGGCGGGTCGCGAGGTCGCGCGGCATTTCATCATGACGCACGCCTACTGGCGCGAGGGCGGGCCGGAGTTTCACAACGTGAACGTGATGGGCGTGGCGCACGGCACGGAGAAACCGCTCGTGCTCGCGCACAAGGCGGCGATTGACCAGCATCTGCGCGAGGCCGGCGTCGAGGTCGGCTATACGAACGTCTTCTGGGGCGGCCGCAGCGAAATCAAGCCGAGTGAAATTTCCCCCTTCGCCTACCGTGACTGGTGCCAGGCCAACGGCCTCGACTCGGACGCGATGAAAGCCGCGCCGGGCGAAGTGGTGGCCGGCTGATGACTCGTTTCGCGATTTTCGCTTTCCCATCTTCCGCCATTCGGCTCACTCCCCCGGCAGTTTTGCCACGGGTTTGCTGAGGTAGGTCGCCTTGATGTAGGTCTTGAAGTATTCGTCCTTGCGCGGCGCGGTGAGGAAACCGGCGTAGCGGAAGCGCGGGACGTTCTCGTAGCAAACCGGCGTGGCGCCGCCGCGCAATTTCACGTAGAGCCGCTTGGAAATTTCCACGAAACCTATCTGTTCAATGACCTCCGAGTCGTGGACGGTTTCCATCTTCACGAATTTGTCAGGCAGCAGGGCGCTCATGGATGGGCAAAGGAGTAAGGGGGCGGAGGTTTTTTGGAAAGCGGATTTCCGCCCTGCCCGCCTCAGTGTTTGGCTGGCGCGACGGCGGCCGGTTTGGCGTCGGCCTCGCGCTCTTCGGCATGATGTTCCACGAGGTAGGCGAACACGGCGATGATCAGTCCGACAATCGTCGCCGCCAGGCCGACGTGGAGGAAAAGTTTCTGATTCGTCAGCAGCACGAGCGAGCAAAGCACCACGGCGATGTGGAGGCAGATCTCGCCATACTCGAACCAGTGATGCTTGTGCGCGGCGTTCGCGGCGGCGTGCTGGTCGGCCTTGGCGTCGCGCAAAATGTC